>CANPIM010000012.1 GCA_947574135.1 uncultured Lachnospiraceae bacterium
AAAGCCCAGGGCAAAGACAAAGCCGTCACAGATGCGTTCATCCACCACGAATTTCATGTTCAGGTACACCTTGCGGGTAAGCTCTCCCTTGCGGTTTGTCTCGTAGACAATATTTTTGCTTCCAATGGCGCCAAAGATGGAGATAGTGCCGAATTCATAGATATGGTGGTAAACGGGCTCCATGCCAATGGAACCCATATTGGTGATAAAAAAGCTGGCGTGAAAGGGGCTTAAGGCCGTTATGGACCGGGGAATCCAGCCATGCCTGTCCAGCCATTTCAGCAGGGTAAAGAAAAAGCGGATGAGTATGTTGGGCAGCAAATCCAGTGCCAACTCCAGCTTGTCAAAGTCGTTGGCATTTGTATCCTCCTTGACCTTTACCGTCTTGTCAATAGGCGAGGCCAGGCGCTCGATTTCTGTAACCACCTCTGGCAGAGTGGCGTCCATCTCAAACCGGGGCATAATCATAGTGCGCTCACTGTCGCGCTGCATCCCCTTCATGACCACCATGGAGCCCTTCATTTCGTTGCGGGCATAGATATTGTTTCCGGCTATAAACCGGTTCAGCTCCGGCACCTGGGAATAGGAGCGGACTATGGCGGCAAATATAATGTGATAGAGAGTCAGGTTGGGAATGGCAGATTTACGCATTTGGTGCATAAAGTCCTGCGTGTGGGTAATATCGATTTTGTCCTCAAAGAGAACCCAACTGTCAGCCTTGGAGCGCATAATAAATGGAATCAGCTTTCCCATGGGGTCCAGATTGCGGACCAGAAATCCGTCTTTTCGGTCCCCAAAGCGGCGCTTTCGTCCTTCTAATGGTTTCATAATTAAGTAGATCCCCTCTCAAGTGATAGCTTTATTTTACCTTTTTTGCAGGGAGGCTGTCAACTGAAAAGGGAGTATTGTAAAAATTAGCTGATTTATGGTATAGTGGACAGGACGAAGGAAAGGAGACGGAAGATATATGGCGAAATTTGGAAAAAGTCTGGTGGCATGGCTGCTGTTGGGGGCTCTTGTCACCGGCTGTGGAAAGAAGGAAGAGGTCCGGGATTCCCAGGAGGAGCCGGACATTCAGATAGAGCAGGAGGGACCAAAGGAGGAGCCCGCCCAGAAGGAGGAACCCGCCCGGGAGGAGGAACCGCAGGCTCTCGTGCTTTCTGATCTGGATGCGGAGATCACCTGGTGGGTGTATCCCATTTTTGTCCAGGACGAGGGTGGAGCGCCCGGGGATTATGAGCAGGCGTTAATTGCCCGGTTTCAACAGTATTATCCCAATATCCGGGTAAATCTGGAGATGCTGGACTATGAGAATGGCCCGGCCCGGCTGGAGGAGGCCATAGGAGCCGGTACAACCCCGGATGTGCTTTTCGACGAACCGGGGCGCATACAGGACTATGCCAGAAAAGGAGCGCTGGCGGATTTGTCCCCGTTGTTTACAGAGGAGCGAAAGGCGGATCTGGTCAGTTCGGAGATCTTGTCTGCCTGCACCTATGGGGATGCCTATGTGATGTATCCCCTGAGTATGATGAATTATGTTATGGCATTTAATAAGCAGATGCTGGAGACCTGCGGGGCTATGGAGCTTTTAAACCGGGAGGGGGCCCGTACCTGGAATACGGATACCTTTGCCCAGGTGTTGGAACTGCTGAATAATTCCGGCTTTAAGGCCGGAAGCCTCTATTGCTCCGGAGTGGCGGGAGATTATGCCACCCGTTCCTTTCTCACCAATCTCTATGACGTGCCTTTGATGAATTCCGATCTGAGCGCATACGCCTTTCAGGGAGAGGGGGCCGTAAACACCATGCAGAAGGTAAAGGAGTGGACGGATCAGGGCTGGCTTCTAAACGGATCCGGAACCACAGGGGCCGGTTCTGTGGAGGAGTTTGTAAAGGGAGAGGCCTCCTACACCCTGCTCTGGGGACTGCCCCAGGCCATCAGCAATGCCCAGGCCCTGGCGGACGGGGGCATTGAGGTGGTGGAGCTGCCCTATCCTTCCCAGGATGGAGTGCCAGTGCTGGAGTATGTGATGAACGGGTTCTGTGTGTTTGATCACCAGGATGAGGCCAGGCTTATGGCCTCCCAGTATTTGATTGATTTTATCTGTAACGGGGAGGAGGCGGCCGGACATGTGGTGAAAACCGGCGCCTTTCCGGTGCGGACTTCCCTGGGAGACGTATACCAGGGAAATGAGCAGGCCTTATTCTATGAGGCCATCACGCCCTACAGCGGGACCTATTATCAGAAGGTACAGGGCTTTGCGTCCATGCGCGTCTACTGGTATCAGATGATTTCCGAAGTGCTCAACGGGGAATATGGGGCCAAGGCCTCCCTGGAGAGCTTTCTGGAATATGCAAATGATACGTTAAAAGGAGAGTAGAGAAGGAAACCATAGAAAGGAGGGAAGATACCATGTTAAGAATTTTGGGGGCACGTGTGCTGGACCCGGGGGCTTTTGGGGAGCAGTATTTGGATTTGGAGCTGGAAAACGGAAAAATTGCCCGGATAGCCGAACCCGGACAGCTGGGAGAGGCTGTTGACGGGAGCCGGATCCTGAATGCCAAGGGGCTGACTCTGGCGCCTGGCTTTATGGATGTGCACGTGCATTTTCGAGATCCGGGCCAGACCTATAAGGAGGATATCCAAACAGGGGCCCGGGCTGCGGCTGCCGGAGGGTTTACCCGTGTGGTGTGTATGGCCAATACCAGTCCGGCGGTGGATACGGTGGAAACCCTTGATTATGTGTTAAGGGAGGGAGAAAAAACCGGGATTCACGTGCTGTCCTGCGCTGCGGTGAGCAAAGGGCTCGCAGGACAGGAGCTGGTGAACATGGAGGAGCTGGCCAAAGGGGGAGCGGCGGGATTTACGGATGACGGGAAGCCTCTTCTGGAGGAAGCTTTGGTGCGGGAGGCCATGATGCGGGCCCGGAAGCTTGGGCTGCCTCTAAGCTTTCACGAGGAGGATCCCCGCCTCATTGCGCAGAATGGCATTCACCGGGGAGCAGTATGCAAAAAACTGGGCATAGAGGGCTCGCCCCGTGAGGCGGAGGAGGTTCTGGTAGAGCGGGATTGCCGCCTGGCCGGGGAGACAGGCTGTGGGATTATTATTCAGCATATCAGCTCCGCTGCATCGGTGGAGCTGGTGCGAAAGGCCAAGGCTGCCGGCATCAAGGTAGCAGCGGAGGCGACGCCCCATCATTTTTCTTTGACAGAGGAGGCTGTGCTGGAGTACGGGAGCCTGGCCAAAATGAATCCTCCTCTTCGGACAGAGGGGGATCGGCAGGCCATTATTCAGGGACTTGGGGATGGCACCATCGATGTGATTGCCACGGATCATGCGCCTCATAGTCCGGCGGAAAAGGGAAAGCCTCTCTTGGAAGCACCCAGCGGCATTATCGGGCTTGAGACAGCCTTTGCTCTGGGAGTGACCTATCTGGTACGCCCCGGGTTTTTGACGCTGGCTCAGCTGGTGGAAAAGATGACCGTAAATCCGGCCAGATTGTATGGGCTGGAATTTCCGGGTATCCGAAAGGGGGCTCCGGCGGATCTGGTGCTTTTTTCTGACACAGAGCGTTGGACTGTAGAGAAATTTTTGTCAAAATCCTCCAATTCGCCCTTTGCGGGGAAGAGCTTGTATGGCAGGGTAAAGGCCACCATCTGCAAAGGACAGCTGGTGTATGAACAGGATAACCGGATTTGAATTGGAATGTGATACATGGAAAGGTATGGATGACTACAGAAATTTTCTGATTTTTTGCGTGCAGGAGAAGGGGTTTGTTATAAGCCCTTCTCCTGCTGCTCTTTTTTAAACCGGATATAATCGCGGATTTCCTTTTGAACGGAATCCGGAAGCTGTTTGTAGGAGAGAAACATTTTGGCATCAGGGCCGTTCATTCGAATACTGCTGCCCACAGGTGTCAAGGCCATATGCCCGTAGGGAGCGGATTCTGCTATGACGCCAACAGGATCCTTTGCGTGGACCAGGCGATCCAGGGGAATGTTGTAGAACTGGGCCAGCTTGGATGCTGTTTCCAAATCAGGCAGCCGGGTACCGCGCTCATAATTGGAATAGGCCTGCCGGGAGATGTTCAGCTTTTCGCTGAGCTCCTGTTGCCGGTAGCTGTAAAAGGTGCGCAGCCTCTTGAGATTTTCAGCAATATGGAATTGTGACATAGGCACATCTCCTTTGGAAATTTTGTAGACCGATTATAACAGGGGGTCAATGAAGCATAACAAAAAGTTAACGATTAATATCAAAAATTAAAATTTATAAATTCAATGTGTTGCAATCAATTAAAATTGGATTATAATAGAAATATAGGAGATGAAGTAGCCGATTCGAATGTGATATGGGGTAGAAAAATTGAAGAATGAAGCAGAGAAACTTTGGAAGCAGTTGGAAGCAGAGGCGAGAAAAGAGGAGCAGCAGGCAGAGGAAATTGTTTTGGAGGTGCCACCGGAAAGCAAGACTCCGGAAGAGCTTTTTGAGGAGCTGATGGAAAGAGTTTCTCAAAAATCCCATAAAAATTTGTGAAAAATGCAAGTGGACAAAAAATATTTTCTCTGATATGATGGAAAACAGGATGAGTGGACAAGGCAGTTTGCGCAGGCAGACTGCCTTTCGCTATTTTTAAGAAAAGAGGGGAAAGCTGTGGATAAGATTGATTTAAATATTTTAAAATGCTTAAAGCAAAACTCGCGTCAGACCGCCTCCACCATCAGTCAGACCATCAACCTGTCTGTGTCCGCTGTCATTGAGCGGATTCGAAAAATGGAGCAGAAAGGGATAATTCAGCGGTACACGGTGATTTTGGATGAAAAGCAGCTGGGCAATGATTTGACGGTGTTTATCTCTATCCGGTTGGAGCATCCCAAATACGGAGAGGATTTTGTAAAGGAGGTGGAGAGGCATCCCAATGTGGCGGAGTGCTACTATATAGCGGGAGATGTGGACTACCTTCTGAAGGTGGTCACGGATTCCTCCAACAATCTGGAAACAGTGCATCAGGATATTAAGCAGATGGCCGGGGTATCCTGGACCAAGACCTTGTATGTGCTCTCTACCATTAAAAATGATATTTCCGTGCTTCCCCGGGAGTGATATTTGCGGAAAATGTCAGAAAATGTCGAACAAGAACTGGAAAATATTGGAAAATTGAAAGAAAAGTTCTGGAAATTCCAAGAATTTATTGCTATAATAGAGAGACAGGCCCGGTGTTTTCCTGTGCCGGGCAAAAGGAGTGAGACAGATGAGAGAGGTAAAGGCAGGAGAGTATTACAGACACTTCAAGGATAAGCTGTACCAGGTGGTGGCTGTGGGTACCCATACGGAGACCGGGGAGAAAATGGTGGTTTATGAGGCACAGTACGGAGACGGGGGCATTTGGATACGGCCCTATGACATGTTTGTCAGCGAGGTGGATCGGGAAAAATATCCGGAGGCCACACAGAGATACCGGTTTGAGCGGGTTGAGGCGCCTACGGAGATCAATCCCATGCTGGTGCGGTTTCTGGATGCAGAGACCTATCGGGATAAGCTGGAGCTGTTTCAGTGCTGGGAGGCCTATGTGGACGATCAGCTGCTGGAAAGCATTGCCGCTTCCCTGGATGTGACCCTGTCCGAAAGCGACATCAAGGGAAAATACAGGCAGATTGTGAGCTGCCTGAAAACCATGGAGCACTTTGAGGTGGATCGGTTTCGATAAGAGAAAGGCATCTCCCTTACTCGGCGGTGAGCACGGCGCAGGCCTTTTCATCCAGAAAATCCGGACACTGGTAGGTCTGCATCATGCGTTCCAGAGTGCGCATGGGCTCAGAGAAAAGCTTATCCTTGTGATACACCAGGAAAAAGCTTCGGTTCCAGTCGGACTCCAGGTTTCGGACAATGTGAATCCGGCCGTTTAACACCTCCTGCTCTACCAGCCGCACGGAGATGGCGGAGAGATAGCCGTTGTACAGCACGGCATTTTTAATGGCGTCCAGGCAGGTGGCCTCCAGGGCGATGGGAAAGGGAATGCCGTGGAGGGCCATGTAGTCCTCAAAGAGCCTGCGGGTGCCGCTGCCCTTTTCCCGGATGACAAATTCGTAGGGGGAGAGCTCCGACACATGGATTTTGCTCCGGGAGGCCAGAGGATGGGTGTTGGACATGGCCAGCACCAGGAAATCCTCCACCACCGGAATGGCAATCAGGCTGGGGCTTTGAATGGTACCCTCCACCAGGGCCACATCCAGCTCAGAGCTTAAAAGCTTTTGCTCGATCAGGCTGGTGTTGGCCACGCAGGAGTAGATCTGCAGCCGGGGATGCTGCTCCTTTAAGTCGTTGAGAATGGAGGATAGCAGACAGGCGCCCACGGTAATGGTGGCGCCCAGCCGAAGCTGACTGCCGGAACGAAAGCCCTGCATATTGGTTTCCAGAATATCAAACTGGCTGATCACCTGCCGGGTATACTGTAAAAGCTGTTCTCCTGCCTCGGTAATATAGAGCTTGCGGGAAAAACGCTCAAAGAGCCGTACCCCGTAGTGCTCCTCCAACTCCCGGATAGCCTGGCTCACGGTGGGCTGGGTGATAAAGCAAAGATCCGCAGCGGCAGACATTTTCCCTGTCTCGGCCACGGCTGCAAAAATTTTCAGATGCCGGATTGTCATCGGTATATCCCCCTCACATATAGGTTTTTTCTATGAATTTGATAATAAAATACCATTTTTCTTATAGTGCTGCAAGTGCTATAATACAGATTAGAAAAAATCATTGAGAAATAAAGGAAAAAGGAGACGGTAGCATGAAGGTGTTAGTGTTGGGCGGTGTGGCAGCAGGCACAAAGGTGGCTGCAAAGCTTTTGCGCCAGGATCGAAGCATGGAGGTAACCATTCTCACCAAGGGAAAGGACATCTCCTATGCAGGGTGCGGACTTCCCTACTATGTGGGGGATGTGATTCATGAGCAGAGCCAGCTGATTGTAAATACCCCTGAGAAGTATAGCAAGCTTACCGGGGCAAAGGTGCTGACCCAGATGGAGGCCGTGGCCGTAAAGCCTCAGGAGCACAGGGTGGAGGCGAAAGATCTTAGGACCGGTGAGGTGGAGGAATATGCCTACGACAAGCTGGTGATTGCCACGGGAGCGTCTCCCTTTGTGCCGGAGATTCCGGGACTGGATCTGAAGAATGTCTTTGTCATGCGGACACCCGACGATGCCATTGCCCTGCGAAAGGCTGTGGAGGCCGGAGATATGAAACGGGCCGTGGTGGCCGGCGGCGGCTTCATCGGCCTGGAGGTGGCAGAAAATCTGGCAGCCAAGGGCGTGAAGGTGAGCGTCATTGATTTTGCGCCCCATGTGCTTCCCAACTTCCTGGATCCGGAGCTCTCCGAGTATGTGGAGAACAAAATGGCGGAGGAAGGGATTATGCCCATGACCGGCGTGGCTCTGGAGGGCGTGGAGGGCACGGAAAAGGTGGAGAAGGTGCTCACCAGCCGAAGAGGCTTAAAGGCGGACGCCCTGGTGCTGGCCATTGGCGTTCGTCCCAACACGGCATTTCTGGAGGGATCCGGCATTGAGATGTTTAAGGGAACCATTGTGACAGATGCCTATATGAAAACCAATGTGGAGGATATCTATGCAGCCGGGGACTGCGCCATGGTGACCAACCGGCAGACAGGCAAGGGAGCCTGGTCGCCCATGGGTTCCACAGCCAATATTTCCGGCCGGGTGCTGGCAGAAAACCTGGCAGGGGCACAGGTGGCCTATCCGGGAGTGCTGGGCACCGGAGTGGCCAAGCTTCCGGGAGGACTGAACACGGGCCGCACGGGACTTACGGAGACGGCGGCCAGGGCCGAGGGCTATGATGTGATTTCCGCCATGGCGGTGGTAGATGACAAGGCTCATTATTATCCAGGAGCCGGTTCCTTTATTGTAAAGCTGACGGCAGACCAAAAGAGCCGAAAGCTTCTGGGGGTTCAGGTGCTGGGCACCGGAGCGGTGGACAAGGTGACGGATATTGCCGTGACAGCCATTTCCCTGGGAGCTACGGTAGATCAGCTGGCTACCATGGACTTTGCCTATGCGCCGCCCTTCTCCACAGCCATTCATCCCTTTGCCCATGGAATCAACGTGCTGATGAATAAGATGGACGGGAATTTGGACAGTATAACACCGGTGGAATATGCGTCCGGTGCGGCTGAGGGCTATGAGATCATTGACTGTGCCTTAGCGCCTACCCTGGAGGGAAAGAAATATCTGGATCTCACCACAATAAACGGGGAGGTGGCCGGACTTGGGAAGGAGGATAAGCTGCTTTTGGTATGTGCCAAGGGAAAGCGGGCCTATCTTACCCAGAATCGTCTGAAACATTACGGCTACACCCAGACCAAGGTGCTGGAGGGCGGCACCACCTTTACGGAGATTGAGGAAGAGTAAAGGCGTAGGGGAAGCGTAGAGGGCATGAAACAGAAATAAAAGAAAAGAGAAATACAAGGAGGATGCACAATTATGGCAGCATTAACCATCAGCCCGGCAGATGAGAAGCGGGTAAAGGGAATGGGATTTTTGAGCAACAAGGGGACGGATAATTTTTCCGGCCGTATTATCACGGTAAACGGTAAGATCACGGCAGCCCAGCAGCGCTGCATTGCGGAGGCGGCAGAGAAGTTTGGAAACGGCATTGTGACCTTTACCACCCGGCTTACCATTGAGGTGCAGGGGATTCCCTATGACAAGATTGAGGAGTTCCAGGCATACATTGCAAAGGAGGGCCTGGTAACGGGAGGAACCGGCTCTGTGGTTCGCCCGGTGGTGGCCTGCAAGGGAACCACCTGCCAGTATGGGCTTCTGGATTCCTTTGGGCTCTCCGAGGAGATTCACAAGCGCTTTTACGAGGGCTATCATACTGTGAAGCTGCCCCACAAGTTTAAGATTGCCGTGGGAGGATGTCCCAACAACTGTGTGAAGCCGGATTTAAACGATCTGGGCATTATCGGCCAGCGGATTCCTAATTTTGTGGAGGATGAGTGCAACGGCTGCAAGAAGTGCTCCGTGGAAAAGATCTGTCCCATGGGGGCAGCCAAGGTGGTGGACGGCCTGCTGGAGATCAACAAGGAGCTCTGCAATAACTGCGGTCGCTGCGTGGGTCACTGCCATTTCGACGCTCTGGGAGACGGCACCTACGGCTACAAGATTTATATTGGCGGTCGCTGGGGCAAGAAGATCGCCCAGGGACGGGCTCTGGACAAGATCTTTACGGATAAGGAGGAGGCTTTAAATGTCATTGAGAAGGCCATTCTGCTCTTCCGGGAGCAGGGCAAGACCGGGGAGCGCTTTGCAAAAACCATTGAGCGTCTGGGCTTTGAGAATGTACAGGAGCAGCTGCTCTCCGATGATCTGCTTAAGAGAAAGCAGGAGATTCTGGATGCAGAGCTTCATGTAACCGGGGGCGCTACCTGCTAAAACAGAATTCCTTTATCAAATTCCTTTCGCCGCGCCTGGGAGCCTTCCCGGTGCGGCGTTTTTTAGGATAGAAATTTTCGGACAGCTGTGCTATAATGAAAAACAGCAGTTTATACGGATAAGAGGAAGAGAGTATGGATATTGTAATTATTGGAGACGGAAAAGTTGGACACAAGATTGTCCGGCAGCTGTCAGACGAGAATGACAATGTGGTTCTCATTGACCAGAGCGAGGAAAAGCTAAAGAATTCCATCAATGAGCTGGATATTTCCTGTATCGTGGGAAACGGAGCCAGCGCGGAGATACAAAAGCAGGCGGGAGTGCCGGAGGCGGATCTGGTGATCGCCTGTGCGTCCACGGATGAGCTCAATATGCTGTGCTGCCTGCTGGCCCGGAGGCTGGGGGCCAAGAAAACCATTGCCCGGGTGCGAAGTCCCTTATATTATCAGCAGATTCATCTTTTGCGGGAGGACTTAAAGCTGAGCCTGGCAGTCAATCCGGATTTGGTTTTGGCGGAGGAAATTTCCAGGGTGCTGATTTTTCCCTCAGCGGCCAAGATTGAGGTGTTTGCCAAGGGCCGGGTGGAGCTGGTGGAGGTGCTTCTGGGAGCGGAGAGCAAGATCGCAGGCTTAAGCCTGGCAGAGCTCTACCGAAAATATCAGATCAAGCTTCTGATCTGTGCCGTGCAGCGGGAGCAGGAGGTGTTTATCCCTGACGGCAGCTTTGTGCTGCGGGTGGGGGACAAGATTCACATTGCCTCCTCTCACAAGGAGATTGAGCGGTTTTTCAAGACCGTGGGAGCCATGCGCAACCGGGTGCGTACCGTGCTCATCGGAGGCGGCGGCCGCACGGCCTATTATCTGGCGGCCCGTCTCATTCCTCTGGGCATGCAGGTAAAGATCATTGAGCAGAATCAGCAGCGCTGTGAGGAGCTGTGCGATCTGTTGCCCAAGGCTACCATTATTCACGGAGATGCCTCGGATCACAGCCTTTTGGAGGAGGAGGGCCTGGAAAATGCCGACGCCTTTGTGTCTCTTACGGGAATTGACGAGGAAAATATCATTATGTCCATGTATGCCAAGGCCCGGAAGGTTTCCAAGGTTATCACCAAGGTGAACGAGGAGGGCCTGCGGGAGATGGTGGAGGAGATGGGCATGGAGAGCGTGGTTTCCGCCAAGGATATCACCGCCAACATGGTGCTCAGCTATGTGCGGGCCATGAAAAACTCCATGGGCAGCGCCAATGTGGAAACCATGTACCGGCTTATCGGGGACAAGGTGGAGGCCCTGGAGTTTTGGATCAAGGAAAAGACCTCCTATACGGGAATCCCCTTAAAGGATCTGCCCACCCGGGAGAATCATCTGGTGGCCTGCATTGTGCGCAAAAGGCAGATTATTATCCCTGGCGGAAATGACACCCTGGAAATGGGGGACAGCGTCATCGTTATCTGCAAGGGCCGGATGATGGATGATCTGAAGGACATTCTGGCATAGTGAGGAAGCAGTCATGAATTATAAAATGATTATTTACCTGATAGGAAAAATGCTGGGAGTGGAGGGATTGCTGCTGTTAATTCCCTGCGGCGTGTCTGCCGTTTACGGGGAAGATGAGTGGCGGATTTTTCTTTTGACCGCCGTGGGATTATTGGTGCTGTCCCTGGCTCTGGCCCACAAAAAGCCCAGGAATGTAAATATTTATGCCAGGGAAGGCTTTGTGATTGTGGCTCTGGCCTGGATTATGTGGTCACTTTTTGGCGCCCTTCCCTTCTATCTCTCCGGGAGCATTCCCAGCTATGTGGATGCCTATTTTGAGACGGTTTCCGGCTTTACCACCACGGGATCCACCATTTTGTCGGAGATCGAGTCCCTGCCCAAGGGGATCAATTTCTGGCGGTGTCTCACCCACTGGGTGGGTGGTATGGGAGTGCTGGTCTTTGTCATGGCCATTGTTCCCCTGGGGGAAAAGCGCTCCATGTTTTTAATGCGTGCAGAGGTGCCGGGACCTACCTGTGAAAAGCTGGTGCCCAAGGCCCAGTCCACGGCCAAGCTTCTCTATGGGATGTATCTGTTTTTTTCTGTCCTGGAGGTTATCTTTTTGCTGGCCGGAGGCATGAATCTCTACGACGCGGTGGTGCATACCTTCAGCACCGCGGGCACCGGGGGCTTTTCCAACCGGAATTCCAGCGTGGGCTACTATGACAGCGCCTATATTGACGGGGTTATCACCGTATTTATGCTGCTCTTTGGAATCAACTTTAACCTGTACTTTTTTATTCTGCTAAAGCAGTTTAAGGAGGTATTGAAAAGCGAGGAGCTCCGGGTGTATTTGGGAGTGGTGGCAGGCGCCATCGCCCTGATTACCATCAATATTCTCCATCTGTATGAGACGCCTTTAAAGGCTTTTCGCTACGCGTCCTTTCAGGTGGCGTCTGTCATTACCACCACAGGCTTTGCCACAGCGGATTTTGATCTGTGGCCGGAGTTTTCCAAGTGTATTTTTCTTTTGCTTATGATTGTGGGCGCCTGCGCAGGCTCCACAGGGGGAGGCATGAAGGTATCCCGAATTATCCTGCTTTTTAAGACCATTGGCAAGGAAATCCGTCAGACCCTTCATCCCAAGTCGGTAAATATCGTAAAGCTTGACGGAAAGCGTGTGCCGGATGAGAGTATTCACAGCGTCTATGTGTATATTATCTGTTATATTCTCATTTTAGCCGGCTCCGTGCTCTTGGTGTCCACGGACAATTTTGATTTTGCCACCACCTTTAGCTCCGTGCTCACCACCCTGAATAATGTGGGACCCGGTATCAACCTGGTGGGGCCGACCCTGAACTTTCATCAGTTTTCGGCCTTCTCCAAGATTATTTTCAGCTTTGACATGCTCATTGGACGTCTGGAGATTTTGCCCATTCTCATGCTCTTTGCGCCCAAGACCTGGAGAAAGCGGTTCTAAAATAGAAAAAACAAACAGAGGAGTGAACGATATGGAAGAAAGAGGATGCAGCAGCACCAGCTGCGACAAGTCCAGCTGCGAGGGATGCCCAAGCAAGAAGCAGCCGGTCAATTTTCAGGTGGAGGCCAATAAGGACAGTAAGATCGGCCAGGTCATCGGCGTGGTCAGCGGCAAGGGAGGCGTGGGAAAGTCTCTGGTGACAGCCTCCATGGCCAATCAGCTGAAAAAGCAGGGCTTCCGGGTGGGAATCCTGGATGCGGATATTACGGGACCCTCCATTCCCAAGATGTACGGGGTCCATGGGCCGGCCCAGGCGGACGAGGACGGCATTGATCCGGCTTATACCCAAAACGGCATTGCCCTCATGTCCGTGAATCTTCTGCTGCCGGATGAGAGCTCCCCGGTAATCTGGCGGGGACCGGTGATTGCCAACATGGTTAAGCAGTTTTGGAGCGACGTGCGCTGGGGAGAGCTGGATTATCTCCTGGTGGATATGCCTCCGGGAACCGGGGATGTGCCTCTGACAGTGTTTCAGTCTCTTCCGGTGAACGGCATTGTGGTGGTGACCTCCCCTCAGGATCTGGTGCAGCTTATTGTAAAAAAGGCCCTGGGCATGGCGGAGATGATGCATATCCCGGTGCTGGGCATTGTGGAGAATTATTCCTACCTGGTGTGTCCGGACTGCGGAAAGCAGATTTCTGTGTTTGGAGAGAGCCATGTGGATCAGGTGGCGGCGGAGCACGGACTTCGGGTGCTGGGAAAGATGCCCATAGAGCCGGCCTTTGCACAGGCGTCGGATGCCGGGCGGTTTCATGAGGTGGAGAATCCGTATTTTACCCTATAAATAGGAATCCGGCCTGCCGGATTCTCGCGCCGTAAAAAAAGAAAAACAGGAACATGTCCCTTATAAAGGGAGCCATGTTCCTGTTTTTTATTTCAATGCTAAATAACCTCCAGCTCCTCAAAGCCGGCCAGCAATTCCCGGACAATCTCCATCATCTTCTCACAATCTCCGGGCCGGACCCCTTCCATATTGAGGGGCATCAGGGGATCGTGGAGGGAGAGGCGAAGCAGCAGCCAGCCCTGCACCTCCTTTGAGTGGAAGGACAGGCGGACTCCCTCGTAGGAATGGGGGGCTACCTGGTAGCCTGCGGCCTTGGCCCGCTCCTCAAACTGGGTGAGTACCTTTTGGCCGTAGGCCGTAAAGCCCTCCCCGGTTAATTTCATGCGGAATTCCCGCTCGTCAAAGCCTTTTTCCAGCTTTTCAATAAAGGACCCAATCTGCTTGCCCTCCCGGGCGGCCCGGGCGGCGGCGATAAGCAGCTTGACGGCCATGTAGGCCCCGTCGTCCAGAAAATAGTTTTCGCTTAGGGCGCCGTGTCCGGAGGTCTCGATGGCCAGGGGAGAGACGATTCCCTCTGCATTCAGGCGCTTGGATTCGTTGATGACATTTTTGTAGCCTCTCTTAAACCGGTGGTGGCGAAGGCCCAGCTCCTCCTCCAGAAAGGCTGTCAGCCGATCAGAGGTGACGGAGTCGGTGACAATGGTTCCCCCCGGATAATCCTTGGCCAGAATGGCGGCCATCATGGCGATAATGGCGTCCCGGTTCACCTCGGAGCCGTCGGGAAGCACGGCGGACATCCGGTCCACGTCCGTGTCAAAGATAATGCCCAGATCCGCGTGCTGGGAAAGTACCGCCTGGCGGATGGATTCCATGGCCTGGGTGTTTTCCGGGTTGGGAATGTGGTTGGGGAACATGCCGTCAGGCTCCAGGAATTGGCTGCCTGAGGTGTCGGCCCCCAGGGGCTCCAGCACCTGGCTCACAAAGAAGCCGCCGGCTCCGTTTCCTGCATCCACCACAATGTGCAGGCCCTTCAGGGGATTGGAGAAATTCTCTGCCTGTACGCCCTCCCGGATTTTTTCCCTGAGGCTTCTGGTATAGGCGGCCAGGCTGTCACAGGGGATAGCACTTCCCTGTCCTGTGGCCGGCAGGAGATCCTTGGCCAGAGTCAGGATCTCTGTAATGTCAGATTTTTCCAGCCCTCCCTCCGGGTTGAAAAATTTCAGGCCGTTCCGGTTAAAGGGGAGATGGCTGGCAGTGATCATGACAGAGCCGTCAAAGGAAAACTCCGGAAATACCACGGTCATAAACATGGAGGGCGTGGACACCAGTCCGCAGTCATAAACGGTGGCTCCGGCGGCGGTAAGGCCGGCAAAAAAGGCCTCCTTCATCTCTTTCGCCGTAATGCGGGAATCATGTCCCACCCCGATTTTCAGCCGGGAGGCTTCCTTTTGGGAGCGCTTGGCCAGCCATTGGACAAAGGCCTGTCCAATCACATTGACAGCCTCCGAAGTGAGATTGATGTGCTCTCCCTCTATGCCCTCTGCGGCGATGCCCCGCACATCGCTTCCGTTTTGCAGCTTCAATAAATCTACCATATCTTATATTCTCCTTCCCGCGGGCAGCCTCTCTTGTCCGGCGCCCTTTTCAGAAGTATTTTATCAAATTCCCGGTGGGATCGCCAGAAAAATCTGTTTTTTCTTGAAAATTTCCGGGAGCTTTTGGAAAAAACTGAAATTTTTGTTGAAAGCCCCCCTGAAATGTAGTATATTGATACAGAACTTAAAACTGAGATACGAGGGAGGTAAGAATACTATGGAGAACCCGTTGAGCAGGAAGATCATCCTGGGAATTCAGCATGTGCTGGCTATGTTTGGTGCCACGGTGCTGGTCCCGGCGTTGACAGGAATGAACACTTCCATCACCTTGTTTTGTGCAGGCCTTGGAACCCTTCTTTTCCATTGGATTACGAAGCGGAAAGTGCCTGTTTTTTTAGGCTCAAGTTTTGCCTTTATGGGTGGAATCATTGCGGTGATTGGAGATGCCCGCATGGGAGATCCGGACTATCTGTCCCGGATTCAGGCGGTCAAGGGGGCCCTGATTGTGGCGGGTTTGATTTATGCGGTGTTTGCCCTGCTGATTAAGCTGGTGGGCTACGAGAAGGTGAATAAGCTTTTGCCGCCCATTGTGACGGGGCCTGTGATCATTGTCATTGGCCTTCGGCTTTCCGGTACGGCCATTAACTCCGCCTTCTATGAAAATGGAGAATTCAGCCTGAAATGCGTGCTGGTGACGGTGGTGGTGCTGGCTACCATTATTATAATTTCTGTGTTTGCCAAGGGGATTTACAACCTGATGCCCATACTGTTTGCCATTATTGTGGGCTTTCTGGTGTGCATTCCCTTAGGGTTTACGGATTTTACCCCTGTGCGGGAGGCGCATTTTCTGTCCTTTGCGGACAAGCAAGTCCTGGATCAGGTGCTGGCGGTTCCCGTTTTTCAGGCGGATGCCATTCTGGCCATTGCGCCCATTGCCCTGGTAACCCTGATTGAGCATGTGGGAGACATTACCACCAACAGCGCTGTGGTGGGGCAGAATTTTATGGTGGACCCGGGCATTCACCGGACCATTCTGGGAGACGGACTGGCCACGGCTCTGGCAGGCCTTTTGGGAGGACCGGCCAACACCACCTATGGGGAGAATACAGGAGTGCTGGCGGTTACCAAGGTTTACGACCCGTCGGTGATTCGAATCGCCGCTGTGGTGGCCATTTTCCTGGGACTTATCGGAAAATTCGGCGCGGTGATCTCCTGTATCCCCGGACCGGTCAGCGGCGGCATCAGCATTGTGCTCTACGGAATGATTTCCTCTGTGGGCGTGCGGATCCTCATTAACAATCATTTGAATTTCGGGAACAGCCGGAATCTTATGATTGCCTCCATTATTGTGGTGCTGGGCATCGGCTGCGACAGCATTCCCGTGGCCGGAACGGTGACTATTTCCGGGCTGGCTCTGGCTGCCGTGGTGGGAATGCTTCTGGCAGCCATTCTGCCTGTGGGAGCGGACGATGTGATGCGGGATTAGCTTTTAGGCGGCCTTGAGGGGGGAGATCTGACAGGAAAGGAGTAGGGATGATATGGGAAAACACACAGGCTGTGAGCTGGCAAATGCCTGCATAGCAGAGACAGAGAAAATTATCATTGGCAAGCACAGGCAGATCTCTTATATGATGATGGCCATTCTGGCTGGCGGGCATATTCTTTTGGAGGATCTGCCGGGCAGCGGAAAGACCACCCTGGTGCGCACATTATCCGCAGTGCTGGGCTGCGATTACAGGCGGGTGCAGTTTACTCCGGATTTGATGCCCTCGGATATTACGGGCATGAATATCTATGATCAGAAGGCCGGGAGCTTTCGCTTTGTGGAGGGACCGGTTGCAACCCATATTCTTCTTGCGGACGAGATAAACCGGGCCATTCCCAGGACCCAGGCAGCCCTTCTGGAGGCCATGGAGGAGCGACAGGTGACGGTGGACGGGGAGAGTCATGCCCTTCCCAGCCCCTTTTTTGTCATGGCTACCCAGAATCCCGTGGAGAGCGAGAGCACCTTTCACCTGCCGGCAGCGCAGATGGATCGGTTTTTCGTCCGGCTGTCTCTGGGATATCCCACGGCCGGGGAGGAGGTGCAGATGCTCACCGCCCTGGGAGACGGGACGGATTACGGGATTTTGCGAAGGGTGGCCTCCCCGGAGCTGCTTCTTGAAGCCCAGAAGGAGCAGGAGGGGATTTTTGTCAGCGATTATGTAAAGGCCTATATGGTGGAGCTGGTGCATCGGACCAGAGCTCACCGGCTCTTAAAGTATGGGGCCAGTCCCCGGGCGTCCCGTTCCCTCTATCAGGGGGGGAAGGCCTGGGCGCTTCTCAAGGGCCGGGAATATGTGACCCCGGAGGATGTGCAGGAGATTGCCCTGCCCATTCTGAGCCATCGGATTCTGCTTACCAGTGAGGCGAGATTTAACGGTAAAGTAGCGGATGAGATTATAGAAGAGATCATTCGGGAATGCCCGGTGCCACCCAGGGAGGGGGAGCTGTTCGGTGGAAAATAGACAGAATTTTTCCAGCAGCTTTGCAAACCGGGGAGCCATTCTAACCTTTGCGGCGCTGGTGCTTATAAGCAGCTATTTTGGGCTCTTTTCCCTGGCTGTGTTTTTTATGTTTCTCACCCTTTTATTCTCTGTATCCTACTTTTGGGGACAAAAGGCGCTAAGGGGGGTGGAGATTACCCTGGAGGCGCCTAAGGGAAGCGGCTTTGTGGGGGAGCGGATCCCAGGAGTGTTTCGCATAGAGAATCGTAAGTTTTTGCCCGTGATCTGGCTGGAGCTGTCTTTCCCCTGCGGACGGCAGGAGTGCGTGGAGCCGGAGGAGGATTTTACCAGGGAGTGGCAGCAGGACGGGGCGGGAGAGGCGGCCTATCCTGTGTGGAAGCGGAAGTTTGCCTGGATTCTGTGGCACCAGCAGCTGGAGTGGAAAACCTGGTTTCGGGCCGTGAGGCGGGGAATTTTTTTCCTGGAGGAGCTGGGAGCTGTGTCTGGGGACGGCTTTGGGCTTTGTATAAAAAGGAAAATGATAAAGCTCTGGAATCCCCCGGTGTTTGTGGTTTATCCCAGATTGCAGGAGGTGAAACCAGAGCCCTTTCTCCGGCAGATGTATGACGCGGATGTGGGGCAGCAGGGGATCTACGAGGACCCCACCCTTTTGAAGGGCATCCGGGATTACCGGTACGGGGATCCGGTGAAGAGAATCAACTGGCGCATGCTGGCCCGGCAGAATCAGATGCAGGTGAATGTATATGAGCGGGTGCAGCCCCGCTCTTCCTTTTTCCTCCTGGACTTGGCCTCCTTTTCCCGGGAAGAAAGGGAGGGGGAGAGGCAGGAGGTGCGCCGGGTGTGTGCGAAGGAGGAGCTGGAGGATATGCTAAGCGTTTTAGGCTCCCTCTTTGTAAGTCTTTTGGAACGACAGATGGCCTGCGGCCTGGCGCTTCCTCACCAGGAGGCTGGGGGAAGCGGGGAAGGGACCCTTTTGCTGCCTTCCTGTGAGGAGGGCTTTGCACACCGGTTGCTGTCGGCCTTGGCAGGCGTTTCCTATGAGGGAGAGCAGGCTTATTTTGACAGTGGGGAGCTTCTTTCCAGAAAAAGAAGCCTGGGACAGGTTTATGTGGCGGTGGAAAGTGTGGAGACCATGACCTGTCAGGAGCTTTTAAGCCGGTGGGGGGAGACAGGCGTTACTCTTCTTTCCGGGAAGGAAGGGAAGAGCTCTGTTTGGCCGGTGCTGCCCTTGTCGGCGGTGCGAAGGGAGGTGGCCGGATGAAAACCAAACGCTTGATCGGTGTTTCTCTTCTCCTGTGCTATGTGGTGGGCATGGATACCATATACCGGCTCATTTCCTATTATCAGACGGGGACGGCTATGACGCCGGCCCTGTTTCCCTGGCTCTTATGGGTCCTTGGCCTGTACGGATTGGATCTTTTGCTGCTGAGAAAAGGGGGATCTCTCTCCCGGTATCTGTGGCTTCATGTGGTTTCCTGGGGGATTCTGTCTGTTTTGGGAAATCTCTATTGGATACAGGCCCAGGGGCTGACAGCCCGGATGTTTGCCGTGATCTTTTACGGAATTTCCCTGGTTATGGCAGAGGAGACGGCCCGCCTGGGGGTAAAACCCAATCAGACCCTGGTACAGACAGAGGCCATGCTGATTCTTTTGGGAATTCTTTTATTTTTGGAGGAAATGCATATGGCGCCGGATTCTCCCAGCCGGTATTGGGCGCTGGCCGGGGTGATTGTAAGCCTTCTCTCTCTGATTATGACCAGAGTTATGACGGATGAGGGGGGAAGGACCCGGGGAAGCCGGATCCAGGGAGCCTTTCTCCTGGGAAGCGTATTTATGCTGTTGACCATCTGCGGCCTGGGATTTGCGGCGGCTTTTTCCGGCAGGGGACGAATGGCGCTGCAGTTTTTGGTGGAATTGGTCCTGAAAGGAGGCAGATGGGCGCTGGCTTTTTTGGGGCGCTGCCTGGATAAGCTGGTAGCCCTGTTTCCCGTGGGAGAGGAGGAGCTTCCCCCTTTGGAGGCGCCTGTGGTCTTACCTGGGACAGAGGAGCTGTCCCAGGCTTCGGGGACCCTTCCGGCGTGGGTGCTGCCGCTCCTGGTGATATTGGCGGCTCTGGCTGTTGGCCTTGGTTTTTTGTGGCTTTTGCGGCGGCTTCGGCATGTGCGTATGCCTGGTCTGGCCGGCGAAGGCCTTAAGACATCCAAGGGCGTGGAGAAAAAAAGCCTGGTGAGACAGCGGCTTGGGGAGCTTTGGGAGAAATGGCGGCACAGGCTGTGGTTCCGATATCAATGTCTGCGGCAGAGAAATTCCCTTCCTGTGCTTTTGCTTACGGCAGAGAGCTACGGAAAACGGCATGGTATTATCCGCCAGCCCAAGGAAAGCCCTCAGAGCTATCTGCGCCGGCTCTCGGGGGAGGAGAAGCTTTCCGGGGCAGGACAGGGAGAGACTCTGGAGGAGATGGCCCGGGCCCTGGAGGAATTTTTTTACAGGGGAAAAGCTACAGACGCACATGTGGGGAAGGTGCGGGAGTGGAAGCGGGTGTTTCGGTAAGTATTTCTAAGATTGTCTAAAAATCGAAAATTTGTTCGATTTTCTCTTGCGCTTTCTGGACTTTTGTGATACTATAAAACAAACAGATGTTCTATAGTTGAAAGCGAAGGGGATGACAGTATGCAGCAGGTTTCTGTGGCGGAGGATCTGCCACTGGTGGAGAAGCTTAAGATTTTATCGGATGCGGCCAAGTATGACGTGGCCTGCACCTCCAGCGGGACGGAGCGCTCCAATGTGGGGAAGGGCATGGGAAATTGTACCCAGGCGGGCATTTGCCACAGCTTTTCCGCAGACGGCCGGTGCATCTCTCTTTTAAAGATTCTTTTTACCAATGAGTGTATCTTTGACTGTAAATATTGTCTGAACCGGGTGAGCAATGATGTGCCCAGGGCTTCCTTTACGCCCCAGGAGATCTGTGAGCTGGTGCTGGAGTTTTATAAGCGCAACTATGTTGAGGGGCTTTTTCTAAGCTCCGGGATTCTGTACACCCCCAATTATACCATGGAGCTTATCTATCAGACCCTGTATAAGCTACGGTATGAATACCATTTCTGGGGCTATATCCATGTAAAGGCCATTCCCGGGGCAGCGTCGGAGCTGGTGGAAAAGACCGGATACCTGGCGGACCGCATGAGCGTGAATCTGGAGCTGCCCACAGCCGAGGGGCTTAAGGCCCTGGCTCCCAATAAAAGCCGGGGAAAGATTTTAAAGCCTATGCGCCTGGTCCAGAGCCGGATGGAGGAGAATAAAAAGGAGCTGGTTTTGTACCGGCACGCGCCCCGGTTTGTGCCTGCGGGTCAGTCTACCCAGATGATTATCGGAGCCACCCCGGAGACGGATTACCAGGTGATCAGCGTGGCGGAAAGTCTGTATAAGAAGTTTGCGCTGAAGAGAGTCTTTTACTCTGCCTTTGTCCGCATCAACGAGGACGAACAGCTGCCCGTTCTGCCGGGAGGGCCGCCTCTTCTTCGGGAGCACCGCCTGTATCAGGCGGACTGGCTGCTTCGGTATTACGGGTTTCAGGCCAAGGAGCTGCTTTCGGAGAAAAAGCCTAATTTTAACGTGCTCCTGGATCCCAAATGTGACTGGGCCCTAGGCCACCTGGAGCAGTTTCCCGTGGAGATCAACCGGGCGGATTACTATACGATTCTGCGGGTGCCGGGAATCGGCCCCAAGTCCGCCCAGCGGATTGTCCGGGCCCGCCGTATGGGGACTGTGGATTTCGAGGATTTGAAGCGCATGGGAGTGGTGCTAAAGCGGGCCCTGTATTTTATTACCTGCAGTGGGCGGATGATGTATCCGGTCAAGCTGGAGGAGGATTATATTACCCGAAATCTTCTCTCCCTCAAGGAGAAGCTTCCCTTTCCGGTGGACGGGGACACCACCTACCGGCAGCTGTCTCTCTTTGATGATTGCCATATCCCCTATGAGGATTCCGGCGGCAGCACGGAGGAAGAGGTGCTTGGGATCGTAAAGGGATTGGAGGCGGCGGGAAATGGGGCAGCTCAGAGAGCTGGTTGAGAGAAGGCGCCGGGAAGCGTGTCCTAGCGACCGCCTGCGTTGTCCGTCATGGGAAGAGGAGCCCGGAATTATGGAAACAGAGGGAAGCATGACCGTCTTTGTGTGCGAGGACAGCCTGGACGGTATTTTTACCGGTGTCTATGACGCCTGGGCCAGCCGCCTGGGCCACAGGAATGTGCGGCTGGAGGTGGAGGAGGAGAAAACCCTGGAGCTGTTTTGCAGGTATACGCCTGTAAAGACGGATATGGAAAAGGCCAAGAAGGTGCTGGGGACTATCCGGGAGCGGCTGGGGGAGGAATGCACGGAGTATATCTGTCAGGCGGCGGCCTGTGCTGACGGGAGGAAGGCGGATGCCATCTACCGCATGGTGGTGCTGGGATTGTCTCTGGAGCAGGGAAGCCAGGTAACCAGCTGCCTCACCTATGGACCGGTGGCCACGGTTATGGAGCTGAGCCAGAAAACCTGGCATGAGGCGCATAAGCTTATGGGCTTTGTGCGGTTTTCGAAGCTTTCTAATGGCATTTTGTATGCAAAGGTAGAGCCAAAGCACCAGGTGCTGTCTTTTTTGGCCCCCTATTTTGCAGACAGGCTGCGCCATGAGAGCTGGATCATCCACGACGTGGGGCGGGGACTTCTTGCTGTTCATGGGGGGGATGTTGGCTGGGTGCTTATGGAGGATCAGGATTTGAATCCGGAGCGTCTGGGACAGGTGGCGGAAAAGGAGGAGCAGATAGAAGAGCTTTGGAAATGCTTTCACGAGAGCATTGCCGTGGAGGCCCGCATCAATCCCAAGCTTCAGAGACAGCTGCTGGCCATGCGTTTTCGCCCCTATATGCTGGAATTTACGGGGGAGAGGGGGAGGGAGAGGATGTAGAAAATCTCAGGCGGCAGATGTGCAATTTTATGGGTACTTGAAGGTTAAATGGAAAAAACTGGAAAAATCCAAAAAAACCTTTCGGCAATTTATAAAAAAACAGGGAGATCTTTTTGTGCAGGTGTGCCAGAAGAGGGGAAAAAGCCTGAAAATAGGGAGAAAAAAAGGAATTGACAAATTTCGAATTAGCTGGCATAATTTCCAAAACAAAGGCAATACTGCTAAGGAAACTTAAGGTATGAATGTTTTTGAAAGGGTGGATTTGAAAATGCGGGAAAAAAAGATTCGGTTAGGGGCCTCAGACGTTACAACGTTTGTAAAGGCAGCGGAAACTTGCGATTTTGACGTGGACCTTTCCTATGACCGGGTGGTTGTAGATGCAAAATCCATTGTAGGCGTTTTCAGCATGGATTTGTCTAAGGTACTCACCGTCAAATACGGAGGACAGAATCCGGATTTTGAAAATTTACTTCAGAAGTTCGCGGTAGCTTAATCGTATAGAGACAACAGGGAAGGGAACTTCAAAAAAAAGATCTGCTTATTAGGAGCAGGTCTTTTTTTGTGTTTGCACTGGACAAGGAGGGAAAAATGTGTTATATTGCATTTATATTTGTAATACAACTACAAACTACAAACTAAAAGCTACAGAGGAAGGAGAAGGAAAATTATGGCAAGACTGTCTATGGAGGAACGGGTGGAGCTTCACAAGGCTTTCTGGGAGGGCAGGGAGATGGCGGAACCCCTGGTATCCTACCGGATGGGAGATTTTTTTTATGCGGAGCGGTTTCAGGGGGCGGAGAAAATCCGGATGAAGGACACCCTGGTGACGCCGGATATGGTGGTTGTAGAGGATTTTCTGAAGGATTATGAGCGTATGTTCCAGGAGTGTGAGGAGGCAGAGCAGACAGCCTTTTGGACGGCAGAGCCCTGCATTGCCATTCCCTGGATGGAGGCTATGATGGGCTGTCCCTTTAAGGGGGAGGAGGTGGCGTTTATGGCCCTTCCCACCTGTGACAGCCCGGAGGGACTGGGAGATCTGGTGCTTTGTGAGGAGAATCCCTGGTATCAGAAATATATGGAGTTTACGGATCGGCTGGTGGAGCTCTCCCGGGGACGCTTTCCTGTGGGCCAGTCCTTGTTGCGGGGAGTCAGCGATGTGGTGGGAACGAAAATGGGACAGGGGGAATTTCCTTACGCTGTAATGGATGAGCCGGAGCTTATGCAGGAGAAGTTTTGCCAGGTGGCGGAGGCTCTCCGCATGCTTACCAGGGATCAGTATCAGCGGATCCCCGCCTTCCAGGGAGGGTATGCCGGGGGGCTCTATTCTCTGTGGGCCCCGGGAAAAATCGTGTGGTACCAGGAGGACCTGGCGGCCATTCTCTCCCGGAACCATTACAATCAGTTTTTACGGGAGACCTCTCAGCGTATTTGTGAGGGATATGATTATACCATGGTACATCTTCATCCCAACAGCTTTCATCATCTGGATGATATGCTCACGGTGGATGCCATCAAATGTGTACAGATTAACAAGGATGTGTCGGGCCCGGGGATTGCAGACATGCTGCCCAAATTTCAGCAGGTATTGGCGGCAGACAAGTGTCTGGCTGTTTTGGGAGAGCTAGATGAGGAGGAGCTGGCTCTGATGATGGATGAGCTGCCCCATAAGCGGCTGTTTTTCCATCTGGCCGTGCCCAGTCCAGAGAGAGCCAGGGAATTGAATCGAGTTCTCACCACCCGCTGGAGGTAGAAAGAGGGCATGGCCATTGAGAGGATACCCAAGCGTAAGAGTGTAAAAGAACAAGTGTTCGAACAAATGAAGAGGCAGCTGATTAACCGGGAATGGAAGCCGGGAGATAAGTTGCCCTCGGAGGAGAAGCTGGCGGAGGCCTTTGGGGTCAGCAAGGTCACCGTGCGGCAGGCCCTGCAGCAGCTTACCACCTTAGGGCTGATTGAGACCCGCCTGGGGGAGGGATCCTTTGTGCGGGGAGAGGATCCGGGCGCTTGCCTGAATGGCCTGGTTTCCGTGGCCTATCTGGGCAGCGATATCCGGGAGGTCATGGAGTTTCGACGGGTGATTGAGACGGAGACGGCAGCGGTGGCAGCTACTTTGGCCGGACCGGAGGACATCGCCTACCTGAGGGAAACCCTGGAGCGCATGCACCGGGCGGAGGCAGATGTGGAGGAGCGGGCCAGGGCGGATCTGGATTTTCACTATAAGCTGGCCTTGATTACCGGAAATCCCCTGATTATCCGGACCTATGATATTCTGCGGGAGGTTCTCTGGGGAGCCATGGTAAAGGTGGTGGATGCCCTGGGAAGCGACGGCGCCTACCGGTTTCATCCCAGGATTATTGAGGCGTTGGAGGATCAGGATGAGGATCGGGCAGCCCGGATGATGAAGGAGCATTTGGGGAAGGATATTTTGTTTTTGTAGGAAGCAGATATAAGTAGATAGAGTGACAGAGGTATTTGTAAAGAGGCCGGAGGATCCGAAAGGGTTCCGGCCTCTTTGGATCTGCAAAAGAAATAAATGATTATTTTTATACAAAATATCTAAAAAATTGAAAGAAAACATTGAAAATCAGAAGTATTTTTCATGTTTTTCACAAAAAATAGAAAGTAAACAGATGGATATTGACTAACAATATCCAAAGTGATAGAATAAAAACATACAAAAACGAGTTATATATGAATAAAATTATTCAAAATTTAAAAAGGAAGAAAACAGCATTAAAAAATGATAAAAAGGAGGGTGTTTTATGGAGCTGGATGTAAATGTGAAGCTAAAGGAGCTATTCTCTTTGGAAGGGAAGGTCATCCTGATCACGGGTGCCGCAGGCGGCATTTTCAGTGAGGTTTCCCGGGGGATGGCTCAGGTAGGCGGCCGGATGGCTCTGTGTGATTTTAACATGGAGGGCCTGAAGGCAGTGGAGGATGAAATACAGGGATTTGGCGGAGAGGCCAAAAGCTTTGCCGTGGATATGACATCTCTGGAATCCATTCATGCTTGTGTGGATCAGGTAGTGGAGGCTTATGGACGGATTGATGTGCTTGTAAATGGGGCAGGCATTAATAAGCGGGTCAAGCTTCTGAATGGAGATGAAGAAACCTTTGATCGGATTGTGGCTGTGAATTTAAAGGGTGTACATTTCCTGAGCCAGGAGGTGGCAAAGCATATGAAGGAGACCGGAGGAGGAAGCGTGATTAACGTGACATCCTACAATTCCGTAATGATGCTTGGGGGCTGCGGCGTATATGGGGCAACCAAAAGCGGGGTGGCTGCACTCACAAGGGCCCAGGCCATTGAGTGGGCGGAATTTGGTATTCGGTCCAATGCTATTTGCCCGGGGCATATCAGCACTCCTTTGACGGCACCTCTCTGGACGGATCCGGTTCGTTCAAAATTTCTTCTGGATCGCATTGCCATGAATCGTCCGGGAGAACCCAAGGATTTGTTGGGAATAGCCATTTTGCTGGCCTCGGATGCGTCCGGCTATATGAGTGGAATGATGTATCATGTAGATGGCGGCTGCCTGGCGGGAGGACAGCCCTGGGATATTTAAAATCACTGGAAAAGGTTATTTTTTTAATAAATATATAAATAACAAAGGGAGGTAAAAAATGAAAAACCAGATGAAAAAAATTGTATGTGTAGCATTGGCTGCAGCGATGACCCTGTCCATGACCGCATGTGGCAGTAAACCCAAGGAGGCGGATCCGGCTCCAAGCCAGGAGGCCAGTGGGACGGAAGAGGAGACAGGAACAGAGGCGCCTGCGCCGGCAGCCGACGGGGAAACCTACACCATTTCTATTGCCCATAATCAGACGCCGGATACAGGGTATGGCGTGGGCGTGGCGAAGCTGAAAGAGCTGTTGGCAGAGAAGGAGCCGCGGATTCAGCTGGAAGTATTTGATAACGGCGTATTGGGAAATGAGCGGGATGTATTTGAAGGAAATCAGCTGGGAACCGTGGATGTGGCTATCACCAGTATTGGCGTGGTATCCAATTTCGCTCCTCTGCCGGGTGTAATGAATCTGCCTTTTATGTTTAAGGATTTCGAGAGTGTGGAGGCTGCTATTGAAAGTGATGCCATGAAGGCTGCCTGGGATCAGATTGAGACAGATGCAGGTCTGATTGCACTGGGCGTTTACAGCCAGGGCTTCCGTCATGTGGTATCCAACAAAAGCGCCATCACTTCCCTGGATGATATGAAGGGACTGAAGGTTCGCGTGCCGGAATCTGACTTGTATATTTCTACGTTTAATGCCCTGGGTGCAAGCCCCACACCTATTGCCTGGGGAGAGATGTACACCTCTATGCAGACAGGCGTTGTAGATGCTTTTGAAAATACGCCGGTGAATGTAATTCAGTATAACTTAAATGAAGTTAGTAAGTATGAGACAGCTACCAACCACATTTGGGACGGCGCCATTATTACCATCAATCCGGATGTGTGGGCAGGACTTCCTGAGGATGTGCAGAAGAATTTCCTGGAATGCATTAAAGAGAGTGCCGTTTACCAGAGAGCAGATATTAATACGGCAGCAGAAGCATGCATTCAGACTGTAAAGGATAGCGGCGTGGAATATGCAGAGGTTTCTGACGAGTTTCATAATCAGTTGGTAGAGGCTGTGTCTGTTGTATACGATGATTTCTATGCAAAATATCCCGAGGCAAAGACATTGGCAGAAGCTTTACAGTAATGTAACAGGTGATTTCGGGGGCTGTCTGGCAGCCCCCGAACCAATTAACTGGATTAGGAGACGCATATGAAAAAAATAAAAGATGCGGTTGTTTGGGTATTTAAGGGCCTTGCGGTGCTTTGTTTTTCTGTTATGATTTTCTCCGCCACCATACAGGTGTTCTGTCGTTATGTGCTACAGAACAGCCCGATGTGGACAGAAGAGCTTGCCCGCTATATGTTTATTGCGGCATCGCTGTCTGCAGCTGTGGTGGCCATGGATATGGGAAGCCATATGGAGGTGGACATCATTACAGCGAAGCTGCATGAGAATCCCAAAAAGATGTTGCGGCTGATTACGTATGTGCTGATTATTGCTTTTTGTGCTGCCGTGACAAAATTCGGTGTGGAGCTCAGCATGAAAACCATGTCCCAGCCAAGTCCGGCTATGCATATTCCCATTGGACTGGTGTATGCTACCATCCCAATAGGATGTCTGGGTATGATCTTGGTTGCAGTTGAGAAAATTATGGAGATTTTACTGCCTGGGAAGCCACAAGAGCAGATAGAAGAAAGGTAGGTGCTGGTATGGGTTGGGTTTTGTTGATTGTAACAGCAGTGACATTGTTTATGGGAGTGCCCATTGCATTTTCCCTGGGACTTGGCTCTCTGGCAGCATTTATGATGGGAAATACGCCTTTGGTGGTAATTCCCCAGAGAATGATGGTGAACCTGGATTCCTTTTCTCTCATGGCGATTCCGTTTTTTATTTTCTGCGGAGAGGTTATGGCCGGTGGCGGCGTGTCAAAGAAACTGGTAGCCTTTGTGCGGGCTATGGTGGGCCATCTGCGGGGAGGCGTGGGAATTGTAAGCGTGGTAGCCAGTACCATATTTGCGGGAATTTCCGGTTCTGCGGCAGCAGATACGGCAGCTATGGGCTCCCTTTTGATTCCGGCCATGAAGGAAGAGGGATATGATGCGGGAACAGCGGCGTCCATACAGGCTTGTGCAGGCGCTTTGGGGCCCATTATTCCGCCCAGTATTGTAATGATTATCTATGGATCCTTAACAGGGCTTTCCGTGGCATCTCTGTTCCTTGCCGGAATCGGCCCGGGCATCCTCATTGCCATTGGTCTGATTACAACGGTCTACATATATGCCAGAAAGCATAATCTTAGTTCCGGAGAAAAATTCGATTTTAGGCGTTTTCTCCATACCCTGCGGGGGGCCATTTGGGCATTGCTTCTCCCTGTGATTATTTTGGGAGGAATCATGGGCGGCATTTTCACCCCTACGGAGGCCGGCGTGATTGCGTCCTTATATGCAATAATTATATCCATGTTTGTATACAAGCAGATTACCATCAAAGATTTACCGCGAATTATTTTGGATGCGGCGGTTTCCACAGCAACCATTGCCCTGATTGTTATGACAGCATCCGTTATGGCATGGCTTCTGGTAAGCATGAAATTTCCCCAGACAATCGCGACAATGCTGGGAGCTGTCAGCAAAAATCCACATATTGTGTTTTTGCTGGCAGTGGGATTTGTTATGCTCATGGGCTGCGTGATTGAGACGGTGGCTCTGGCCATTATTGTTGTGCCGATTTTATTCCCTATTGGCACAGCTCTGGGATTCAGCCCCATTCATTTTGGATGTGTGATTGCTATTGCGCTAGTGTTTGCAGGATTGACACCACCGGTGGGAATTTTGCTCTTTGTATCTACCAAGATTGCAAAGTGTACTTTTCGGGATACCTGCGCCAAGCTTTGGCCATATTTAGCTGTGGTAACGGCGATTATGCTTTTGTGTATTTTTGTAGAGCCGGTATGCACGTTGATTCCCAGTTTGTTTTTGGGAAGTTGATGGAACGGCAGTAGAGGAAATGAGGAGGCTGTGCAAGGATGAGAGATGACAAAATGAAATACCTGATGGAACAAATCAGGACCCTGGAACAGAGTGAAGAAAACCAGAAACGAAAGGAAAAATGGGCTTGCATTCAAAAAACATCCCGGGATCAGTGGAGAGGAACTCCGAAGATGGATGGATTATCGGCAAAGGGAATGGCGCCGGTACAGATGGATTGCAATACAAATTTTTGGGGCGGATATCTGGGATATTGTGTGGCGGATTATTACCGCAAGCCAGAGGTGTTTCTGGAGAATTATTTGAAAATGCGCATCAAACGGTTTGAGCTGTTTCCGGATGATGTATTTGTAGATAAGCTGGTTCCTATTTGGATGGGATCGGCCTTTGAGGCCAGTCTTATGGGAATGCAGGTGGTTTATGGAGAGCATGAGGATCCCTGGATCGATTTTAAATACTTTTTGGAGGATGAGAGTTCTCTGGAGAAGATTCCGCAGCTGGATTTTTACCATACCGGCCAGATGGAGGATGCAATTAAAATTTATGAATACTGCAGGGATCAGCTGGATGATGATTTTGAGGTGATTTTTCCGGAGTGGGAGAGAGGACCCTTTGGAGTCGCTACCTATACCAGAGGCTATGAGGATGTGCTGATGGACATGGTGGATGATGAGGACGGATTTGCCAGAAAATATATGGAGTTCTTTACAGAGCGGCAGATTGAATATTTTGAAGCCAGGGAGAAATATCTTGGTATTACACAGGGAAAAATTAATCTGTACAATGACGAGGTAAATACCCCAACGGTTTCTCCGGATTTATATGAGGAATTTATTCTGCCCTGTGAGATACGCCTTTCGCAGCGTTTTGGAGGATTGAACTATTGGCATAGCTGTGGGAAGCTTGATCGCCTCTATCCCAGCATTGCCAAGGTTCCGGGAATTGATATGATCCACAAAGGACCCTGGACCTCTGCAACGGCCGCTGGCAAAGAATTTGGGAAAACCTGTGCTATTGAAGTTTGTTTAAATCCCCAGACAGATATTATTCGGGCAGACGAGAAGGAAATGTATAACCGGGTGTACGGTATCTGCCGGGAGCTAAATGAGACAGGGGCCATGGGATATACCATTCGCGCCAACAATGTGGGGCTGTTGGATACGGCCGAAAAAACCATAGAAAAATGTCAAAGCTTTATTGCCTGCGCCAGAAAAGCGATTGCTGCTTCGGCGAATCAATAAACGTCCATTCATAAGCCTGCTCCGTTACCTGACTGGTACGGGCAGGCTTATAAATTTCATTTGGGAGAACTACGACTTTCCAGGCGTATGGTTCTCCCATTTTCCTTGTGTGAAAGGGAAAGGGGGCGTATTGACTAATCATAGGGAAGATGATAGAATAAAACCATACAAAGAGGAATAATAATGGATGAAAATATTCAGAATAAGAACACTAGTTTACAAATTGAAGAAAAAATTTGTCATGTGAGGCTGACAAAGAGTGAGCAGAAGGTTTTGGACTTTATTATGGTTCACAAGGAGGAGGCTTGCTATTTTACATCTTCCGAGTTGGCGGAGGCCACCCGGGTTAGTGGAGCCACAGTGATTCGAGTGGCGAATAAGCTGGGATTCTCCAAGTTTAGTCAGTTCCGTCGAGAGCTTCAGTCGGAAATGCTTCGAGAGCGGCAGAGGGGATCGGAGGTGTCAAGTTCCCCTGAGCTTTTGCAGGATATTCGGGAGCGGAATGAGCGGGAGATTTTGGAGGCCTGTCGGGCAAAGCATACGCAGAATATTTCCGAGGCTTTTATTAAGAATGGCTATGATAAATATATACGGATTGCAGATCTGATTATCAGGGCAGAGAAGGTATATTTGGTCGGGTATCGAATGGCTACCGGAACCATAGATTTTTTCGGTCGTCTTTTAAAGCTGTGCAGGGGGAATGTGATTTGCATTACAGATGTGGGAATGATGACAGAGGAATTGTACGATCTCACGGAGAGGGATTGTGTGGTGCTTATTTGCTTTCCCAGGTATTCGGAAAATGTATTCATGACTCTGGAGCTGGTAAAGGAGAAGGGAAGTAAGCTTGTGATTCTTACAGAAAAAATCACCAGTTCTGTTACCAATGGCGCGGATTATGTGCTTTTAGCCGAGCGTGGCGGCGTTAGTTTTTTTAATTCATATCTGGGAATGCTGGCAAATGTAGAGATGCTCATGAGCATTATCAGCAATAAGAAATTTGAGGAGACAGAGAGCCGGCTGGAAATCCGAGAGAAATATCTGGAGAGAAATAAACAATATTAGTTACTTTTTTCAAAAAATTTGTAATCACTCCCCGATTGTGCTACAATAGGGTACAGTGATTACAATTTTTTTATACATTTGATGGGAATAGAGGATGGAAGCCAGTTATGGAAATCAAACCGATTCATAAAGTAAGTATCAGCGAGCAGGTGGCCGAGCAGATGAAGCAGATGATTTTAAGCAGAGTCTGGAAGCCGGGGGATAAGGTGCCCTCAGAGACGGATCTGGCGGAGGCCTTTGGGGTCAGTCGGGTCTCTATTCGGGAGGCGCTTTTGAAGCTCAATGCCATCGGCCTTCTGGAGTCCCGGTTTTCGGGTGGAAATTATGTGCGGGAGGTTGGAGCAGATATTTATCTGAATGCCATTATACCCATGGCCTATGTGGGGACCGAGTCGGTGCTGGAGGTACTGGAATTCCGTCAGGTGGTGGAGGCCAAGCAGGCCGGACTGGCGGCTAAAAAGGCCACCCCGGAGGATGTGGAGCGTCTGGAGCAGCTGCTTCACCATATGGAGCAGGAGGTGGGGAATCTGGAGGCCTTTTCCGACGCGGATCTGGGCTTTCATATAGAGCTTGCCCGCATGACGAAAAATTCCCTGCTGGTAGCCTGTATGCAGCTTATTCGGGATGTGCTGGGAGAAAATATGCAAAAGCTGGTGGAGCGCCGGGGCTATGACAGCGGCATCCGTTGCCACAAGGAGATTATTGAGGCGGTCCGGGAAAATGATGAGAGAAAGGCCACCCAGCTTATGGACGAGCATATTGCAGATGTGTGCCGGACCTTTATGGAGCTGTTTCCCCAGGGAAGGGAGATGCCAAAGTCATGAAAGGAAACCGGGGAGACTTTATGCTCTGGCGGTTATTCCGTGATTGACGTGAAATAAGAATTCAAAAAAGGCAGTAGAAAAATCACAGAATCTACTATATAAAAAATACGGAGGAAATTATGGGTAACGTAAAACGCATTTTTGTGGAAAAAAAGGAGCCTTTTGCCGTGAAGGCCAAGGAGCTCCAGGAGGAGATCAAGAGCTATCTGGGCATTCAGGGCGTCACAGGCGTGCGGGTACTGATGCGCTATGATGTGGAGAATCTTTCCGATGAGGTGTTTGCCCGGGCCTGCCAGTGTGTATTTTCCGAGCCGCCGGTGGATGTGCTCTATGAGGAGCAGTTTGCAGTGACCATGGATTCCCGGATTTTCAGTGTGGAATATTTGCCGGGCCAGTTTGATCAGCGGGCGGATTCTGCGGAGCAATGCGTGAAGTTCTTAAAGGAGGACGAGGAGCCGGTTATTAAGACGGCCACCACCTATGTGATTTCCGGCTGCATCAGCGAGGAGGAATTTTCTGCCATTAAGAGCTTTTGCATCAATCCGGTGGATTCCCGGGAGACAGGGATGGAAAAGCCGGAGACTTTGGTGACTGCATTTGAGGAGCCGGAAGATGTAAAGATTATGGAGGGTTTCTGTCAGATGGAGGAGATAGCCCTAAAGGAGCTGTATGATTCCCTGAATCTGGCCATGACCTTTCGGGATTTTCTCCATATTCAGAAATATTTTGCCGGGGAGGAAAAGCGGGATCCCTCTATGACAGAGATCCGAGTGTTGGATACCTACTGGTCGGATCACTGCCGCCATACCACCTTTTCCACAGAGCTTACGGATGTGCAGTTTGGGCAGGGGTATTACCGGAAGCCTCTGGAGGAAACCTACCAACAGTATCTTTCTGACCGGGAAGAGATTTTTAAGGGGCGAAAGGATAAATTTGTCTGCCTGATGGATTTGGCGCTTATGGCCATGCGGAAGCTAAAGGCAGAGGGAAAGCTAACCGATCAGGAGGAGTCTGAGGAGATCAACGCCTGCTCCATTGTGGTGCCTGTGGAGATAGACGGGAAAACAGAGGAGTGGCTGGTTAATTTTAAGAATGAGACCCATAATCATCCCACAGAGATCGAGCCCTTTGGAGGGGCGGCCACCTGTCTGGGGGGAGCCATCCGGGATCCTTTGTCCGGCAGAACCTATGTGTATCAGGCCATGCGTGTCACGGGAGCGGCGGATCCCACCCAGTCTGTGAAGCACACCCTAAAGGGCAAGCTTCCCCAGAAAAAGCTGGTGCGGGGAGCGGCCAGCGGCTACAGCTCCTACGGCAACCAGATTGGGTTGGCCACCGGCTATGTAAAGGAGATTTACCATCCAAATTACGTGGCAAAGCGCATGGAGATCGGAGCGGTCATGGGAGCGGCGCCCCGGAAGGATGTGATCCGGGAGACCTCGGATCCGGGAGATGTGATTATCCTTCTGGGAGGCCGGACCGGGCGGGACGGCTGCGGCGGGGCTACCGGCTCCTCCAAGGTTCACACGGAGGCCTCCATTGAGACCTGCGGCGCGGAGGTGCAAAAGGGAAATGCTCCCACGGAGCGGAAGATTCAAAGACTGTTTCGCCGGCCGGAGGTGAGTCGGCTGATTAAAAAATGCAACGATTTCGGCGCAGGCGGCGTGTCTGTGGCCATCGGGGAGCTGGCCCCGGGCCTTCGGGTGGACTTAGATCTGGTGCCGAAAAAGTATGCGGGCCTGGACGGCACGGAGCTGGCCATCTCCGAGTCCCAGGAGCGCATGGCCGTGGTGGTGGATCCGGGGGATGTGGAGGCCTTTCTGGGCTATGCGGCAGAGGAAAATCTGGAGGCCGTATCCGTAGCCAGGGTGACGGAGAGCCCCCGCTTGGTTCTGGTCTGGAGAGGAAAGGAGATTGTGAATATTTCCCGCGCCTTCCTGGATACCAACGGAGCCCATCAGGAGACGGCTGTGGCGGTGGATGTCCCCGACGAAAAGCAGAAGTATTTTGTCCGGGAGGAGGTAGCCGATGTCCGGGAGAAATGGCTGTCTATGCTGGGAGATCTGAACGTATGTTCGCAAAAGGGCCTGGTGGAAATGTTTGACAGCTCCATCGGAGCGGGAAGTGTTTTGATGCCCTATGGAGGAAAGTATCAGCTCACGGAGACCCAGGCCATGGTGGCCAAGCTTCCGGTGCTGGAGGGCAAGACGGATACGGTTACCATGATGAGCTATGGTTTTGATCCCTATCTGTCCAGCTGGAGCCCCTATCACGGAGCCGTTTATGCTGTGCTGGAGTCTGTGGCCCGGATTGTGGCTGCAGGGGGAGACTATGAGAAGATTCATTTCACCTTCCAGGAATACTTCCGCCGCATGACAGAGGATCCCCATCGCTGGAGCCAGCCCTTTGCGGCGCTTCTGGGAGCCTACAGTGCTCAGCTGGGTCTGGGTCTGCCCTCCATTGGCGGCAAGGACAGTATGTCCGGCACCTTCAATGAGATCGATGTGTCCCCCACCCTGGTGTCCTTTGCAGTGGATATGGGAAGCCAGAAGGAGATCCGCACACCGGAGCTGAAAAAACCGGGGAATAAGCTTGTTCTCCTTACCGTGGAGCGGGATGCCTACGATCTGCCGGTGTATGAGCAGGTAAAGAGCCAGTACGGGAAATTTTATGAGGATGTGAAGGCCGGCCGCATTGTGTCCGCCTATGCCCTGGACGGCAAGGGACTGGCAGCTGCGGTGAGTAAAATGGCCTTTGGAAATAAGCTTGGCGTGAAAATTGAGCACTCCGTGGACAGCCGGGATCTGTTTACGGCAGGCTTTGGAAACCTGGTGGCAGAGGTGCCGGACGGTCAGGTGGGAAATCTTTCCATTACCTACACCCTTATCGGTGAGGTGACGGAGGGCGGCCTTTCCTACGGCTCTGTGGAGATTCCCATGGAGGAGGCTCTGAAGGCCTGGACGGGAACCCTGGAAAAGGTATTCCCCACCGTAGCCGTGCCGGGAGGAGAGAGGCTGGAGAAGCAGATTTATGACAAAGGGACCGTGTATGTTTGCCGGCACAAAACGGCCAGGCCCCGGGTATTTATCCCTGTATTCCCCGGAACCAACTGTGAGTATGACAGTGCAAAGGCCTTCCGGCGGGCCGGGGCGGATGTGGACATTCGGGTCTTTAAGAATTTAAGCGCCCAGGACATCCGGGAGTCTGTGGAGGAGTTTGAACGCTCCATCAGCCAGGCCCAGATTATCATGTTCCCCGGCGGCTTTTCCGCGGGAGACGAGCCGGACGGCTCCGCCAAGTTTTTTGCCACAGCCTTCCAGAATGCCCGCATGAAGGAGGCCGTGGAGAAGCTCTTAGGGGAGCGGGACGGACTGGCCCTTGGCATCTGCAACGGCTTCCAGGCTTTGATTAAGCTTGGCCTGGTGCCAAACGGAGAAATCACCGGACAGAACGGGGATTCCCCCACCCTGACCTTTAACACCATCAACCGCCACGTGTCCAAAATGGTTTACACCAGGGTGGTGAGCAATAAATCTCCCTGGCTTAGCCAGGCAAAGCTTGGAGCCACCTATGTGACCCCGGCTTCCCATGGGGAGGGACGGTTTGTGGCGGGCGAGGAATGGCTGAAAAAGCTTTTCGCCAACGGCCAGGTGGCCACCCAGTACGTGGATGTGGAGGGAAATCCCACCATGGACGAATACTGGAATGTAAACGGTTCCTATGCCGCCATTGAGGGAATTACAAGCCCCGACGGCCGGGTGCTGGGCAAGATGGCCCATGTGGAGCGCCGGGATGAGGCGGTGGCCATGAATATTTACGGGGAGCAGGATCTGAGGATCTTTGAGGCTGGCGTGGAGTATTTTAGATAGGGAGAAATTTTGAGGAACGGTCCTGAAATGAGCAGGAAATTCATTTCAGGGCCGCTTTATTTGCGCTTAAAAAATATTAGCTAATATTATTGATAAAATCGAACGATTTTGATATTATAATAGTACAAGGAAAGGAGCGTGGCCTATGTCGATTACGGCAACAGAGCTTAAAAACAATCTGGGAAAATATTTGGTATTGTCTGCAAGGGAGGATATCTTTATTACGAAAAACGGAAAAGTAGTGGCAAAGCTGACAAATCCATACCAGGACCGGGTGGAGACTGCAAAATCCTTGTTTGGTATATTGCCACAGGATGCGGATGTCAGGGCAGCCAGGGAAGAAAGGCTTGGTGCAGAGTAAATGAGAGTGTTGGTTGACACAAACGTGGTTCTTGACGCATTGGCTTCCAGAGAACCGTGGAGGGAAAGTGCGGAAAAGATTTTTCTTATGGCTGCAAACCGTCTGCTGGACATGTATATTACGGCCAGCTCTGCTACAGATATTTATTATCTGGTAAGAAAATACCTGCATAGTACACAGCAGGCCAAACAGACAATGGGAAAGCTGTATTCTTTTGCAGGGATACTTCCTGTGACCGAGACAGAATGTGTGGATGCACTTGGGTCGCCGATGGAAGATTATGAGGACGCAGTGATAGAGAGAGTGGCTGCAAGGGCCCAGATGGACTACATTGTTACCAGAAATGTAAAAGATTTTCAGCCGGGAATGACAAAGGTTCTTTTACCGGAAGATTTGGTGAACCTGATAAATACATAAAAATGGAAAAAACTGGAAATTTTTCCTCCAAAGCATAAAAATACGCCAGCTTGAAATAATAATATAAAATTATTTCAAGGAGGAAGTTTCAATGACCAATCTGGATTGTACTGTTTTGACCTGTGTTTACAATAAGGATCGCAGCTGCTGCAAGGACAACATCAAGGTGGAGGGTAGCAATGCCAAGCATACCCGGGATACCTTCTGCAACAGCTTTCGGGAGCGCACGGACAGCTTTCAGAATGCAGCTGACTGCGGTTGCCCCTCCAAGGCCACGGACATCCATTGCCAGGTGACGGACTGTACCTTTAACGAGCAGTGCAAATGCCATGCCAACCACATTAGCGTGGCCGGAAGCAGCGCCTGCGACTGCAAGGAGACAGAGTGTGCGTCCTTCCGCTGCAAATGTGACTAAGTCGCCGGAAAGCAAATTCACGCCGGAAAGTAAATCGGAAAGCAAATGCCCTTTTGTATCCCTGGGAATCTGGATACAGAAGGGCATTTTTTAGATAGCCCCGGCCTTTCTCAGGAGAGCATGCCTCCAAGCGTTCCTCCGGCCAGGCAGAGAATCAGGGTGGTTACAAAGTTGGAGGAGGCATTGCTAAAGCCCTGGTTCACGGCCAGGGAGATGACAGCCAAGAGGACGAAATAGAGAAGTCCGGCGGCAGCCCCCCAGATAAATTTACGGGTACCCATCATTTTTCCCTCCAGGAATCCGGCCAGGAAGCAGGAAATAATATAGATGGCTATGATTCCCACATTGACGCCGGAGCGGGACAGGTGGAACTGGTAGAGCAGAAAGGCCAGAAGGAGCAGAAGCCCTCCCGTGAGTACATAGGCGGTCAGCAGTGCCTTTAACATGCGAAGTATGAGATTGGAAATGTTTTTTCCCTTGTCCATGATTCCCTCCCGAGCATTGAATTTCAAATCTATCCCAATATATGCAGGGGACGGATTGGATATGCTTGGATCTTTTTCTTGCATTTCTTCCACAAATACGGTATATTTTAAGATGTGTATCTATTGATTAAGTATGGATGAAACCATACTTCCAGACAAAGGAGTGAACTTTTTTGGATTCGAGTGACGCCATACAACTAGGAAGCTTAGTTGTATTATTGGCATTGTCCGCATTTTTTTCCTCTGCGGAGACTGCGCTGACCACCGTAAATAAAATCCGTATCAAGACCATGATGGAGGACGGGGATAAAAGAGCAGAAAGGGTGTTTCGCCTGGTGGATGAGCCCTCCCGGATGCTCAGCGCGATTCTTATTGGAAACAATCTTGTAAACATAGGCATGACAGCCCTGGGCACGGTGCTGGCCACCAATTTTTTCGGAAGCGCCGGGGCCGGGATTGCCACCGGGGTACTTACCGTTCTGGTCCTGATTTTCGGGGAGGTTACGCCGAAAAACTGTGCGGCTATCTCCGGGGAGCGCCTGGCGCTTCTGTACGCGGGGCCCATATACGCCTGGGTGAAGGTGATTACCCCCGTAAGCCGGGTGATCAATTCCATCTCCCGGGGATTGATGCGGGTTCTGGGCGTGGATCCCAATAAGAAGTCAGATACCTATACAGAGACGGAAATCCGAAGCATTGTGGACGAAAGCCATGAGGATGGCGAAATAGAAAGCGAAGAGCGCAAGATGATCAACAATGTGTTTGATCTGGGCGATCATCTGGCCAAGGACATTATGGTTCCCCGGGTGGATATGGTATTTCTGGAGCTGAATTCCAGCTATTGGGATACCCTGGCTGTTTATAAGGACTGTATGTTTACCCGTTTGCCCGTGTATGAGGAGAATACGGACAATGTGGTGGGAATCATCAATGTAAAGGATCTGCTCATCTATGAGGATAAGGAGCACTTCCGGGTAGAGCATATTCTGCGGGATGCCTATTTTACCCACGAGCATAAAAAGACCTCCGAGCTTATGCTGGAGATGCGGGAGAACTCCATCTCTCTGGCCATTGTGCTGGACGAATACGGCGCAACCTCCGGATTGATTACCCTGGAGGATCTGCTGGAGGAGATTGTGGGAGAGATCCGGGACGAGTATGACGAGGAGGAGGAAAACCTTATTCAGGAAATTACGGATCGGGAGTACATTGTGGAGGGTTCCACCAAGCTTGACGATTTAAATGACTGGATCGGGCTGGATCTCCACTCAGAGGACTACGACTCCATCGGCGGCATTGTCATTGAGCTTCTGGACAGGCTGCCCCAGGCGGCGGGAGAGTCTGTGGTGACAGATTCCGGCATTCGTCTGGTAGTGGACGAGATTGACAAAAACCGCATTGACAAGGTGCATATCTACCTTCCCGAGGAGCCGGAGGAGGAAGAGGAAGAGTAAAAACATAAAAAGGCCGGGTGAGGCTTTGCAGGAAAATCAAAAAATGCCCTCGGGTAGGTTGCTAAAAATACTACCAGGGGGTATTTTTTGCCTTAAAATGGGAAATGGAACTGAGAATGAAAAATAGGGTGGATGAAAAAGGGAAAAAACGGAAACCGTGAGAAAGCATTGAAAAGATGTGGGAAAAATCGTAAGATTCTTGTAAGAGTTTTCACAGAAGGTTTGTAAGATTTCTTTTATAGCATAGAGACAGGCAAAAGGAGGAAGCAGGATGAAGGAACGGATATTGGTGGTGGATGATGACCGGGAGATTGTAAAGGCCATTGGGATTTTGCTGGAGCAGGAGGGCTATGAGGTGGAGCGGGCCTACGACGGATTGCAGGCTCTGGAAATACTGGGAGAGCAATCTGTCCAGCTCTTGCTTATAGATGTGATGATGCCAAAGCTTGACGGTCTCTCAGCTATCTTAAAAATTCGGGAGCGGCAGAATCTGCCCATTATTGTGCTCAGCGCCAAGAGCGAGGAGACGGATAAGATTCTGGGGCTTTCCATGGGGGCGGACGATTACGTGACCAAGCCCTACAATCCCAGAGAGCTGGCAGCCCGGGTCAAGAGCCAGCTTCGCCGGTATACCAGCCTGGGAGACATCCACGCCCCGGAGCGGGAGGACGAAATCCAAAACGGAAGGCTCTGCTATCGCTTAAAGGAACGGACCCTCTATGCGGACGGAGAGCCTGTACGGCTGACGGCCACGGAGACCAAGATCGTAGAGCTTTTGATGCGAAACCGGGGGCGGGTCTTTCCGGCGGAGGAAATCTATCAGCGGGTCTGGGAGGAGGTAAGCTTTGCCCCGGAAAATACGGTGATGGTCCATATCCGACGCATTCGTGAAAAAATCGAGCTGAATCCAAAGGAACCGGAATATTTAAAGGTGGTGTGGGGAATTGGATACAAAATGGAAAAAATGCAAGCAAATCGGTAGTATGGCGGCCCTTCTCGGGGGGCTGTACCTGTTATTTATCAGCCTGGTATCCGGAGGGTGGTGGGCTCTTAGCCGGGTATTTTACGGGGATGGAGGGTCTGTGATTCGGGAAAAGCTGGAGGCAGATTACCAGAATACCCCGGAATTTCGCTGGTATGTGGGCAATCGTCTGGAGGAGCTTTTACTGGCAGCCTCCGGGGGAGAGCTGTGGGGTAGCTATGGGGTATATTATGGCTATGATCCATACTTTGAGGAATACTCCTGGTATGATTATGGCACCCCCAGCACCGTCGCTACGGAAGGCTGTGACTGGGAGCCGGACGACTGGTGGGACTGGTTTTGGGGGAGGGGGACTACCCAGGAGGCTACTCTGGAGGTGACAGACATTGCCATAGCGGAAGAATCTGACTGGTGGGAAGAGGATGACTGGGAAGAGGATGACTGGGAGGAGGATGACTGGGAGGAGGACGGCTGGAGGCCGCCCACGAAAGAGGAAAAGGAGGAGCATATCCGCCGGTTTATGGAACAGATGGCCCGGGACAAGAATCTTCTGTACCGGGTGAGCAAAGACAGCGAAGAGCTGTATACCAATGCGGAAGGGCTGAATCTGGACTGGGAGACAAAAAATCTGCCGGAAGGCTACAACTTTCTTCTGTACTTTGACGGGGAGAGGACCTGGCTGTACAAGGACGGCCGGGAGCTGGATATCTATGAGAATCCCTATTATGAAGAGGACGATCAGTGGTATGTGCCCGGCTATCAGAACTTTTATGTGAGTGAGGAGGCCAAGGACATTCGGGTGCTTATGGCGGTGGCCCGGCAGCCCCGGCTGTATGTGCAGGGAAATTATGGGGGAGCCGGCAGCCAGCAGTATGGAAATCAGCTGTACTGGATGGAGCGGAACCAGAAAGCCAATCGGGAGAAATTTCAGAGAGTTCTGGGACTGTTTTTTCTGGGACTGGCCCTGGTAATGGTTGCCTGGTGCAGCCGAAGGCAAAAAAAAACGGCAGAGGAGCGCCTGGCCCGGTTGACGGGGAAATGCTGGATTGAGGGAAAGCTTATCCTGGGGCTTGGCATTCCCCTTACAATCCTGCGGTCTGAGGAATTTTGGTATGACTATTACGGACAGCAGAGGCTTCTGGCCCTGGTCATTGTGCTGCTTTTGTACCTTCTGGGAAACGATCTGCGCTATAATGGGAAGAGGCAAAAGGGATTGCTGAAAGGCCTTTTGCAGTTACTCTCCAGAAAGGAGCTAAAGCTTCCCGTGCAGAGGAGGATGGTATACCGGATTCTCAATGCACTGCTGGCCTGGCCTCTGGGATTGTTTTTTGTGGGCCTGGGCATTTGGATTGGGAACAGGTTCTGGGACAGAATATGGCTGGGGAGCTTCTTTGCCCTGCTGGGCATCCTGCTTCTTTTGCTGGCTCTGGCGCTCACCGTGCGCTGTGTGCTCTACAGTCGTCATAACGGGGAGGATATCGGGGCCCTGGGCAGCCAGATTGCGGCTGTGCGGGCGGGAAATCTTACAGAAGGGCTTAAGCTGCCCAGGGATCGGGATCTGAAAGAAATGGCGGAGCAGCTCAATGATATTCAGCAGGGCATGCACCGGGCCATGGAGGAGCAGATGAAGAGCGAGCGCATGAAGGTGGAGCTGGTATCCAATGTATCCCACGATATCAAGACCCCTCTCACCTCTATTATCAGCTATGTGGAGCTCTTAAAGGAGGAAGAAGGCCTCCCCGACCATGTGCGGGATTACATTGAAATCCTGGGGCGCAAATCCGAACGGCTGAGGAGCATGGTACAGGATGTGTTTGAGGTGAGCAAGGCCAGCTCCGGTCAGCTGCCGGTATATATGGAACAGCTGGATCTGCAGCGGTTAATCTGTCAGACCCTTGCGGATATGAATGAACAGATTCAGGAGAGCGGCATGGTGTTCCGGACGGATCTGCCCTCCGGGGAGGTTTACATTTATGCAGATGGCCGGAGGCTGTATCGGGTATTCCAGAATCTGCTGCAGAATGCTCTCCAATATTCTCTGCCCGGCTCCCGCATTCACGTGACCCTGAGCCAGGAAAACGGCCAGGCATTGGCCCGGGTGCAGAATATCTCCCGGGTGGAGTTGGAAGGGGGCGTGGACTTTACGGAGCGGTTTGTCCGGGGAGATGAGAGCCGCACCGACGGAGGCAGCGGTTTGGGTCTATCCATTGCCCGAAGCTTTACCGAGGCCTGCGGGGGCAGCTTTGAGATTCGGATCAATGCGGATCTGTTTACGGCGGAGGTAAGCTTCCCGGTGCTTTCTGCGGAGGCGGAGCCTAAGGGGGAGGAAGCTTAAAATTGCCCTTCTCCCTGGGAGACAGGGGAACACAGGGAAAGAAAATATGCAAGAACCAGAGAGCCGTCCCCGGTTTTCTGGTTCTCCTTTTGCCCGGGAACCTGGGAATGCGAAAGGGCTTGGGACCGCGAAAAGACCTGGGAATGCGAAAGGACCTGGGAATGCGAAAGGACCTGGGATCGGGAGAGGTTCCTGGAGTTTAGTTTGTCGAGAGATGAAGATAAGAACATACGTTCCGGATGCCATTGGACACCGAAAACCATCCGATTCCTGTGAAAAAGAGCCTCCGTCACTCCATCCGGGCTGAATTGGGCGGGCAGCAGATCCGTTCCCAGCTTATCTACAGCCTGATGGTGGGCGCTGTTGGTTATAAGGGCGGGACCATAGAGGGAAGAAAGAAATGTATCAGGAAGAATTTCTGTAAAATGAATCTGATCCCGGCCCTCATAGGCGTGTCGCTTTCTCACATCCCCTGGCAGATCCTGGATAAGGCTTCCCCCCAGGGCAATGTTAATGAGCTGCATGCCCTTGCAGATGCCAAGGATTGGCTTTTGGGCCTGATAAAAGGCGCGGAACAAATGGAGCTGCAAGAGATCCAGCAGGAGGTCCACCTGTGTGGAGCCCTGATTCTCCTGTCCAAAGAGCTCCGGATAAATATCCCCGCCGCCGGGGAGGAGTAGGCCGTCAAAAGGGGCCAGGGGCTCCGCCCCTTTGACCTCCCAAGGATTGTCATGGGGAAAGGCCTGAGGACCCTTCTGAAATTTGGAAGAAAGGCAAGCAGTGCAGGCTCCCAGGCTTTCCAGGGCCACCCGGTAATTTTTGGTCTGATTCTCATATCCTGCGATTAAAATATACATAACCATGCTCCTGTTCAAAAAAATGGGTGTTTCGTATAAAAAGGGATTGACCTTCCAGTGGCTGGAGGGTGTAAAACAAAAGAAATCTTGGGAAAGCTGAAGGTCCGGGGAGGTAAAAATCGTTCTATTATTGGGATATGAAAAAACCCGGAAAAAATACTTAAGATTTCCGAAAGAGTCTTGCGTATTTGTTAAAATGTGTTATTGTATTAAATGAGTAATACAGATAGGAGGAACATATGAGTGCGCTGATTGAGATAAGTGACATCTGCAAGGTTTATAATCCGGGGGAAAATGAGGTTCGCGCCCTGGACCATGTGAGCCTGTGTATTGACCGGGGAGAATTTGTGGCCATCATCGGCCAGTCAGGTTCCGGAAAGTCTACATTAATGAATATGCTGGGTTGTCTGGATGTGCCAACCTCCGGCACCTATTATTTAAATGGAAAAGACGTGTCGGATCTGACGGATGATGAGCAGTCGGATATTCGAAATCTGGAAATCGGCTTTATTTTCCAGGGCTTTAACCTTATCGGAAATCTTACGGCCCAGGAAAACGTGGAGCTGCCTCTTATCTACCGGGGAGTGGGTCGGCGGGAGCGGCAGGAGCTTTCCGTGCAGTCCTTAAGGCAGGTGGGATTGTCTCACCGCATGGATCATAGGCCCAATGAAATGTCCGGCGGGCAGCAGCAGAGGGTTGCCATTGCCAGAGCCATAGCGGCCAAGCCGCCGGTGATCCTGGCGGATGAGCCCACGGGAAACCTAGACTCGGCCTCCAGCAAGGAGATCCTGCAAATATTAAAGGAGCTCCACAAGGAGGGGCGGACGGTAATTTTGATTACCCATGACAATGATATTGCAGCCCAGGCTAAGCGGGTCATCCGGATTCGGGACGGCCGGGTTGAGGAAGATTATATCAATGAGATAGAGCTGTAGAGAGGAGAAAGAAAAGGGGAAGCTATGACAACGATGGTAGAAAGTCCTGCAAAAGAATGGGAAAATGAGATGGAGCTTCGGGAAGAGGAGCAAAAGAAAAAGAGCCATGCCTTCTTTTTTGGTAGAAAGAAGGAGGGACAGGAGGATAGTGGTTTTTCAGGGGAAAAGAAATGGGGATTTCGTAAATCTGGGGAGGAAAAGCCCAGGAAGGAAAAGCCGCCCAAAAAGGAGAAAACGCCCCTGACCAAGGAACAGAAAAAGAAACGGAAAAAACGCATTCTCATAGGCGTGGTGGTGGTTGTGGTGCTGGCCTGGATGATTCTTCCCAAGATGCTGGCCGGGGAACAGCTACCTATGGTGGTGGTGACGGATGCCGTCAAGGGAGATGTGTCCCAGACCATTTCCGGCAGTGGCACCGTGAGCTCCGAGATCGAAACCGCCTATTTCTCCCCTGTGGGAGCCACCGTGGACAGCTGCGGCCTCCAGGTGGGCGATACGGTGCAGCGGGGAGATGTGCTCCTGACCTATGATGCCCAGGATCTTGACCATCTGTACGATCAGGCAGAGCTTACAGGCCAGGCGGGTACATACGGCTATCAGGATGCCATTACCCGGGACAATGAAAATATCTCCGAATACAATCGATCCACCCATGATATCGGGATTCTGGAGCAGCAGGTGGATGACACGGAGGACTCGGTGGATCATCTGAACAACCGGGTGAACGAGTGGTCGGCCAAGCAGGCGGAGTCCACCCAGACTTTGGCGGCCAAGCAGGGGATTCAGGCTGAGGCAGAGCAGCAGCAGATTGCGGCCCAGGCCAGACTAGAGGAGGCCCAGAAGAATTTAAAGGCTTTAGAGGAGCAGCAGGGGGGGCAGGCGCCGGCCAATCCTGTGGCTGGTCCGGATGGGACAGCTTCGGGCGCTACAGGATCGGATACCGATGCCACAGGCAGCACCGGAGACGCCGGTGGTTCTGGGAACTCGGCTGATGGCAGTCCGAATCCGGGAGATGCAGCGGCTCTGGAGGCTGCCCGGGCCGAGGTGGCTGCGGCGCAGCAGGCGTTAAATGCGGTCAATGAGCAGGTGGAAAAGGCCAAGGCCGATGTAAAGGTGGAGCAGGATTACTTAAATGATGTAATTAACAAGCTTTCCGACTACCAGAAGCGGCTGCGGGAGGCCAACGAGAGCCTGGCGGATTTCAACGAAAATCTGGCCAAGGAAAAGGGAATCCAGTCCTCCTCCGAGGCAGCCCAGCTCACAGGCGCCGCCCGGGCCCAGCTGTCCACCAACCAGGATTTGAATGTGCTCAATGCCACTATCACCAAGGAGCAGGTGGAAAAGGGCAGAAACGGCATTGTGGCGGAATACTCTGGCGTGGTCACCTCTGTAAGCGTGGTGGAGGGCGGTCCGGCCGTTCAGGGCAGCCAGCTGTTTACCATTGCCAGCAACGAGGATGTTATGGTGGAGATGAATATCACCCGGTATGACCTGGAAAAAATGGAGGAAGGGCAGACAGCCACTATTACCATGGCAGGACGGGAGTACACAGGCACTGTCACGAGACTGAGCCGTCTGGCGGAAAAGAACGAAAAGGGAACCCCGGTGGTAAAAGCACGGGTGAAAATCGACAATCCGGATGAAAACGTCTATCTGGGCCTGGAGGCCAATGTGTCTGTGCTGGGAAATGAAGCCAAGGATGTGCTTATGGTGCCGGTGGAGACAGTAAATACCGGCCAGGATGGCAGCTTCTGCTATGTGGTGGAAAACGGCATTGTGGTGAAGAAAAATGTGGAAACCGGTCTGGCCTCCGATACCATGGTGGAAATCGTCTCCGGTCTGGAATTTGGCGACAAGGTTGTCCACAGCGGCGGAATGATCATTGAAGAAGGCATGCAGGTTATGGCTGTGGAGGGATAGGTATGGCGCAGTTATTGGAATATGTGAAAATGGCCATTGACAATATCAGGGCCAACAAGGGACGTTCCATCCTGACCATGCTGGGCATTATCATCGGCATTTCCTCGGTGATTATGATTATGTCCATTGGTCAGGGAGCCAAAAGCTCCATCAGCGATGAGCTCAACGCCATTGCCGGAGGGCAGATCTATATCAGCGGTGCCTATGGGGACAGCGAACAGATTTACCTGACCATAGAGGATCTGCAGGCCATTGAGGCCAATGTGGAGGGAATTAAGGGAACCACCCCTGCGGACAGCATGCAGGGACGGCTGGTCACCTCCCGGGGAGAGTTTGTCCTGGGGGTGACCACCGGCACGGAGGGACTGAAATATACCCACAATCCGGAGATGAAATACGGCCGCTATTTTACGGACGCGGATGTGGAGGCCATGAATCTGGTGGCCGTGGTGGGAGAAAATGATGCCCGCAAGCTTTTCGGAACCGACGATGTGGTGGGGATGACGGTGGAGGCCACTATCTATGACATTACCCAGGAGATCACCATTATAGGCGTCTATGCGGAGAAGCAGAGCGAGGGAGGACTGACCTCAGCCATGATGTACAATACGGACAGGGTCTCCTTCTATATGCCCTACACGGCCAACTATGCCTTTGGCTATATTCTGGATGATTTTTTTGGTGTCTATGTGATCTGCGACAATGGCTATGGCGGAGCGGCCGTGGGGCAGGAGATTGTACGGCTTTTGGAGCGGCGCTACCATGTGGAGGGGCAGGAAAAATTCTATGTGGAGGATGCGGAGAGTCAGATTGCATCCATCACGGAGATGCTGGATATGCTTACGGCCTTTATCTCCTTTGTGGCGGCTATCGCCCTTTTGGTAGGCGGTATCGGGGTCATGAATATTATGCTGGTGTCTGTGACAGAGCGCACCCGGGAGATCGGTATTCGAAAGGCCCTGGGAGCCCGGACCGGCTCCATTATGATGCAGTTTTTGTCGGAATCGGCCATTATCACGGCTCTTGGCGGCATTATTGGAATCATCCTGGGAGTCCTGGGAGCCAAGGCCATCTGTTCCCTGCCTGTGCTTGGCATTGAGCCCAAAACCAGCATTTCCACCATTCTTTTGACCACCCTGTTTTCCTCCTGTGTGGGAATCTTCTTTGGCATTTATCCTGCCAGGAAGGCGGCGAAGATGAGCCCCATTGAGGCTTTGCGGCGGAATTAGCGGGGAATTAGAAAAAAATAGTTGACACCCAAGCTTCCTTGTGCTAAACTGTCTCAGTGACAGAAAGCAGAGTATCCACTCTCACCTTAGCGCAAGGGGCGACTCGGGTTGATATGTGACCAGAAGAGCACGGGAAATCCGGGCATTGTTTCTGAGTTTTCAGTGGATAGTCTGACTATCCACTTTTTTAATTGCGGCGTGCAAAGAGCGTCGGATGAGGAGGGCACTACCATTAGCGATTTAATGATTAACGAACAGATCAGAGACAAGGAGATCCGGCTGATTGGAGAGGATGGGGCGCAGCTGGGCATTATGCCCACCAGAGAGGCCCTCAGGATGGCCAGGGAGGCAGAGCTGGATCTGGTAAAGATTGCGCCGGGAGCCAAGCCGCCTGTGTGCAAGATTATCGATTACGGAAAGTTCAAGTACGAGCAGGGCAGAAAAGAGAAAGAGGCCAAGAAAAAGCAGAGAATTATCGAGATTAAAGAGGTTCGTTTATCACCAAATATCGAGGAGAATGACCTGAATACCAAGATCGGCGCGGCCAGGAAGTTCCTTTCGAAGGGAGATAAGGTAAAGGTAACCCTGCGCTTCCGTGGACGGGAGATGGCCCATGTGCAAAAGAGCAAGCAGATCCTGGATGTGTTTGCGGAAAAGCTGTCCGATATTGCAACGGTGGAGAAGATGCCCAAGCTGGAAGGCCGGCAGATGATTATGTTTTTGACGGAAAAGCGTTAACCCCCATGGGGTTTGGCTTGCGTTAAAATAAAAGAGAGACTAAGTACAGGAGGAGATATACAATGCCAAAAATGAAGACAAGCAGAGCAGCTGCGAAACGATTCAAAAAGACAGGTACGGGAAAATTAAAGAGAATGAAAGCTTATAAAAGCCATATCTTAACCAAGAAGTCTCAGAAGAGAAAGAGAAATCTCAGAAAAGCAGCTATGACAGATGCAACCAATGTAAAGAACATGAAGAAGATTTTGCCTTATTTATAATTGGGATAAGGGTGAGAATTCAAGGAGGAAATAGAAGATGGCAAGAGTAAAGGGCGGCTTAGGAGCCAAGAAAAGACATAATCGGGTATTAAAGCTGGCAAAGGGCTACAGAGGAGCCAGGAGCAAACAGTATAGAGTGGCAAAGCAGTCTGTGATGAGAGCGCTGACCAGCTCTTACGCAGGAAGAAAAGAGAGAAAGCGTCAGTTCCGTCAGCTGTGGATCGCACGGATTAACGCGGCGGCCAGAATGAACGGACTGTCCTATAGCAAGTTTATGTATGGACTGAAGCTTGCAGGTGTGGAGATGAACCGCAAGATTCTGGCTGATATGGCTGTGAACGATGCGGCAGGCTTTACTACCCTGACGGAGCTGGCTAAGAGCAAGCTGGCATAAGAGGAAATGAATCAGAGCACTGCAGGGCAGCCTTTGGGGCTGTGGGCAGGGCTCTGTTTTTTTGCGGGCATTTGACAAACCGGCGGAACGTGCTATAATTGGCAGTGTACAGGGACGAGTGCTAATGCAGGGGCCCTGTCTGTGGGGAGAAGTGAAAAGAGAAGAGAAAGAAGGGAATGGAAATGACAGAGATTAACATTATTTCCGGTTTTTTGGGAGCAGGAAAGACAACCCTCATTAAGAAGCTTCTGGAGGAGGTTTTTCAGGGGGAAAAGATTGTACTCATTGAGAATGAATTTGGCGAGATTGGCATTGACGGCGGCTTTTTAAAGGAGGCGGGAATTCAGGTCAACGAGATGAATTCCGGCTGCATCTGCTGCTCCCTGGTGGGGGATTTCGGGGAGGCCTTAAAGCAGGTATTGGAAACCTACCATCCGGATCGGATTCTCATTGAGCCCTCGGGAGTGGGCAAGCTCTCGGATGTGGCCAAGGCCGTGGAGGCGGTGAGCGCCCATATGGATGTGCGCATTGACAGCGCCGTCACAGTGGTGGATGCCAAGAAATGCAAGATGTACATGAAAAACTTTGGAGAATTTTTTAACAATCAGATAGAGCACGCAGGAACCATTGTCCTGAGCCGCACCCAGAATGTGACGGATCAGAAGCTGGAGGAGTGCGTGGCCATGCTAAGGGAGCACAATGCCCAGGCGACCCTTATCACCACGCCATGGGATCAGCTGGAAGGAAAGAAGATCCTGGCGGCCATGCAGCATGCCCAGCTGGATATGCATAGAGAGCACGGACATGACCATGAGGAGCACGAGCATGATTGCTGCGGTCACGGACATGGCCATGAGGAGCATGAACATGACTGTTGTGGTCATGATCATGAGTGCCACGATCATGAACATCATGAGGAGCACGACCACCACGATCATGAACATCATGAGGAGCACGACCACCATGATCATGAGTGCCACGATCATGAACATCATGAGGAGCACGACCACCATGATCACACCCATGAAGGTCATGATCACGACGACCATGCTCACGCCCATCACGATCACGAAGGCCACGATCAGGATCATCACGATCACGGCCCTGACTGTACCTGCGGCTGCCATGACCACGATCATGCCCATCATGGCCATCACCATCATCATGCGGATGAGGTGTTCACCAGCTGGGGAGCGGAGACGGTTCACAAGTACAGCCGGGAGGAAATGGAGGAGATTCTGAAAAAACTGGACAAGGGCGGCTATGGCAATGTGCTGCGGGCCAAGGGCATTGTGGCTACCGTGGACGGCGGCTGGATGGAGTTTGACCATGTGCCGGAGGAATCCGAGATTCGGAAGGGCTCCCCGGACTATACGGGACGGCTCTGCGTGATTGGAGCGGAGCTCAACCAGGAGGCTCTCAAAGAGCTGTTTCATATTTAAAAGGTAAGAGGTGAAGGCCATGAGCTTGCGAAATAAGATACCGGTCTATGTGATCAACGGCTTTTTGGAGAGCGGAAAGACCACCTTTGTCCGGGAAACCATTACAGACCCATATTTTTCCGACGGAGGCACCACGCTTTTGATTGCCTGTGAGGAGGGGGAGGAAGAGTACAATCCGCAGTATTTGAAGGCCTTCGGCAATGTGATGGTGCAGGTGGAGGAGAAGGAGGACTTTACGGAGGCATTCTTAAAGACCTGCCAGAAGCAGCATGGGCCCACCCAGGTGGTCATTGAGTACAATGGAATGTGGGGCATGGATCTTCTGCGGAATATGAACCTGCCCGGGGGCTGGTTTCTGGCCCAGATTATCACCATGGCCGATGCGGGAACCTTTGATCTCTACATGCAGAATATGAAATCCCTGTTTATGGATATGGCCAAGGAGGCGGATCTCATTATCTTTAACCGCTGTGTGGACGATACGCCTGCCGACACCTATAAGCGCAATATGCGGGCCATGAATCCCAACGCCCAGGTGGAATTTGAGCGGGAAAACGGGGAGCCCTTTGAATTTGAGGAGAGCCTTCCCTATGACCTGGAGGCAGAGATTATAGAGATTGAGGATATTGATTTTGGCATCTGGTATGTGGATGCCATGGATCATCCGGAGAATTACGACGGGAAAACCGTTCGGTTCAAGGGCATGGTCTATAAAAACCGCAGTCTGGGCAGCGAATACTTCCTGCCGGGCCGCAAGGTGATGACCTGTTGTGCGGACGATGTGGCCTTTTTGGGCTATCTGTGCCATACGAAGAATCTGGATAAGCTGAGAAGAGGCCAGTGGCTCATGGTGACGGCCCAGGTGCGCTACGAAGAACGCAGGGAGTATTCCGGCCGGTCAGGTCCGGTGCTGTATACAAAGGCTTTAAAATCCGCGGAGGCGCCACAGGTGGAGATGGTTTCCTTTTCCTAAAGAGAAGGAGCGGCTTTTAAGGCAGGAATTTGGGGAGGGAAAAGCTTTGAATGGTTATCAAATGATTGCCTTTGACATGGATGGGACCCTTTTAAACTCCCAAAAGAAAATTACTCCTGCCACCCGGGAGATGATAGAGCGGGCTATTTTAGCCGGGAAGGAGGTAATCCTCTCCACAGGGCGCTGCATGGCGGAGCTTCAGGAGTACCTGCCCCAGCTTCCCGGGCTGCGCTATGTGGTCAGTGCCAGTGGGGCCCTGGTGTATGACAGGAAGAAGAGACGGACCCTGTACACCAAAAGACTGGAGGAGCCCTTTGTCCGAAAGCTTCTGGAGGCGGGGAGGCAGGAGGATGCCATGGTGCATTTTCTCACGGAGGAGTCCATAGTACAGCAGGATCAGGTGGATCACATGGATACCTATGGCATGGGCATATATCAGCAGTTATTTCAGAGGCTTAACAGAAAGGTGGAGAATATTTACGCCTTCTATGAGGAGAATCCCAGGCCTTTGGAAAAGCTTAACCTGTATCACAGAACCCTTGAGAGCAGGGAACGGACCCGGGAGCGGCTAAAGGGCCTGGGCCTTTGTCTGGTTGATGCAGAGCTCACTGCTCTGGAATGCTCTGCGCCAGGGGTTACAAAGGGAACGGGACTTTTGAAGCTTTGCCAGTGCCTGGGCATGGATCCGGGAGAGGTTATCGCCGTGGGAGACGCGGACAATGACAGGGACATGCTGAAGGTTGCCGGGCTTTCCATTGCCATGGGAAATGCCAGACCCGCCATTCAGAGCCTCTGTGACCGGGTGGTGGCAGATTGCGATCACGACGGCTGCGCAGAGGCCATAGAGAGATATTTGCTGGGATCCTTAAGCTGACTTAGATGGCTGTTGTGGTACAGGGGGGAGTAGGTTACCTCCTCGCCAAACCAGGAGGGCGGTACAAAGGCCAGGGCCTGCTCCTCGGAGAGAAATTCCACCTCGGCCAGACAAAGACCCTGAAAGGGCGGATCGAAAACATCCAGCTCAATGGTGAGATCGCCCAGATCCTTGGGCAGAGGCAGGAGATAGCGCTTCTTGCGAATTATTTGGCCGTCAGCTTTGGATTTTAAATGGGCGTAGCTCTCGGCTGTGAGAGGCAGGTTGTATTCTTCCCGGGAGAGAAGGCCCTTGGATTTATAGGTGAGAAAATAGGAATCATCCTCCCGGCGGACCCGCACAACAGGATCGGTGCACAGATAGGCCTGCTCCAGCAGGTGAAAAGGATATTGGTCCAGATTTTCCGGCAGAGTGGGGATTAAAAATTTGCGTTCGATTTCCATGTATGAGCTGCCTCCTTTTTGAATGGAATGGTGTCTTAGTATAGTATAAGGAAATAGGGGGCGGAATGCAAGAGGATGCGGGTGGAAGTTTCTCTCGTAAAGGGTGCACCGCAGGGACTTTGCCCTTTAGAGCCATCGCGCAGCGATTTTAAAAAACAGCGGAGGTCCTGACAAGGCCCAGAAGGATTAGAAAAGAAACACAATTAAGGAACAGATAGGTTTTCGGCAAAGTCGCGAAGGCGCACGAGAGGAATTTTCATGGGCGTACTTTTCCATGGAAGTTTCTCTCGTAAAGGGTGCGCCGCAGGGACTTTGCCCTTTAGTGCTATCGCGCAGCGATTTTAGATAGGAGGAAAAGATGAAGCAGGCATGTGTATTTTTAGCGGACGGATTTGAGGAGATTGAGGGCCTGACCGTGGTGGATGTGCTTCGCCGGGGCGGCGTGGAGGTGGTTACGGTTTCTATTAAAGAGGAAAAAGCAGTCACCGGCCGCAGCGGGATTACTGTGATGGCGGATCAGACCTTTGGGGAGACAGATTTTTCCGGGACGGATCTCCTGGTGTTGCCGGGGGGAATGCCGGGGACTACGAATCTGCGGGATTATGCACCTTTGACGGAGCTTTTGCGAAAGTTTTATCAAGAGAAAAAGTGGCTGGGCGCCATCTGTGCGGCCCCCATGGTATTTGGAGGGCTGGGCTTTCTGGAGGGACGGAAAGCCACCATCTATCCGGGCATGGAGGGGGAGCTTAGGGGAGCGAAGCCGGTGACAGATCGGGTGGCTGTGGACGGGCATGTGGTTACCAGCAGAGGAATGGGTACGGCCATTGCGTTTTCTCTGATGCTTCTTGAAAAGCTTGCGGGAGCGGAAAAGGCGGAGGAGATCCGCAAATCCATTGTATACGGACACGGAGTTTAAACCAAAGGCTTTGCCATGCAAAAATTACCAACATAAGAAGAGGAGGTTTCTCACACAATATGCTCATGGAGGTGAGAAACATGACAGGACAGTCTAACACAAACCAGATGGCAGTCCCCGAAGCAAAGGCAGCAATGAACCGCTTCAAAGAGGAAGTGGCCAGCGAGCTGGGTGTACCTTTGAAGGAAGGCTATAATGGAGACCTGACTTCTGCACAGGCCGGTTCTATCGGCGGTGAGATGGTCAGAAAGATGATCATGAAGCAGGAACAGCAGATGAGCGGTAAATAAACAGGAGCCGCAGCTGCTTATGCGTCAGGGAAAGAATTCCTGATGTGAGAAATGCACAGGGAAAAGCTCCGTTCTTTCGGCTATGAAAATTTTGTGGCCGGGAGAACGGGGCTTTTCCTGTGTTAGGGGAGAGACGAGCCCGAAATGGGGAGCTTTAGGAAGATGGGAAGGGGACGCCGGAACGGGAGGAAACAGATCCAACACAAACGGGATAACACTCCAGCGAACTAACTGCTAACTAGGACTAGAAAACGCTCAGGAATGCCTTCGCGTTTTAGTCTCCGTAAGCAGTGGATTTCGCTTTCGTTAAAAGCATTCCTGAATGGTTTGCTTTTGGATCAGTTTCCTCTCGTTCCGGCTGTGCGCTGGCTAACTGGGAAAAAGTGACTTGTATGTTGGTAATTCGTTTTTTCAAATATTTACCCTCAGTGTACATAGTTTGTGGCAAAGCTCCGTCAGTTGTTTGTTGGGTGATTATTTGCAAAGTTGTCATATGATTTTTGCAAAAATGGTGGTCATATGATTTTCGCAATCCTGTTCTTGACAACTTTCTGGGATTCTTTTATAATATAACAGTATGATAATATCTGGTTGATAATATCATAAAGAAAAAAAGAGAGCAACAGAGGAGGAAGAGGGTTTGCATATTGGTGATTATAAGGCGTATATTTCGGAAGAAACTATGATGGGGCCAAGCAGCGCAAGGATATTAGCAGAGCTATTGGATAAATATCCTTTACATCTTGCTCCTGATGACTGGATCCTTGACTTAGGGTGTGGAACGGGACTGACAAGTCTTATTATTGCCAAGGAGACCGGGGCGAAGATTTTTGCAAACGATTTATGGGTGAGTGCAGAAGAAAACAGGAAACGCTTTGCTGAATGGGGTGTTGCAGAGCAAATAACGCCTATCTGTGAAGATGCCAGCAATCTTCATCTTCATTTTGAAAAAAAGCAATTCCGAGTTCTGCTTAGTATTGATGCTTATCATTATTTTGCAGGAAGCAAGGGATTTTTTCAGGAAAAGATCTTGCCGTTTATGAAGGATGACGGAGTGGCCCTGATAGGAATACCCGGTGTGAAGGAGCAATATGCAGATCGTGCCCAGGAGCTTCTTTCCGACTGGCTTGGAGAGGATACCTATATGTTCAAAAGTCCAAAACATTGGAAGGAACTCATGGGCAGCAGCGACAGAATCGATTCGGTGGAAACATGGGAAATGGATTGCTTTGGCAAGGCCTGGGATGATTGGCTTGCAACAAACAATCAATTCGCACGCGGCGACAGGAAATACTTTGAAGCCATTATAAAACCATATACCTGCTTTGTGGGTATTTATATCAAGCTGAGAAAAGCCTTGTGACGCCCTTTCGTGCGCCGAAGGGACCTTACCCATTAGAGCCATTGTGCAGCGAGCAGGTAAAGTCGCGAAGGCGCACGAGAGGAAGTTCCATGCGAGCGGTATAGCATGGAACTTTCTCTCAGAAGAAGTGCGCCAAAGGGACTTTACCCTTTAGAGCTATCGCGCAGCGATTTTAAAAAGGAGAAAAAAATGATTTATAATTGGGATGATTTGAAAAGAGCTTACAATGCAGGAGAGAAGATGAAGTTTGTGTTTTTCTGGAAGCCCACTCCGGCCGCAGACGGCCATATCTGTGAGTCCTGTCTGGGGCAGTGGTGGGAGAGCCGGTTTCAGATGGATGGGGTGGAATATACCTGTGCGGAGCAATTTATGATGGCGGAAAAGGCCAGAATGTTTGGGGATAAGGGGATGCTTGCAAAGATTATGGAGACGCCCCACCCCAAGGAGATGAAAGCTTATGGCCGGGCTGTGTCAGGCTTTGACAAGACGGCCTGGGACAATGCCTGCTACCAGATCGTGAAAAGGGGGAATCTGGCCAAATTCAGCCAGAATCCGGAGCTTTTGGAATATCTTTTCACAACCAAAAACCGTATTCTGGTGGAGGCAAGCCCTATGGATCGGATCTGGGGGATTGGCATGGGAAAAAATAACCCGGATGCCCAATGTCCTCTGAAATGGAGAGGGAAAAATCTGTTGGGCTTTGCGCTGACAGAGGCGCGGGATGAGCTGTTGGCTGAACGGGGAGAGGGAAAATGAGGTACAAGGGAAAGGACATCTTGCAGAGGGATTCCCAGGGCCTGACGGAGGAGGAATTTCTGGCTGCCTATGAGCCGGGAGATTATCCCAGACCTTCTGTGGCCACGGATATGGTTATTTTTACTGTGACTGACGGGGAGGAGGAAAATTACCGGAAGCTGGCCAGGAAGGAGCTTCGCGTTCTGCTTATCAAACGGGGCGGCCATCCTTACCTTGGTTTTTGGGCCTTGCCCGGTGGATTTGTCCGCCCCACAGAGACAACCGAGGAAGCGGCAGCCCGGGAGCTTCGGGAAGAGACAGGAGTGGATGAGGTTTACTTAGAGCAGCTCTACACCTTCAGCGAACCGGGACGGGATCCCAGAACATGGGTGATGAGCTGTTCCTACATGGCCCTTGTAGACAGCAAACGGGTTCATGTACAGGCCGGGGATGATGCGGCCCAGGCTGCCTGGTTTCAGGCAGCCTTTCGCAAGGTGGAGCAGGAGGAACAAAGAGAGGTGTGGGAGCTGACTCTTTCTCACGAGGAGACTGTTCTGCGAGCTGTTTTGGAGAAGGAGACGGGCCAGGCCTTTACGGAAAGCAAAATCCTGGATCCCGGCGGCCTGGCCTTTGATCATGCCCGCATTCTGGCCTGCGGATATGAGCGGCTTAGGGGAAAGCTAAGCTACACGGATCTGGCGCTTCATCTCATGCCGGAGTATTTTACCCTTACCCAGCTGCAGCAGGTGTATGAGGTGGTTTTGGACAGAGAGTTTCCGGCAGCGGCATTTCGCAGGAAGGCGGCGCCTATGGTGACGGAGACGGAAAGCTATACGGAAAATGAGGGACACCGCCCCTCCAGACTATATCGAAAGAACCAATCATAGATACAGCAGAATCAGAAACGGCAGAAGTGGATTCTGTAAAACAAAGGCCCCTCTTATTAAGAGGGAGTATATAAGGAGTAACAAAATGGATCGGAAAGCAATAGCAAGAGAGACAATAAAAATTATGGATCAGGGCTACTATGAAGTGCCGGGTGCAAAGCGGATTTTCATAAGAGAAGCAATGGAGCAATCCATTCGCTGCAGTACACTGATTTCCCCGGTCAATGGAGCAGAGATCCTTGAAGAATATGACAGTCCAAGCCCCTGCAGACAGCCGGAGACCAGGGTGGAAAATATTTCCACCGTAGAGGCTATCCGTATTTTAAGCAGAGAAGGAAAGACAGACATCGGCGTCCTGAATTTTGCCAGCGCCAAAAACCCAGGAGGTGGATTTTTAAATGGAGCCATGGCCCAGGAGGAAAGCCTGGCGGCCTCCAGTACCCTCTACCCCACACTGACGTTCCACGAGACCTATTACCAAAAAAACCGGGCCAACGCCTCCATGATGTATCTGGACTATGGGATCTATTCTCCCCAGGTGCTCTTTTTCCGGGACGGGGGATTTCGTCTGACGGAAACGCCGGTAAAGGCCTCGGTTCTCACCCTGCCGGCCGTCAATATGGGTCAGGTGCTCTTAAAGGGAGAAAATGTGGAGAAGGCCAGAGAGGTTATGCGCCGGAGGATGAAGCTGGCCTTAGGAATATTTGCCCAGAAGGGGGCCAAGCATCTGGTTTTAGGGGCTTACGGCTGCGGGGTATTTCGAAATAATCCAAGGGAGGTGGCCTTGTGGTGGAAGGAGCTTCTGGAGGAAGGCATGGGGGCGCATTTCGCATCCGTGTTTTATGCGGTTTTAGATCGGTCCAGGGAACAGGCGTGCGTGGGGGCGTTTCAGACCGTATTTTCCTGAGTATTTTCCTGAAGCGCTTGCAGGTGAAAAAATGCTTTACAGGTGCAAAAGCCTGTGATATACTATTAAAATGACTGTAAGTATGTAAAAATATAAGGGATATATACACACAAGGAGGATTTTTTCATGAGCGTACAGGTTGAAAAATTGGAGAAAAATATGGCAAAGCTTACCATTGAAGTGCCTGCAGAGGAGCTTGACAAGGCTCTTCAGAACGCGTACTTAAAAAATAGAGGAAAAATCAGTGTGCCGGGCTTTCGCAAGGGAAAGGTTCCCCGCCAGCTGATTGAGAAAATGTACGGAGTGGGTATTTTTTATGAGGATGCAGCCAACGCGCTGATGCCTGAGGCCTATTCCCAGGCTGTGGAGGAGAGCGGACTGGACATTGTGTCCCAGCCGGAGATCGATGTGACCCAGATTGAGAAGGGGCAGCCCTTTATCTTCACAGCCCAGGTGGCGGTAAAGCCGGAGGTGACTCTGGGCGCTTATAAGGGCGTGGAGGTTCCCAAGGCGGATCTTACCGTGACAGAGGAGGAAATCCAGGCCGAGGTGGATAAGGAGCGGGAGAGCAATTCCAGAACCATCACCGTGGAGGATCGCCCGGTGGCTGATAAGGATATTGCCGTGATTGACTACGAGGGCTTTGTGGACGGCGTGCCTTTTACCGGCGGCAAGGGAACGGATTATCCCCTGACCATTGGCTCCGGTACCTTTATTCCGGGCTTTGAGGAGCAGCTTATCGGCGCGGAGATTGGAAAAGAGGTGGAGGTTCACGTAACCTTCCCGGAGGAGTATCACGCAGAGGAGCTGAAGGGCAAGGAGGCCGTATTTAAGTGTACGGTAAAGGAGTTAAAGGTAAAGGAGCTTCCGGAGGCGGACGATGAGTTTGCAAAGGATGTGTCGGAGTTCGATACCCTGGAGGAGTATAAGGAGGACATCCGCAGGAAGCTGACACAGAAGAAGGAAAAGGCGGCCAAGGCGGCCCAGGAGGATGCGGCCATTGCCAAGATCATAGAGGAGGCCCAGATGGAGATTCCCGATGCCATGGTGGAGACCCAGGCCCGTCAGATGGTGGATGAGTTTGCCCAGAGAATGATGTCCCAGGGACTTTCCATGGATCAGTATATGCAGTATACAGGCACCAATGTACAGAAGATGACAGAGCAGATGCGGCCCCAGGCATTGCAGAGAATCCAGAGCCGCCTGGTGCTGGAGGCTGTGGCAGCGGCTGAGAACCTGGAGGCTTCCGAGGAGGAGCTGAAGGAAGAGGTACAGAAGATGGCCGATATGTACAAGATGGAAGTGGAGAAGCTGGAGGAGATTCTGGACGATGTCTCCAGAAAGCAGATGAAGGAAGATATTGCCATTCAGAAGGCCGTGGAGCTGGTGCGCGATTCGGCCGTGGAGAAATAGAGCGGGAGGAGTTAAAATGAGTTTAGTACCCTATGTCATTGAACAGACCAGCAGGGGTGAGCGTTCCTATGATATTTATTCCCGATTGCTAAAGGAGAGAATCATTTTCCTTGGGGAGGAGGTCACCGATGTGACAGCCAGCCTGGTGGTGTCTCAGCTTTTGTTTTTGGAGGCGGAGGATCCGGGAAAGGATATCAGTCTGTATATTAACAGCCCGGGAGGTTCTGTGACTGCCGGCATGGCTATCTATGATACCATGAATTATATTAAATGTGACGTGTCCACCATCTGTATGGGTATGGCCGCCAGCATGGGTGCATTTCTGCTGGCCGGAGGAACCAAGGGAAAGCGTCAGGCCCTGCCCAATGCGGAGATTATGATTCACCAGCCCTCCGGCGGAGCCCGGGGGCAGGCCACAGAGATTCAGATTGTGGCGGAGCATATTTTGCGGACCAAGAGAAGGCTGAACGAGATCCTGGCAGCCAATACGGGACAGCCTTTGGAGGTTGTTGAGGCGGACACGGAGCGGGACAATTATATGAGCGCTCAGGAGGCTCTGGCCTACGGGCTCATTGACCATGTTGTGGAAAATCGTTAGTAAAGAGGAAAAATCATGGCAAGAATGATAGAGGACAAAATCAGGTGTTCCTTCTGTGGGAAAACCGGGGAGCAGGTCCGGAAGCTGATTGCAGGTCCCAACGGGGTCTATATCTGTGACGAGTGCATTGACGTATGTGCGGAGATCATTGACGAGGAATTCGATCAGGAGGATTTCGGCCAGGAAGAGGATGAGATCAATCTTTTGAAGCCGGCGGAGATCAAGAAATTTCTGGACGATTACGTCATTGGGCAGGAGCAGGCCAAGAAGGTTCTGTCCGTAGCGGTGTATAACCACTATAAACGGATTACAGCGGGAAAAAATCTGGAGGTGGAGCTGCAGAAGAGCAACATTCTGATGCTGGGCCCCACGGGATCCGGAAAGACTCTGCTGGCCCAGACGCTGGCGAAGATTTTAAACGTTCCCTTTGCCATTGCGGACGCCACCTCCCTGACGGAGGCCGGATATGTGGGCGAGGATGTGGAAAATATCCTGCTGAAGATTATCCAGGCGGCGGATTATGACATTTCCCGGGCAGAGCGGGGAATTATCTATATTGATGAAATAGACAAAATAACAAGAAAATCGGAAAATCCATCCA
>CANPIM010000013.1 GCA_947574135.1 uncultured Lachnospiraceae bacterium
GCTGTCTCGTGCGACAGCTTTTGTATAATACCATAGTGTTTCGCACTTGTCAACACCTTTTTTGAAAATTTTGTAATTTTTTGTCGTAAACTTCCGCTATATGAAATTTTACAAAATTTTACAGTCTAAAACATCCACCCTTCCATAAAAAAGCTTTCTAAAGAAAAATCCCCACGAATCCATTGACCTGCTCTACAGATCTGGTATAATGGAAGCAGGTAATTTGTGGAATTTATAAAAGGAGCTGTATTGTATGAACATTTCTTTTAACAGCCTTTCATTTTATTCTGGCTTTCAGTCTCCCTATTCCTTCTCGGCCACAGGCTCTGCCCCTGAAGCCTCCGGGGCCTCCCAGGTTCCATCTAAAGCCCAGAGGGAAGGCCAGGCTGTCTCTGCTGGGGGAGATTATGACAGCTATGAGTGTCAGACCTGCAAAAACCGAAAATATCAGGATGGCTCCAACGACCCCAATGTTTCCTTTAAGTCTCCCACAAGGCTTAGCCCGGAATCGGCCGCGTATGCCATCCGTGCTCACGAATCGGAGCATGTGGCTCATGCGTGGGCCGAGGCGCAGACAGAGGATAAGGAAATCCTCTCCCAGTCTGTCTCCTATCACACGGATATTTGCCCGGAATGCGGCCGGACCTATATGTCGGGCGGAACCACCCGGACAGTATTTCGCAGTGCACCTGAAACCTATGCGGAAGAGCCTGTAAAAAAGGGCGTTTATGTGGATCTGCTTGTGTAATACATGCCTGGCAAAAGAAAAACCAGCGTGGGAAAATCATTGCTATGATACCACGCTGGTTTTTCTTTTATCTAAGGCCGATTTTCATAGACCACTGCTCCATCAATAATCGTATACAGGGTCTGTGTAAAAACCTCCAGAGGATTTCCGGAAAACACCCCAATGTCTCCATCCTTCCCCGGCTCCAGGCTTCCCACCCGGTCCTCCACCCTGCAGATACGGGCCGGATTTATGGTCACAGCCCGAAGCCCCTCCTCCAGGGGAAGTCCATGCTTTACTGCCAGCCCCGCGCACAGGGGCAAATACTCGATAAGGGCAATGGGGTGATCCGTGGTGACCGCAAACAAAATCCCGGCCTCCTGGAGAATGCGGTTGGTCTTAAAATTCATATTCTCCACCTCCAGCTTAGAACGGGAGGTGAGATCCGTGCCCACGATCACCGGAAATCCCGAGGCTGCTATCTCGTCCACGATTAAATGCGCCTCCGTACCGTGATCAATGGTTAAATCCACATCAAATTCCTTTGCAATACGAATGGCTGTGAGAATATCATCCGCCCGGTGAGCATGAGCTTTCAAGGGAATCTCCTTTCGGAGTACCGGAAGCCAGGGCTCCATGGAAAAATCCTCCTTCTTAAGACGGCCCTCCCATTTATCCCTTTCATACTGCCGGGCCTTAAAAAGAGCCTCCCGCAAAAGCATGGCTGTCCCCATACGGGTCAGGGGACATTTTCCCTGGGCTTCATAGCAGGTTTTGGGATTTTCCCCAAAGGCCACCTTCATGGCCGCCGGAGCCTTCACCACCATACGGTCCACGCAGCGCCCCTGGGTTTTCATAAACACAAACTGGCCGCCCACCACATTGGCGCTGCCGGGACCTGTCATCACAGAGGTGATCCCAGCCATAATGGCATCGTGAAAAGCCGGATCCATGGGATTGATAGCGTCAATCGCCCGCAGCTGCGGCTGAACCGCCCCGCTCTCCTCATTGCAGTCGTCTCCTATGGCTCCCCTGGTCTCCTCCGTAATGCCAATATGGGAGTGAGCATCGATCATGCCGGGCATCACCCAGGCTCCCCGGACGTCCAGCACCTGTTCCCCGTCCTTAGGTCTTGGCGCCTCCTCCATCAGCCCTACCCTTTTGATCCGTTTTCCCTCTGTCTGTACATAACCACAGGGATATACCATGCCTGCCATGGTGTGTATCTTCCCATTGATAATCAGCATCCAAATTCCCTGCCTTTTCCCAATAATAACATAAGGTTTCCAAAGCAGGGGATTTTATACCCTAAAAATCTTTCTTCTCTCAGGCCTTGCTGTCCACCTCAAACCAGAATTCCACTCCATTGCTGTAATTTTTCACCCCGCACTCCCGGTTAATGGAATCCATAATGGCTTTTACAATGGATAAGCCTATGCCGCTCCCCCCATATTCCCGGGTACGGGCCTTATCAATCTTATAAAATTTGATCCAAACCTTAGGAAGCTCCTCCTCCGGTATGGGATTTCCCGTATTAAACACAGATACCCGCACCGTCTCCTCCTGCTGCTCCAGTCTGATATCAATGATCTTTTCTCCTGTACAATGATTTACCGCATTACTCACATAATTGGTGACTACTTCCTCAATCTGGAACTCGTCCGCCCACACGTAAACCGGCTCCAATTCCGAAAATTGTACCTGAATCCCCTTCTGCTCCATGAGAATCCCTGTGGAAGCCAGCACATTCCGTATAAGGGCCACTATGTCAAAGCGTTCCATAGTCACTATATTGTTTCCAAACTCTATTTGATTCAGAGTCAGCAGCTTTTTCACCATGACATTCATCTTGGAAGCCTCATCCATAATGACCTCACAGTAAAAATCCCGGCTCTCCGCATCATCGTTGATACATTCCTTCAGTCCTTCCGCATATCCCTGAATCAGGGCAATGGGCGTTTTCAGCTCATGAGAGACATTGGATAAAAATTCCTTGCGCATCTCATCAATCTGGTTTTTCTGCTCAATATCCCGCTCCAGCTCATTATTTACCGTCTTTAGCTCGGAGATTGTCTGCTCCAGCTTCTCCGACATCTGATTCATATGGCTGCCAAGAAATCCAATCTCATTTTTCTGCCTGCCGGAAAATTTTGCATTAAAATCCAGATCTGTCATGCGCTTGGAAATTTCCGCCAGCTCCAGAATCGGCCCCGTAAACCGCTTGGTAAAAAGCCAGATTAAGAGGCAGCTAACCAGGACCGCCCCCATACCAATATAGCCATAAAACTGATTGGACACAGCCACACTGTCCCGAATGCTTTCCACCGCCGTCTGCAAAACAAAGGTGCAGCCATTATCCAGCGTCCCCAGCATCTCGATATATTCCGCCTCGCTAAACTGATCCACCCTTCGCCGGATCGAATACTGGCTGTTAGAAAACAGCTCCCGGATCTCGTCCTCCTCTGAGCCTGTCTCAAAAATATAGCTATACAGAAGATTCTTCAAGCTCCGAAAATCCCGCACCGTATACAGCTGTACCTTTCCGCTGACATCAATCACCAGCATGGAAATATTGTCTGTCTGCGCAATTTTATTGAGCTCCTGGAGAAATTCCTCCTCCATAAACCGCTTGTCTCTGGCGCCCTGATTCAGCACCTCATAGACCTCAATGACCGTCTGCTGCTTATTACTGATATAATAGGGCTCCAAAAAAAAGGCGTTGGCCAGCCAGGTAAGCACCAATACCCCTGTCATAACAGCGGTAAATATCATAGCCATCTCTTTACGAATGGAGCGCTTCATTTCCTTCCCTCCTGCCTATAGCGGAATTTTTCTTACTTTTTTATATTTTAGCATGCTTCCCCTGGTTTGCAAGCCCTTTCACAATATCTACATACATCTCCTCTGCTGACACCCTGCTCCTAATCCTCCTGCCAGTTTTTTCGATCCTCCTGCCAGTTTTTCCGAACACTTGTGAAATCCTTCCAGATGTGATAAAATCCTCTTGGATATCCGAAAAAGCAGGCGCCAGGACACCTGCTTTCGGAATCAATAGCCGAAATAGAGGAGGAAAAGGGAATATGAAGGCAAGAGGACACAAGAGCTGTCTGCGGGCGCTCAGCCTGATTCTGGCCCTGGCGCTGGCCTTTGCCATGCTGCAGGGCTGCGGCTCTAAGAAGGAGGAGCCCAAGGACACACAGGCAGAGGCAGGGGAACCGTCCCCCGCAGAGAAAGAGGATCCCACAAAGGAGGAGGATACCCAGGAGCCTGAGGCCGGGGAGGAGGCCGCCCAGCTCAGCGATACGGTGCGCTGGTTTAACGCTTCCTACGCGGTTCTGACGGAAATCAATCACTGGGACTATAATCTTTTTGGAGGCTTGACCGCTAACAGTGGCAATCAGATGCTGGTTCAGCAGCTTTTGGACGAGTGGTGGGGTGTGACTGACAGGGCCACAGCCGATGAAAACCTGGAATGGATTGTGACGGAAGGACACCGGACATCCTTTGCAGCGGATATGCAAATGCTGGATAATGACGGCATGGGCGAAATCGCTCCCGAGGAGCGGGCGGCTTTTCTCCTGGAGTATTACGACGTGGATGAGAATCAGGCGGAAATCTTTGCCATAGGCTACAGCGCCTATGAAAAATATGGCCCCAACGCCATTGCCGGCTGGGATTATTGCCGGGCCTTGAATCTTATGGGCTACTATTATATTGCCGGGTATTATACGCTGGAGGAGGCTCTCGATCTGTCCCTGGAAATCGCACAGGCCGTACAGCCCCAGTTTGAGTCCTGGGACGAGCTTATTGACAGCTATATGTACGGCTATGAGTACTGGCAGGAGGCCAGTAGCCAGGAGCGCCGGGATATCTATGAGGATCTCAAGACCCGAGAGGACAGTCCCTATGCAGTTGACTTTAAGACACCCCTGGAAAAAACCTGGTAACTATTAAAAAAGCGGAGGGCTCAGCCCTCCGTTTCCAATTTATACCCCATCCCCCAGATGGTTTTTATCATATTTCCCTTTTCCCCAAGCTTACTGCGAAGCTTCTTTACATGGGTATCTATGGTCCGGGCATCCCCGAAATAATCGTAATTCCACACATTGTTGAGAATCTTTTCCCGGGACAGGGCAATTCCCTTGTTTTCCACAAAATAGGTCAAAAGCTCAAACTCCTTGTAGCTTAATTCTACCTCCACACCGTCTATGGATACCTGATGAGCTGCCTTATTGATCTCAATGCCATTGACCCGCAGAATATCCTCCGGAGTAATCCGGCTGGTACGGCGCAAAATAGCTTCCACCCGGGCCACCAAAATCTTGGGACTGAATGGCTTGGAAATATACTCATCCACCCCCAACTCAAAGCCCTGAAGTTCGTCCTTTTCATCTCCCCGGGCCGTCAGCATAATAATGGGCACCTTGGAGTAACTGCGAATTTCCCGACAAGTCTGCCATCCATCCATCTTTGGCATCATCACATCCAGAATCACCAGGGAAATATCCTGCTGCTCAAAAAAAATATCCACAGCCTCCATGCCGTCCCCGGCTTCTAAAACCTCATAGTTCTGTTTTACCAGAAAATCCTTTACCAGCTTTCGCATACGGCTTTCATCGTCCACCACTAAGATCTTCAGCTTATCCATCGGACTGCCTCCCACAATGCTTTTCTCTGTTAATGGATAGTATAGCACGTATTTATGTTATTTTTGTGAAATATTCTCTGAAAATATTTTCTCAAACAAAAAAACCCCGCAACACGAGGTTTTTTCTGTATGGACCTGAGGGGAATCGAACCCCTGTCCGAAAGCCTATTCCCTGTTCTTCTACTATCATAGTCAGTTCTTTTTCATTCCCTCCACCAGCCGGGAACTAACACCCTGTTGGTTTCAGTAGCTTCATTCTACGCCCGTGAGTGCAAAGCTTAGCCCACGTCGTTTCCTGCATAGTCGATGCCGGATTCTTAAAGTGCAGGTGCTCTAAGGCCGACAGCTGCCATTAGGCAGCGTATGCTAAATTATCTTCAGCGTTTATATTTAGATTTGCGATTTGACGCATCGCCTGCGGATAGCTTCACCAGCTGCAAGACCCCCGTCGAAACCAGTACAAGCCCTTGACTGGATAATTCTTTACGACTCTCATTATAAACCAGATTTCTCTGCAGCGCAAGCACCTTAATATAAATTTTTTATCTTAATATAAGTTAATATAAGTTTTTTACCTTAAACTCCTTTTCCGCCTCCCGGCGCTGGTCCTTCTTGGCAATATCCTGGCGTTTATCATAGAGCTTTTTCCCTCGAGCCAGGCCGATTTCCACCTTTACCAGGCTTCCCTTTAAGTATACCCGCAAAGGCACCATGGTGTAGCCCTTTTCCGCCAGCTTTCCGTTGATCTTATGAATCTCAAAACGATGGAGCAAAAGCTTGCGAACCCGGAGGGGATCCTTGTTAAAAATATTGCCCTTCTCATAGGGACTGATATGCATGCCGTACACATATACCTCCCCCTTTTCCACCTTGATAAAGGCCTCCTTAATACTGCATTTTCCCATGCGGACAGACTTCACCTCTGTACCCGCCAGAGATATTCCCGCCTCATAGGTGGCGTCAATAAAATAATCGTGATATGCCTTTTTATTATTGGCAATTAATTTCGTCGTCTCCTTGCCCATGGTTCTCCTCCTCACAAAGCACAAAATCAATGGTCCGGTTCCTTCTGTCCGTATGGGAAACCCGAATGGTTACCCTCTGTCCCAGCTGAAAGATCCGGCCACTGTCTCTTCCCACCAGCTCACAGCCTGCCTCCCGGTACTCGTAATATTCTCCCTCCAAAGTCTGCACATGCACCAGCCCCTCAATGGTATTGGGAAGCTCCACATAGAATCCATATCCGGTAACCCCGGAAATCACTCCTTTATAGGTTTCTCCCACCCGGGCCTCCATATATTGAACCTTTTTCAGCTTTTCTGTCTCCCGCTCCGCCTCCTGGGCCCGGCGTTCCGTCTCACTGGACTGCTTTGCCACCTCCGGCAGACGGTTTTCATAATACAGCTGTTTTTCCCGGCTCATCCGGCCCCGCAGCACATCCTTGATAATCCGGTGAATCTGCAGATCCGGATATCGGCGAATGGGAGAGGTAAAATGACAGTAGTGTCTGGCCGCCAGGCCAAAATGTCCCGTACAGTCCACCGTATATTTGGCCTGCCGCATGGATCGAAGGGTCAGACGGCTGATCAAAGCCTCCTCCGGAGTTCCCTCAATGCCGGATAAGAGCTTCTGCAGCTCTTTGGGGTGTACTCCCTCTCCATTCAGACGGATGGTATATCCAAAGTTCCGGATAAAGATTCCAAGCTTCCGCATCTGATCCGGGTCCGGCGCCTCATGGGTCCGGTATAAAAAGGGCTGCTCCTGCCAGTAGAAATCCGCCGCCACCGTCTCATTGGCGGCCAACATAAAATCCTCTATGAGCCGGGTGGCTGTGGTCCTCTCATAGGGCTTTATATCCACAGGCACTCCCTCCTCGTCCAGGAGAATCTTGGCCTCCGGAAAGTCAAAATCCAGAGATCCCCGCTTCTGCCGCTCTCTGCGCAAAAGCTCTGCCGCCTCCGCCATAAGCAAAAGCATCTCTGCCAGCTCTCCATATTCTCCTTCTTCTGCTTCCCGGGGATTCTCTAACACCCTTTGCACTCCTGTATAGCTGAGCCTTTGCTTCACCCGGATCACAGATTCCAAAATCTCATGCTCTGTAATCCTTCCTCTCCTATCCACCTTCATCAGACAACTCAGGGCCAGCCGATCCTCCCCTGCATTTAGGGAACAAATGCCATTGGACAGCCGGCGGGGAAGCATAGGGATAACCCGATCCGCCAGGTACACACTGGTTCCCCGGGTACAGGCCTCCCGATCCAGGGCGCTGCCCTCCTGCACGTAATTGCTCACATCCGCAATATGCACCCCTAGGAGATACCCGTCCTCCTCCCGGGAAATGGACACCGCATCGTCCAGGTCCTTGGCATCTTCCCCGTCTATGGTCACCATGGTCCAATCCCTGAGATCCCGCCGCCCCGCCATATCTTCCCGGCTGATGGAAAGAGGAATCCGATCCGCCTGGTTTTGCACCCGCTCCGGAAATTCCATGGGAAGCTCATAGGCCCGGATCAGGGCCAGAATATCTGTCCCCGGATCATCCACATGCCCCAGGATCTCCGTGATCTTTCCCTCTGGCTTTTTGCCAGGCTGGCCGTAGTCCGTAAGCTCTGCCACCACCTTATGGCCGGTGACGGCCCCCTGGGAGCGCTCCATGGGCACAAAGATGTCCTGGGAAATCCTGGGATTATCCGGTCTTACAAAGCCAAAGCTTTTACATTTTTCAAAGGTCCCCACCACATACGTGATGCTGTGGCCGCAAATCCGGGTAACCACGCCCTCGGGACGCTCTTTCTTTGGAAGCTCCTGATCGGGATTCTTTAAAATTACCTCCACAAAATCTCCGTGAAAGGCTCCGTTTACATCCTCCGCCCCTACAAAAATATCCTGATTAAGGCCCTCCACCTTTACAAAGCCAAAGCCCTTGGCATGGCCGCTGAAAACGCCGGTAAGCGTTCCCGTCTCCTTTTCCCTGTCCAATCTCTTATTTCCCATTCTCAGCCTTTCTGTCTTTTGATAGCAAAAAGCACCCTCGCCGGTTTACAAGAGTGCTTTTCATCAACTAGAATACATTCAGATTTAATATGAGGGCCAACACAATAAAGGCAACCGCTAATATCTTGGTCCACAAAATCTTTTTTCCCTCCACGGAACGCCCTTTATTCTGTTCCCAGTAGGAATTCCCTCCCGCAATGCTCCCTAAGCCTGCGGATTTCCCCTCCTGAAGCAGCACAATAATTGTCAGCACAAGCGCATCTAATACAAATATAACAGTAAGCACCGTTCTTAGTATACCCACTTTTACACCTCCTATGGTCGAACACGGTTAAGCTTAACACAATTTCATGGAAATAGCAACCAGAAAATCACCTTTTTCCAAATTTTTTCCCAGACATTGACTTTTCCCTCGGCTTGCACTACAATTCCCATGTAGCGTCTGCATGGATGGCTAAAAAACCTGTAAAATGGAGCGGTTCACAATGATACAAAAGAAGCAAAATATCCTGTTTTTCTCAGTAATTACGTTCTGGTTTGCCCAGTATGTCTACATCCCTTTTCAGACCCCCTACCTCTCTTCTATCAAGGTCAGTGCGGACTTTATCGGCATCATTATCGGAACCTACGGAATCTCCCAGATGCTTTTGCGTCTGCCTGTGGGCGTTCTGGCCGACAGCCGAAACCGGCACAAGCAGTTTATTATGATTGGAGGGCTTTCCGCGGCCGCCGCTTCCCTCTTCCGGGTCCTTCTCAACAACCATATGGGCTTTTTCATAGGAAATCTTCTGTCCGGCCTGGCCAGCGCCATGTGGATTTCCTTTATGGTGCTGTACATGAGCTATTATCCTGCCAGAGAACAGCAAAAGGCCACCAGCCGGGTGATCCTGGCTAACAATGCAGGCATCCTCTCCGGCTTTATCGCCAGCACCCTCCTCTACAATCTGGTAGGCATGCGGGTCATCTGCCTGCTAAGCGTGATTGGTGGGCTTATTACCATGTTTCTCTCCTTTTTCCTTCCCAAGGGGGAAGAAAAGGACTGCCATCTCACGATTCCCCAGCTCTTGTCCGTGTGCAGTCAAAAGCGCCTCTGGCTCTTCTCCCTCTTTGCCCTGGTGCAACAAGGTGTACAAATGTCTACCACCATGTCCTTTACCACCCAGATTTTAAAAGACCTGGGGGCCAATGCCCTGACTGTGGGAGGCGCCTCGGTGATCTATATGCTGTCCGCCGTGGGCTGTTCCAAATTTGCCTCCACTAAGCTCTGCAATCGATTATCCCCGGGAAAATGGATCTCTCTTACCTTTGCGGTCAATGCCCTCTACTGCGTGCTTATCCCAAGCTGCTCCCGGATTCCATCCATTCTGATCCTGCAGCTCCTCCCCGGAATGTCCACAGGGATCCTGTTCTCCTTTCTGACCTCCGAGGCCATGAAGCAGGTTCCCCGGGAAAAGAAATCCACAGCCATGGGCCTTTACCAGGCCGTCTATGCCCTGGGCATGACCCTGCTTCCCATGCTGAGCGGCGTACTGGCGGAAAAGGTTTCCATGAAGGGAGCCTATCTGTGTCTGGCAGGCATTTGCATTCTGGCCAGCCTGGGATCCATGGGCTATTACCGACTACATAGGCGCTGAGCCTCTAGCAGCTCAAAGAGGGCCTCGTCGCTGTCCGAGATCCACACATCCTCTTCCTCCTCGTTAAGCCCCAGATATTCCCGCAGAGTGCAGGTCTCGTCGCTGAAATTCCACTGACTCACATATTTATCAATGTCGGAAAGCTCTGCCTCTCCGGATAGATACAGCTCCTTAAATCGCTTCACGCTTCCTCTCCTTTCTCTATCCCTTCGCCTGTTTTTCGTTTCTCTGTCACATTGTACACACAGAGGCCATGGTTCCCCGGGAAGCCTTCAGAAGATCCCCGGGAGCCACCTGTATCTGTACTCCACGCAGGCCGCCGCTCACAAAAATCTCTGCAAGCTCCCCGGCCCTCTCCTCCAGAAACACGGGAAACTGTTTTTTCATTCCCAGGGCTGTACAGCCGCCCCGCACATAGCCTGTCACCGGGGTAAGCTCCTTTAGGGGCAGCATTTCCACTGCTTTCTCCCCGCAAGCCCTGGCCGCCTTCTTTAAATCCAGCTCCGCCTCAATAGGAATCACAAACACATAGCAGGCCTTGCTCTTTCCCACCGTCACCAGGGTCTTATAGACCTGCTCATGGGGCAGTCCCAACAGATCTGCCACCTGGATGCCGTCCAGAAATTCCTCACAGGCATAGGTGTAAACCTTATAAGGGATTTTTTCCTTGTCCAGCATGCGCATGGCATTGGTTTTTATCTCTTTTTCCTTTTTTCCCATTTTGTATGATTTCTCCCTTTTACGGCAATACCCTTGGGCTTCTATGGCTGCTGTCCCATGAAAAACAAGAGCCCCCTAATTTTCCAAGGTCTCCTCCTGCAGCCTGTCAAATTCTGCCATACATTCCTCTACCGTAGCTCCATTTAACAGCTCCCGCACAATCAGACAAGTATTTCCCCACTGCTCCAGCTTCATGGACGCATTGGAGCCAACGACAAATATATTTTCCTCAATCCGATCATTCAACGGCTTCAGGGCAGGAACACAATCCACCTTCACATTTTTGGAGGGAGAAATCACCTGATTCGTCTCCGCATAAACCTGAAGCGCCTCATCGGAAACCATAATATCCAGGACCCTGATGGCATCCTCTCTGTGCTCTGCCCCCGCGCCAATGGCAATCCCCGTCATAGGCATCACCGGCATCTGTCCCCGGCTGCTGGGAAATCCAATGACCTGCATATTAAAATCCACCGCTCCATAAGCTGTCTCCGTGTTGGCTGCGCCCCAATAGGCCATTACAATGGGGGTTTTTTGAGCCAAAAAATCCGGCCCCTCTCCCTCAATGGCCTCGCTTACATAGGCCTTTTGGGCGTCAATATAGCCACAGTCAATAAGCTCCTGAAGAAACTCAAAGCCAGGGCGCATATAGTCGCTATATTTGCTCTCTCCGCTGTTTAAGGCCGCGATCTCCGCCTCCATATTTCCCCCATTGTACAGATCTGCAAAGGCCTGGGCCAGCACAAAGGTCTCCAGCCACCAGCGGTTGGCTCCTATAGGAGTTTCAATGCCGTTTTCCTTAAATACCCGGCAGCACTCCAGAAATTCTTCCGGAGTTTCCGGAAGGGACAGATGATACTGGTCAAACATATCCTGATTCACAAACAGTCCATAGGCCACCACCTCCTGGGGAATGGCCACCAGCTTTCCATCTACCACATTGGCGACTTTTACCACGTCCCGCAGATTCTTCACGTTCTCAAGCCCGGACAAATCCAAAAGCTTCCCCTCCGCGCCTAAAAGCTGAATGGTATCCGGATTTAGCAGGTACATATCATCCATCTGATTACGCACTCTGTCAAGAGCAACCTCATCATAGGTTTTATCCTGATAATCTTCCGCTGTATAGGTAATATACTCCACCTTTACCCCAAGCTTTTCCTCTGCCATAATCACGGTTTTCTCTGAGGCAGTTCTTGCCACATTTTCCGCATTGGGATTGGTTTTCTCCATAGGGCTGAACAGATTTACAACCCTTTCATTTTTTTCCTCCACTATAAGCAAATTTTTATCCAGCCCCTCCTGACCTGCGCATGCTGCCAAAAAAAGTATGGTCATTCCTCCCAGACAGAGAGCTGTCAGCTTTTTCATAGTTTTCCTCAAAACTTATACCTCTCTTCGAATATATTGCTTGATCACCTTTTTTAACATTTCCATATTAATGGGCTTTGCCACATGGGCATTCATCCCCGCATCCAGCGCCGCCTTTTCGTCCTCCGCAAAGGCATTGGCTGTCATAGCGATAATGGGAATCTCTTTGGCATCCTCCCGCTCCAGGGCACGAATGGCTCTGGTAGCGTCATAACCATTCATAACCGGCATCTGAACATCCATTAAAATGGCGTCAAACTCCTCCTTGCCTGCATTCCGGAAACGCTCCACCACCAGCTCTCCGTTTTCCACGATCTCACACCGGGCTCCCTCAATATCCAAAATCTCCAGCAGAATTTCCGCGTTGATCTCATTATCCTCTGCAGCCAAAAAGCGAAGTCCCGCAAGGCTGGGCGCCCTTTCGTCCTCCGGCAAAAGCTTCTCTCCCACTTCCGTGTGCAGCTCCACAATCTTTTCCATCAAAGCAGATACAAAAAACGGCTTGGTAAGTATCTCTGTATTCTCCATATTCAGGGTTTCTTCCATGCCTACCATGTCGATCTCTGCCAAAAAGAAAATGGGAGCCTCAGGCAGCAGCCTGCGTATTTCCTCTTCCATCTCTTTGCCATGTACTCCCGGTATCTCCCATTCCAACAGGATCAGATCATAGAAGGCGTCTTTCTCGCATTTCTTCAGCAGATTCATGGCCTCTTTTGGACTGCAGGCCGTATCCACCAAAACCCCTGTATCCTTCATAAGCATCTGAATATTTTTGCACATCTCCTGGTCCGTGTCCACAGCTAAAATGCGAAAGATTCCGTTTTTCTCCCAAAAATGCCTATCCACCTGAACCTCTGGGATGCGAAATTCCAGCTCCACCCGAAATAGGCTGCCCTTATCCATTTCGCTCAGCACCTCGATGCTCCCGCCCATAAGCTCCACAATATTCTTTGTAATGGCCATGCCAAGCCCCGTTCCCTGCACCTTATTGGTGGTGCTGTTTTCCGCTCTGGTAAAGGCGTCAAAAATAGTCTCCAGATATTCGGGAGTCATTCCATACCCATCGTCCTCCACCTCAATGCGAATATGCTCATACTGGTTGGAACGCTGCTTCAGTCCCAGAATGCGAAACCAGATATTTCCGCCCTCCGGAGTATATTTTACTGCATTGGAAAGAAGGTTAATCAAAATCTGATTCACCCTTGTCTCATCACCTATGAGATACTCATTTTTGACCCCTGTTACCTCCACGGAGAAATTCTGGCGTCTGGCTTTGGCCATAGACTGAATAATAGCATCCACAGAGGCCACCACACTACTCAGAGAGAACCTTTCATAGTTGAGAACGACCTTTCCGCTCTCAATCTTAGACACATCCAAAATATCATTGATAAGGCTTAGCAAATGCTGCCCTGACGCCATAATCTTCTTGGTATATTCCCTTACCTTGACCGGATTCTCCACATCCATGGACAGAAGCGTGGCAAATCCCAGAACCGCATTCATGGGAGTGCGAATGTCATGGGACATATTGGAGAGAAAGGTGGTCTTGGAATTATTGGCAATCTGAGCTGCCCGCAAGGCTTCCGCCAGCTGCTGGTTGTGGATCTCCCGCTCCATTTCCCGCTCTTTCCGGATTTTATTTTGCTGTCTCTGATTAAAATAATACAAAACACAGCACAGGAAAAACGCCACCAGCATTACAATCACAACAATCAGAATGTTCTGATTTACCGTTCTTCCCTCCTGCTGAATGGCCTCAATAGGCACGTATCCAATCAGGTAAATGCTTCCGTCATTCACCGACCACATATAATTGAGAGCATCCACTTCCCGAATATCATGATAAAACAAGATATTTTTTCCATTTTCCAGGCAGCTAAGAACCTCCTGCCGAAGCTCCTCGTCCACAATATTATTAGCCCTGTAAAAATCTTCCAGATTCAGATGCCCGGCGCTGCGCTTTCCCATTCCCTTGGGCTTTAGCACAAACCTCTCACTCTCTGCATCCATGATGTAAAGCATTGCCTGCTTATTATAAAATCCATCCGGCAGGGATTCATCCAGGGTGTCATAGACATATTCCATATAAAGGGTTCCTATCTCCTGCCCATCCCTTACAACCGGACACTTCATAGTATATGCCCATGTTCCCATATAGTTCAGATAGGATTGGGATACCGGCAGCTCTTCTATAAAACCTCCCCCGGTAAAATCCAGTCCTTCCTCCGAAAACGCCTCTCCTGTATTGGACACTCCCTCCGTCTCCCCGGAAAAGATCAGCGACATTTTCACCATGGTCCGATTTTTCTCATAAGTGCGGATATATTCCTCCGGATCCTGAGCCTTGGCAACCTCCTGGGCCATAAGCTTTTGAAATTCCGCTTCATTTCTCAGAATTGCTTCTATGGTGGATTTAATCAAGTTCAGACTTTCACTTAAATTTTGTATGGCTGACGCAGACATCTCCGCAGATATTTTCCGTGATACAGAAAAGACCACGGCTCCTAAAATACTAAAAACCAATATAATGGAAAGAAGCAGGGAAATTCCCTTGTCCATATTACTTCTCTTTGACTTATCCCTCATTGCTGCACTCCGTTTTATTGTTTCCCTCAATATTTTGAAAGTATTATACTACTTTTTCCATTTTTCTGTCAATTCCTTTCCATATGAATGAGTTTAACAAGTAACGAAGTGAAAATTTGCCTTTTCATCGCCCCATAAAAAACAGGAAGCTCCTTGGCCTTGCAGCACAAGGAAGCACCTATTTTTTTGTTTTTTGTCAACTGAATTTTCCAAGAATAGCTCTTTGGTTTTTCGGGCAAATTGATAACAGGCAAATGATTTGCCCCATTCATTTTGCAATCCAGATTATAAGGAGGTGTTGTTATGAATAAAACTTTAGATATTCTGGCCCTCACCATCGGCATTATCGGCGCTTTAAACTGGGGCCTCATCGGATTTTTCAATTTTAACCTGGTTCAATTTCTTTTCGGTTCGGGAGGATTTGCCCGGGTTATTTATGCTGTGGTAGGTATCTGTGCCGTATACCTGTTAACCTTTTATGCAAAAACAGGCAAGATCTCTTACGAATAAAAGGGTTGTGCAATGGTTTGATTGGGAGCCATAGAGGATATCCGCTATGGCTCCAACAACCACGAACCAAAAAGGCCTTTCTACAGGGCCAGAAGCTTTTTCCCCTCCCGACTGTAAAAATACACCAAATCCGACAGGGTTTCCTGGAGAGATACCTGCTTTTGATTGACCTCCCGGACTATAGCCTTTAATTTTCCCGTCTCTATTCTCCGGCTGTAGGGCAGCAGAAGCACCTCGTGAACACTGCTGGGAAGCACAAAGAATTCTCCCCTGCACAGAGCAGCGCAGCGCTCCAGCATGTCCGGATACAGGAGGCTGGCCGCTCCGTTTACATGCTCCTGGTTGGTAAGCACATAGAAGGGAGGTCTCCCCTCCTGATGCACAGATTGTTCTCCCTCTGCTTCCGGACCATCCAGCGCCTCCCAAAGAGAGGAAATCTGTGGTCTTAAAAGCCGGGGCGTATTTTCCTTTGCATCCTGATAGAGCCGGCTGTGACTGACGCCCCACATATCCAGGTGCGTGTTGCGGATTAAAATAGTCGCTGGTCCCAGGGGCGCATGGACAAAGAGGCTGTAAAAGACCAGGGCCAGATCCAGATAGGGCAGATGGGGAATCTCCTTTAAAAGCTCCGCATTCTGCCGGTAATTCACCAGCTTATAGACTACGGTTTCTTTGGCCGTCTCGTAATGCAGAAAATGCTCTGCCCTCGGCACCTCCTCCCAGGCATATGTTTGGTAGCAGCTCAATATCTGATTGGCCAGCTCAAAAAAGTCCTCTCCCTTTAAATAGGCCTGATAGTAGGGCTCCAGATAGATGGTGGGCGCGCTTTTCTGTCCCTCCTTGTGGAAAAGCAGACCTTGCAGCACGACTCCGTTATTTTTGCGAATAGCCTGGGGACGCACCTCCACATCCCCGGGCAGCTCTCTCTGCACCCCATGGGCCATTGCCAGCATAAACTCTTGAAACTCCATAGCTTCATCCTTTCTCTGTTTTTTCTCCCCATACGGGAATGTGTTTCATGGAAAAATTTGCAGGGACTCCTGCTTAAAAGAAATGGGAATTATGTATCCCAGTATACCGATTCCAAAAGGGCTTTGCAATGCCTTTCCGGAAATTTCTGAAAATTTAAGAAAGTTCCCGGATTTTTTAGAATTTTCCTGTGGGATCAAACTCTGTCCAGGGCAAGCATGATAATAAGGATTTCCACACGCAAAAAAGAGCCGCCGTATACTCTTTTAAAAAGCATACGGAAGCCCTTCCCATTCCTGTCTCTCCTGTCATTTATACTCTGGACAGATACTCTCCTGTACGGGTGTCAATCTTTATCTTGTCACCGATCTCCACAAACAGAGGCACATACACCGTGGCCCCGGTCTCCACCACCGCCGGCTTGGTGGCGCCTGTGGCCGTGTCTCCCTTAAAGCCCGGCTCCGTATCCGTGATGTCCAGCTCCACAAACAGAGGCGGCTCCACAGCAAATACATTGCCGTTGTGGGAACAGATCTTCACCATCTCATTTTCCTTTACGAACTTCAGGGCATCCCCGATATCATCGGCATTCAGGGCAATCTGATCAAAGGTCTCCGTATTCATAAAGTGATACAGATCCCCGTCGGTATACAGATACTGCATATCCTGCCGGTCGATTCTGGCTGCCGGGAATTTCTCCGTGGGACGGAAGGTTTTCTCCACCACGCCGCCGTTGATAATATTTTTGAGCTTTGTGCGCACAAAGGCCGCACCCTTTCCCGGTTTTACATGCTGAAATTCCATAATCTGGTAAATATTTCCCTCGATCTCCAGGGTTACACCATTTCTAAAATCTCCTGCTGAAATCATTCTGACTATTCCTCCTATTGTTTTTCCCCCATGATCTTTCACGGAAGATGTAAATCAAATCTGCCTCGCAGAGTGAATCCTTATCCTGCGTGAACCATAAAGGCAATTCATAGGCTGGTACACCAGCCGTATTTATCTTATAATAAATCGGCCGGGATTTCAACTATAATTGTTATTTTTTTCTTAAAGAGCGCTCCTCCAACGTGTGTGCCCTTGTCAGGAGAGACGATTTCCCCCAATATACGTATGATACTGCTCTATCACCCATTCCTTTGTGATAACCCTTGCATTCTCTGGAAAGGGGGAGAGAAGCTTTCGCTCCACATATTCCTCGCAGAGACTTCTGGGCTTGCCTATAAATGCAAAGCAATCCTCTACAAATTTCTTGTCAAACATACATGTGGAGCCATAAGAAACCAAATCCCCTGTAAACAGAAACGCATACTCCAAAGCGCCATATAAATGATTGTATTTATGAAACCTGCTTCTGGCCTTCTCACCAAATAAGACTTCCGTCTCCCCCTGATGTATCCCGATTGTTAAAGCCACAGAATCCCCCACATCGCTTCGCACATGACTGGCATCCCAATTTCTAAAATATAACTCCTCAAAATCCGGATCCTCGCTCCATCCCCCATTCCAATATGCATATTTTTCAATCTTATCTAAATAGGGAATACAGTCTTTGCATGCACAATCACTGCTCCTGCATAAAATCTCCCACCCATCCTCTTCACAAATTTCGCAGCCATAACAGGTGCACTCATCATACATGGTATAGGAGATCACCATATCTAAAAAAGGATATTGTTTCCCCAGATGCATATAACCATCCAGAATCTCATCTAACTCCGGATACTTATACCGACTTACCATATTTCCGCCTATGGTGCCATCCGCATATACCCAGGTAGAGGGCCTTACATTTCCCGGGCTGTAAAAGATTCCTTCCAGTGCCCTTGTCCTTCTTCCGAGCCCCGGCCGGCACGCATCATCCATAGCTTCGCTAAACAAAGCCTCTTCCCCGGTTATCAGCTGCATGGTCTGCTCAACGGTAATCGGCTTCCCCCGCACAAGCACCAGCGGCCTGCGAACATTGCTTAATTTCCTGCAAATCTCCTCATCTAACTCTTTGATCATCTACAACGCCTCTTTCTTTTCCTGAAACACCCGGTTATTTTCCACAAGCTCCTCAAAGGTCACGGGCCGGTACCCGTTGATCATACAGCCTGCATTTAAGGCCCTGGGCTCCCGGCTCATGATCTCATAGGTCCGACCCCTGTCTCCATGAATATGCCCGTAAATATGATAATGTCCTCTGTAATACCCATTCCACTCTGCAAGGGGAAAATGACACATGCAAATTTGGTTTTTCCCATCAATGATGTGCCTCATCTTGTCTATGGCCTCAAAATAGCTTCGGGCCTTTTCACTCCCAAGAATGGCCTGGTCATGGTTTCCCACAAGGAGAAATTTCCTGCCCTTTAGCTGTTCCAGATACCACTCTGCCGGCTTTTCGCTTTTGTAAATCAGATCCCCTCCGATATAAACCAGATCCGTATCCTTCACCCTGCTGTTCCAGTTTTCTATTAACGCGTCATCCATTTCCTGCCAAGCAGAAAAGGGCCTTTTGTCAAAACGGATGGCATTGGCATGCCCCAGATGTAAATCTGCCGTGTAATAAATCATGCTTCCCTCCCTCTCTTGGGCCTTGCCTTTCATAGAAATCTTCACTTTATGGTACAGGCTCCGGAGGTATAGGCCTCCTTGAGCGCCTGTCCAAACAGCTGCACGGCCTCATATCTGTCAAAGATCTCCAGGCTGTCCTGCAAAAGCCGAAAGCCATAGACCGCCTCGTCCACATCCCCGGCAGATCGCAGCTGCTCCTCTACATCAACTACCAGAAGTATCCGTTCCCGATCCGGGCTGCGTCCCTCCACCACATCAGAAATACACTCCTCAAACTTTGGGTATTTTACCGTTAAAGTTCCATGAATCATATAGGTGCCGTCATAATTTTTATCCACCATCAAAACAGGCAGCTTCCGGGACGAAACCGGATCCGGCGCAGCAGTCAGGTGACTAATAAATTGAAAGGTATCCCGAAAATACACATAGTCTTTATACTCCTCTCCCTGCCGCTCGTCTGCAGAAATTTCCCCATACTCCTGGTCACTGATTTTTCCGGCCTTAAGGGCCGCCTCTCTGCATCTTTTACAGTCCCAATACATTAGTCCAATTACAGATCCTTCCTCAAGCCCCAGGGCTTTGGCCAGGGTAAAGGTATTATAGATCTCATGTACCTCTCCCAGCCGGATTCTGTCCGGATACTTCTCTTCCATATATCGTATCAGCCCCTCCACATCATTTCCCCAGTAATATTGAAACCCATACTTTACGCTTATCAAATCAGAATAATATTTCCCATCCTTTCCCATACAAAGCCCATTGCTTGTATCATACCATCTGTGTTCAGAGATTCTTGTGTAAAAATCATCATCAAATTTTATAAATTCTTTCAGCGTCACCTCTATGGATTGCTTTTTGTAAGGGTAATTTACAATCCTGCAAGGGAACCACTGGGAAAGGTGTAAAAATATAGACATAACGCTCTCTATATCCTGCACTTTTACAGCCACCAGAATGTCAAAGGGCAGCCCGGACAGATGATTCCATGCCTGTTCATAGGGTACACAGCTTTCATTTATCCATGTATACCTGCCCTGCCTGGAATAATAAATGGCAACCAGGGCAAATTTCATCCATTTTGGTATATTGGTAATGCAGTCCCGCTCCTTCCCAGAACCTCCCTCCCCGTAAACCGAGTACCAGTCGTCATCCGAGACAAAGGTCATCCCTTCCCCCCTTAAGAAGCGCCACACTCTCTTCATCCCGAAAGGGCGGCGTTTCCACCTCCTCTTCCAGAAAGCACTGCAAAAAACTCCTAAACCACTCCGTTTCCGCGGGTCTCTCCTGGGGATCCCCGTTGGGCATGCCCAAAGTCCGGATCCACTCCTCCTGTGTAAATAATTTCATATTTATCATGCTATACCCTCTCTGTCACCCTATTCTTTGAAAAATCAGCTCTTCCCTGTCACTCTATTCTCTGAAAAATCAGCTTTTCCCATGAACCCCATCTGAAAGAACCCATCCTTCTCCTGTAAAATCCTCCCTTTGAATCATTGTAACGGTCCCCCTTCTGCACAAAATCTTCCCCTTGGCACCCTGAAATTCAAAATCATCTCCTGTATTTTCAATCCTTACCGTGTTCAGTCCCTCTGACCAGTGATAAGCTTTCACCACAGAGCTGGATGCATCCAGCCAGTTCCAGGACTCCACAGGGAAAATCCGAAAGTCGCACAAACCCTGCTCTTGGTCCGTTATGAGAATACTGTCCCGGGAAAAGGAGGACACATGCCGTCTTACGGAAACAGGAACCACGGCTTTATCTCCCTTTTTAAAATACGCCTCGCTGACCATAAAGCCTCCCGGCATCTTTATATACAAGTCCCCTGATAAAAGCTGCTTCCCAAGAAACAACCTTTTCTCCTCCGCTCTCTTGCTCCCAAGCGCAAGGCATTCCTCCAGATCTACGTCTGCCTCCATGCATTTCAGAATTTCCCTGGTCGTCTCTATGTCTTTAAAATCCAGATCTGCAAAGGCGGCCCGGTAGCAGCTGCCGGAGCGGGTATACAGCCGCAGCTCTTTTTCCTCCCGTTTGACCATAATCTTTAGAATCCGGGAGGTGTGAATGGGAAGCCCCTGGGGAAATTTGGAATTCCCATAGCATTCCCCATAGCCTACCGCTCTTTCTCTGTAAAATCCCAAATGCCATTTTTTTAACTGAAACGTAAGACTCACTCCTATCCATTTGCTGCGCCACGGGCCGGACGTGAAACGCCCTTTGGCCCACACGTTCCTGCCGGGTTAAGCATGCAGCTCTTGCTTTTTAGAAATCCCAATCGAACAGGGCTTCTAATTCTTCATCTGTAAGGGAATTAGCGGATGCCTCCGGAGAGGGGCTTCTATCCATCCCAAAGAACAGGGGCTCCGCAAGGATCTCATCCTTTTTAAACATACGCAAAATCCCCTCCATGAACAGGTTGGTCTGCTGCTCGCTGTATAGCAGAAATTCCGGTCCCGTAAAATCCTGGTCCCCATAGGCTCTCTTTCCATATTCCTCCTGCAGCTTCCTATACCGGCAGGAAAGATTTTTCTGCAACCGAAAAAGCTCTTCGTAATCCATATTCCCTTCCTGAGACGGATTTTCCCAAAACAGCTCCTTTCGAAAGTATACCGTGGGAAAGACCTCATTTTCGGAAAGTCGAATGCCAAACAGCCAGTTTTGACCGGTCGCTTCCCCCCTATGATAATACCTGTATTCCAAGCGCTTCCGATCCCAGGGGTTTTGATCTTTTTTCTGAAAATAACAGGAAAACACCTGATCCATCTTGTCAAACAAATACCGTTCCTGAAGGGTGGAACTTTCCGACGCTTCTCCCTCCTTCCTTTCCCTGCTATTTCTGCCGGATTCCGGCTGTATGTAAATCTCTCCTCTATCCAGCCTTATCAATCGGCAAATATCCTCCACGCGCACAAAGGCCTGGCCCTCAAGGTTTTGTCCGCTTCCCACGTATTCCTCCAAAAGGGAAGCAAAAAACGCCATCACATCCGAAAACCACCCATTCCATATATCCGGCCGTGGAAAATGAAGCTCCCCTAAGACACTTCCCATATAGTTCCATATTTCTGACCCTAACAGCTTTCTGACAAAGCCAAAGGAGGCCGAAAAGGTCATATGATCATACAATTCTGGGTAATTCAGCTGTATTCCGGAAAGAAGAAAGATACATTTCTTCTGTTTCTCCCTCTCCTGCTCCCCCTCCCCGTAGATTCCCCTGCTCTTGGCCACCCGATCCATCAGCGTAAAGGCCTGCTGCAGGCGCTTCACCCCCCGGAAGCTCCCCTCTGTCAGCAAATACACTGCCTGAAAATACCACTCTTTGTCGTAAAAGGGACAGATGTCTGTATGGGAAAGCTCTTGTGCAAGCTGCTCCTGATATAAGGCCTTTGGAAGCCTGTAGGTAAGGGGTATCAGCCTGTCATATTGTCTCTTTATCTCTCTGTCCGAGACAGAGTCCCCATATTTTTCCCGGATTCCCTGGAAAACCACCTCTCTGTCAACGTCAAGAAGGATCACGCAATTCTCATAGGAAACGGATTTCTTTAAATACTCCAAAATCTCCACTGCCACAGCCGGCGAAAGGGCGTCCAGTCCGTCAACCATAAGGACACTCTTCTTATCCTTTCCCACGGCCGAGAGCTTCTCCCAAAAGCCATTGGTAAGCTCTGTCCGGGAAAAATCCGGTATGTCTCCTCCCTGGCCGGTATATCTGTCATAATTTCCCACATAAAACCATTGACAGAAAATTCCCTCTCTCTGAAGATTCTCCTGAATTTGAAGCAACAGATGTCTCTTCCAATTCCAAAGGTCCAGTCCACCCTGGATGGACAGAGAAACCGGGGGTACGCATTCCCGGATAAAGGAACACAGCTCCTCCCCATAACTCCTTACGGCCAAAACATTTTCCTGCATTATGAATCCCTCCTCACTTTAACTGACCAATCTCATCCAAGGCCTTTATCATGGGCATAGAAAAGGGCATGGCGGCCTCCCACAAATCCCTCTCCAGATTCTCCGGTTCTCTGCTCTCCCCCCGTTTTTTTATGATGTGAAGATACCGAAGCACTGCCTTCTTATTGTCAAAGAATTTTTGAGCGCTTTCCTCCTCATACTCCTCCCTGGACAAATGAGGAGAAATCCCATATTTCTGATAAAGCTCCTGAAATTTATTCACATAACCACTAAGATTATGATTCACCCGGGTGGTGGTGAATAAATAACAATTTTTCCAGTCCGACGCATAGCCAAACCACAATTCAGCCTCCACCCGCGCCGTCTCATGCTGTTCTCTTTTCCTTCCCTTTTCCCCTTTGGGCTCCTGCAGGCTCACCCTTACATATTCAATCAACGCAATGATTCGCAGCATGGCGCAGAGATTTAGAAGCTGCCGGAAAAAGCAATGCCTGCAAAGCACAACCAGCTCCTCCCCCTCAAGCTTACGGCAAAGGGTCCTGGCCCTTCTGCAAAATTCCTCTATCTGCTCATCTCTCTTTTCCTGGTCACTGCAGCTAAAAATTTCCGGATAAAGCTTCTCCAGCGTCTCAAGCTCCTCCTGGGCCCTGTCCCTTTCTTTTTCCGTGAATTTTGGCAGCCGCCTGCCATATTCGATGAGAAAGATCTCATAAATAGCCATGCTGAACAGCCAATCGATATAGGCATCCTTTTTTTCTGTCCTTCCCTGAAGCTGTCTCCTGCGAAAAAGCCTATCCTCTTCTGTGTACTCTTCCGGCAGCTCTTTCTCGTCCTCTCCCTCTCTGGAAATCCTGAGATAAGCCATGCACTCCCGCTCCATCACCTCCTGCGCCCTCCTCAGCAATATATACGGAGGCATTTCAAACTCCGGACAAAAGTCTGCATACACCATCTCTAAATTCAGTCCGTAGGGGGACTTTACAAATTCCTCCAGATTTCTCTGGCTGTCAAAATAAGAAAACATGGCCTGCCGATCCTTTAAAAAATTGTCCTCCAGATACTTTTGGAAGCGCCCGTCCTTTTTCAGAATATTTCCAATGGAAACCGCCAGATTTCCCGTGAGCAGCCCGCTCAAAAACTTCAGCTGCCCGGTATTGCTTTTGCCCTCCTTATCAATATAGGCTTCCACGATTCCCCGGACTTCCCTTTTACAAGCCTCCAGCTTTCTGTGCTTCTCTTCCTTCATAGGGTTCCCTCCTCCGTTTCCCAAAGCTCTTCCAGATGAACGATCTCCCGATAGAGGATTCGATGCCTGGTATTCAGCCTTAGATCCTGATGATAATGCCCGCAAAACCACTGTTTGTACGAAAGCTTTTCCTCCAGCTCCTGAAAATATTCTGTCAGAATATCCGGCTCATAGGACCTGCCCGACTCCCCCAGGTTCTTTGCAAGCATCTCCTGCATGCCTGTGGACAGACAGTGGGTAATCACATAGTCCACCTGGTACTCTGCCTCTGAAAGCCGATCCCTTCCCGCCTGCATCTCCGCCTTTGTGGGAAGCTCCTGCTCCCACCAGGACTCATGACGAATCCGGTAGGGCAGATCCTGCCGAAGGGCCCTTTTCCTATCCCTGTGGAAATTCGGGGAGCTTCTGTCCAAAATTCCCCCCTGCATATCGTGGCTTTGGGCTCCCCCAAAGGTAAAAAAGGTGTGTCCTTCTATCCGAAAGATCTGGCCCCGCTCCAAAAGAAGAATCCGGTCCCTGACTATGTGGCGGACCAGGCCTCCCTGCCACGGCTCCAGAGGATACTCTGCAATCATATCATAATTCTCGTGGTTGCCCTGAACCCAGAGAATCCGAAAGGGCAGATTGGAAAGCCAGCGGGAGTGATAGGCAAATTCTCTGTCTCTGGCCCACAGAAGGCCAAAATCCCCGCATATGATAAGGTAATCCTTTTCCGTAAATGTATAGGGCAGCCGTTTCAGCCTCCGTCTGGAGAAGCGGGAAAAGCTGCCGTGGCAATCGCCGGTCAAATAAATCACTGGGCTTCTCCTTGTCTCTGTGTGATCTCCACAACTCTGTGATACAGCTCGTCATCAGACAAGAGCTGGGTGTCAACGCGAAGCCTCTGTATCAGCTCCATTCCCCTTATCTTCTCCATTTGGAAGCCAAATCCCACAAAATACTCCCCAAACGGGCCGTCTTTCCGATCAAATAAATGCATCCACTCCTCCCGTACCTGCCGGGAATGCTCACAAAGGTACGTATAAACCTGCTGCAGGGCCCATTCTTCGTAAATACCATAGGTAAAACCCTGGGTCAGCTCCCGGGCCTTGTACGCGGCCATCAGCCTTTCCATGGCTTCCCCATCCTCACATAAGCAGTACAGGGTCAAAAATCTTGCAAATTCTGTAGCCGCCTTGCTTTGTATTTCCTGGGGATCCACCCGTTCGCTGGATATTATCTCCCTGTCCGCACGAAAGGACTTACGCCATCCAATCTCATCCATGGGAAAGGCTAATTTCCCTATCTGCTTCTTGCTGAGAGCTCCTGCATCCAGGGTAAATCCTATCATATCTGCGTCAATTTCTTCCTCGCTGTTTATCACACAGGCAATCCCCTCCGGACCGGTCTCCCGGGGAAACAGGGAGGGATTTACCTTATCCCGGATGCATTCCTTTATTTTGCCGGCATGGTTGATATACCGGAGGGGAACATCCACCTCCTCCCATTTCTTACAGTACCTTTTGGTCTCTCCCCCCGCCGGGTACATTTCTCCATCCCTATCCCCCCTATCCTCCCAATAGCTTATCTGCACAAGCAGCTTTACGGTATTTAAATACAGACTTTTCACGACCAGCCTGGAGGCGGCATTTCCATATTTAAACAGGGGAACAAGAATGCTTTTACTATAGCTTTTGTCTGCATCCCCGGCGCTCTTCTCACGGCCATTGATGGAGATGGTTGCCCTGTTAAATATCCGCTGATACTGTTCAAGCAAGGTATCGCCATCTATGACAATTCCCCCCGGTCCTCCCTGGGGATTCTCCGTCTGCGCTCCCTCATCCTGGGAGCGGAAGCACACCTCCCGCTTTGACTCTCCCAGGGGAACCTTATAAAATACGGTGGAAAACGGCTCTCCCTTTTCCATTCTCTGCTGTGCTTCCCCCCGAAGCACCTCATAGTCGCCTCTATAGAAAGCGCTTAATTCCTGAATGAGATTCTCAATTTTATTGTCTAGCAAAGTCTTTTTCGCCATTTTCTTTTCCTCCTGTGTTTTCTTTGATTTTACACCAAAAAGGCCCACAATGTTTCACTCGGTGAGCTGACTTTTTGATTTTCTTGATTTTTTATTGGAAAATTTTGGATATTCAAAAAGATTCTGCTGCTCTGTATTGGAAGATCAGAGCAGCGCCGGCAGGATCCACCTTCCCACTGCCGTCAATAGAAGGAGATGCATGGGATAAAAGAGATAGAAAAAGTATTTGGGCTGTCTCCCACGGGAGCCGTTGTAAAAGGCAATGGGAAGAAAGGCCAGTGCCCCCAGCATTTCCAGGCCCCCATACAGCAGCAGGGAGCCTATACATACAATATTTCGAACCAGAGTTCGATTTCGAAACAGATAAAAAAGCTCAATAAAGAATACCCCAAAGGCTCCGTAATCCGTGTGGAGAACATCCGCCCCCAGGGCAGCGGCAATGGCCAGTAGCGCTCCAAATATCCGCTGCTTTCCCCGGAAATACTCCAGGGCCCAGATGCCCAGAAGGCCCAGAAGCAGGGTGAAGAACACATTCTGATACAGCCAGAAAAAGGGCTCTCCCCAAAAGGCCAGATCAAAGGGAACCTCCGAGATCAGGCAGAAAAGCCCCAGGCGCAGGGCATATTTTTTTACATTTCGGGTGTGCAAAAAGCCCTCCACCAAAAGAAAGCAAAAGATAGGAAAGGCCAGACGGCCAATGGATCGGAGCATAATATCCACATCAAACCAGAAATCCACCTGGTTGTCAGGAAGATTCCAGAAGCCCTTGTAGGGGGAGGTTCCCCGGCCGTTCATAAAGTACACCTCCAAAAGACAGCCTCCCACATGATCGATAAACATGGTTACAATGGCAATCCATTTCAGCATGCTCCCGCTAAGCCCGGCAAGGCCTCCAAAAACGGCGCCTGACTTTCTCTGCCCTGGCGCCGGCTTCCCCGCTGCGGTTCTCACCGGATTTCTGTCCTCTTCTCTACAGGCGCTCATTTCCTGTCCTCCCTCTTACTGTCCGTCGGCGCCGGCCTTCCCTTGGCATTCTGCCCGGGAACATGCCTCTCTGCCCACAGCCTTCATTCCTTCCCTCTGGGCCTCCTACTGCTTCCCGGCCACCTCGCCCTGCTTTTTGTAGATGGATCGCGCCGGCACGCAGGTGCGCACAGAGGACAGGGGATAAATATTGCTCTCCCGGCCAATAACCGTTCCCGGATTCAGCACGGACCCACAGCCCACCTCCACCAGATCCCCGATCATGGCGCCGAATTTTTTTAAGCCTGTCTCTATGTCTCCGTCCGCCATATGCACCTTTACCAGCTGCTTATCGGATTTTACATTGGAGGTAATGGAGCCGGCTCCCATATGAGCCCGGTAGCCCAGAATGGAATCTCCCACATAATTGTAGTGGGGCACCTGGACCTTATTAAAGAGAATCACATTTTTAAGCTCTGTGGAATTCCCCACAACGGCCCCCTCTCCCACCAGGGCATTTCCCCGGATAAAGGCACAGTGGCGGATCTCCGCCTCCTTTCCGATAATGGCCGGTCCCGTAATGGAGGCCGTGGGCGCTACCTTGGCGGATTTGGCAATCCACACATTCTCTCCCCGCTTTTCGTATTCCTCCTCCGACAGGGAGGCTCCCAGCTCCAGGATAAAGGCGCCGATTTTAGGTAATACCTCCCAGGGGTATTTGCTCTCCGCCAGAAGAGGCGCTGCCAGGGTTTCCGTCAGGGTAAACATTTCTGTTGTCTCGTATTGCTTTCTCAAGTGAATCATCCTTTCCTTCTATAATATTGTTCTTTTCCTGAGTCTTTGCCCTTTTTTGACCGTGTGTTCCCTTGTCAAGTGCGGGCAGGCTCTTCTATTATACTATGCCCGGACCTTTTCCTTCTTTCCCGGAGCCTTCTGATAAAAGGCCGCCGCCGCGTCAAAGCAGGGCCGTAAGGCCTGGCTATAATTGTGCGCCAGCACCCCCCGGGTCTTGCCCACAATAAAGGTCTCAAGCTTTTCCATATAATACTCCTCGGTGATAGCTCCCTCCGCCATCTGGGTCAGACCCTTTTCCCAGCTGGCCGTGAGCTCCGGATTCAAAAGGCTGGCAATAGAGGCCCGGACCACATCGTAGATCATCTCCCCCAGCAGAGTAGGGGTGATCACCTGGGTCTTGGCCTGAAGAGACAGGTATTTGATATGGAAAAGCTTTTTCAGGATTTCCGCCCGGGTGGCACTGGTGCCAATGCCGCTGCCCTTGATCTGGGCCCGCAGCTCCTCGTCCTCAATGAGCTGTCCCGCATTCTCCATGGCCAGAATCATGGAGCCGGAATTATAGCGCTTAGGCGGCGAGGTCTCCCCCTCCTTGATGAAATATTCCTTCACCGGTATCTGATCTCCCTTTTTAAGCTTCCCCAGGGCCTCCAGAAACGCCCGGTCACACCTTATCTCCTCCGTCTCCTCCTCTTTTTTCTTTCCCTTGTCCGGGGAGGAGGGCAGAACCTTCAGATATCCTTCCTCCAGCAGCACCCGGAAGCTTGCAAAAAACCGCTCCTGCCCCACTCCTATTTGCAGCTGTACCCGATCATAGACGGCCGGCGGATAAAAAATGGCCAGAAACCGGCGGACAATGGCCTCATAGATCTGCTGGGACAGGGGGGACAGACGGCTCAGATTTCCCAGCCCCTGGCCCGTGGGAATGATGGCGTAGTGGTCTGTGATCTGCTTGTCGTTTACATAGCGGGTCTTGGCAATTCCCTTCCAGGCGGTTCCCTGCAAAATTTCCTTTGCATAGGCCGCCGTCTTGGCATATCCCATAAGGCCGGACAGATTTTTGCCGATTTCCTTGGCCACGGCTGTAGACAGCACCCGGGCGTCTGTCCGGGGGTAGGTGACAAGCTTCCTCTCATAGAGCTCCTGGACCACGCGCAGGGTCTCATCGGGGCTGATTTTAAACATTTTCGAACATGTGTTCTGCAACTCTGCCAGGTTAAACAAAAGAGGGGGATTTTTCCGCTCCTTCTTTTTCTCTCTGGAGGAAAGAACCGGGACCGGCTGCTCCTTTAGCCAGCTTAAAAGCCCTTCCGCATCCTCCCGCTTCCGAAAGCCATTCTCCTTGTAGAGCTCCGGCCGCTGAAAATACCGGGAGCCCTCCACGGCTCTCCACTCTCCCTCAAAATCCTGCCCTTCCAGGGTAAAGGAGCCCAGGACCCGGTAAAAGGGGGTCTTGACAAACTCCCGGATCTCCCGCTCCCGCCGGACCACCATCCCCAGCACACAGGTCATGACCCGGCCCACAGAGATCACCGTATTCCGTTCCCGGAGATAATTGGAGACTGTATTGCCGTATTGCAGGGTCAAAAGACGGGAGAAATTGATCCCCATAAGGTAATCCTCCTTGGCCCGCAGATAGGCGGCATGAGACAGATTATCATAGGCCGACAGATCCTTGGCCTCCCCTATGCCCCGGAGAATCTCCTCCTCGGTCTGGGAATCGATCCATACCCGGAGCCGCTTCTTCCCCTTCACTCCCGCCATCTGCTCCACCAGACGGTAGATATATTCTCCCTCTCTTCCGGAGTCGGTACACACGTAGATGGTGTCCACATCCGGCCGGTTCAAAAGCCCGGCCACAATCTCATACTGCTTCTTCACCGAGGGAATCACCTCGTATTTGAATACTTTGGGAAGAAAGGGCAGGGTTTCCAGGCTCCAACGCTTGAACCGGGCATCGTAAGCCTCCGGATAGCTCATGGTGATAAGATGCCCCACGCACCAGGTGACGATTGCGTCCGGGCTCTCCAGATACCCGTCCCGGCGGGCGGTTTGAAGCTTGAGGGCCTTGGCAAACTCCTGGGCCACACTCGGTTTTTCTGCAATATATAATGATTTTCCCATTGGGTTCTCTTTCTTAATCGCTTATCTTACCTGTTTTCGCAAGGCCTTACCCTCCCAGAGCACATAAACCAGGGTATAAACAGCCATAATGCCGGATACCAGAGGCGCAATTCTGCCCAGCATCCCCAAATCCTCCCCGTAATGCCCTGCAAAATACCACACCAAGGGAATCCGCAATGCCAAAGCTCCCCCTGTACAGCTCACCATGGTCCACAGGGTTTTCTGCCGGCCGTTTAAATAGCCGTTTAAACAAAATACCAGGGCCACCATGATGTAATCATAGCTGCAGGAGCGAAAAAAGGGCACTCCCGCCTCAATCACTGCCTCATCATCGGCAAACACTCCGATCATGGACTGTGGATTCCACTGGGCCCACAGCCAGAAAAGGCAGGACACTCCCAGGGCAAAGCTCATGCCGTACCACAGAGATTTTCTGGCCCGCTCCGGCTTTCCCGCCCCCATGTTCTGAGCCGTAATGGCCGCCAGGGCATTGGCCATGGAGGTGGCGGAGAGCATGGCAAACACGTCGTACTTACTGCCAATGCCCACCACGGCCGCCGCATAGACCCCGCAGCGGTTCATCACCGCCATGAGATACAAAAAGGAAATGCGCACAGCCATCTCCTGAAAGGAAATGGGCATCCCCACAAAAGCCAGCTTCTTTGCAATGCTTTTTACCGGCCGAAAGCTTGGAAGCCGAAAATCAAAGAGGAAATTTTTCTTCTTTAAATACCCAATGGCTGTGACCATACTGATCCCCTGGGCGATAACCGTGGCCAGGGCCGTTCCCGCCACGTCCATCTGGAAATATTTTACAAATACAAAATCCAAAACCACGTTGATGAAGCAGGAAAGCCCCACAAACACCATGGGCCGGGTGGAATCCCCGCATCCCCGCAAAATGGCGCTGATGGCATTGTAGCCACAGATAAAAATATTCCCCCAGGCACAGATGGCCACATACTCCATGGTGAGCCAAAAGGATTCCCGGGGCGTATCCAAAAGCATTAAAAGGGGCTCCTCAAAAACCAGCATCAACAGGGTTAAGAGAAGGGCCACCCCGGCAAACAGGGTCAGGGTGGTGCCAATGGTCTCCTTTACCCGCTTTTCATCCTGCTGCCCCCTATACTGCCCGATGACAATGGTGCTGCCCAGGGTCAGTCCTGTCACCAGACTGGTCACGATCTGGGTTACCTGGGTTCCCGTGGAGACCGCCGCCACGCTTTGTGCCTTACAGTAGCGGCCCACCACAAAGAGATCCACGGCCCCGTACAGAGATTGGAGCACATTGGCAATGAGAAAGGGAATGGCAAAGGCAAACAGAGTCTTTCCGATGCTCCCCTCCGTAAGATTATATTCCTTCATTATGTAAGTCACTCGATTCCTGGCTGTCAAAAATCATTTCCGTCACAAGGGACAGAGGCTTTAAAGCTCTCCCTGCCGCATCCAGTCCCAGCTCATCTGGCAGTCCTGGACGGCAAACTTGCCGCCGGACACCTCAATGTCCACCCCATTTACATAGCTGGCCGCATCGGAGGCCAGAAATACAATCACCCGGGCCATCTCCTCCGGGGTTCCCATGCGATCCATGGCAATGTTTTTGGTAAACTTGCTGCTTTGGGCGCCGGCGTTTTTCAGATTGATCTCCGTGGCAATGACTCCCGGCCGATAGGCGTTCACACGGATTCCGTAGGGCGCCAGAGTGGCTGCCAAGGCACGGGTCATGCAGGAGACCCCGGCCTTGGCCACCCCGTAAATGGCCGTATCCGCCTGGGGCATGAGAGCCGCCCAGCTGGAGGCATTTAAAATCACGCCGCTCCTCTTTTCCTTCATATAACCGGCCGCCAGACGACTGCAATAAAAGACCGCCCGCAGATTGGTATTCATCAGGGCATCGTACTCCTCCATGGTGTAATCCAGCATGCATTTCCGGTTTACATAGCCTGCATTGTTTACCCACACGTCAATGCCTCCGTGCCTTTCTGCAGCCGCCGCTGCAAAGGCATCCATATCCGCCTCCCGGCCCACATCTCCCTCCATACAGAGGATCTCCAGGCCCTTCTCCGCCGCCTCCTGCTCCAAAGCCTTACGCTTCTCCAGGCTTCGGCCACACACCGCCACCTTGGCGCCCTCCTCCAAAAATGCAAAGGCCAAGGCCTTACCAATGCCCTCAGTGCCCCCGGTGATTACAATAGATTTCCCCTCTAAATGTAGATTCATCAATCTTCCTCCTAGTAAAAATTGCTGCGCAATGGCTGTGCCAGAGCAAAATCCTTCCCGGCTCTGTCTGGGCCTTTCCCTATTTTTATATTTCTGCCGTTTTTAGCTCCCCGGATGTCCGGAAGTTCCGACGCACATAGGCAATGGCGCTCATGCCGGCCTGGGCGCCCTCTCCCACGGCAGTGGAAATTTGCAAAAGTCCGCCCACACAGTCTCCCGCCGCAAAGAGCCCCGGAATGTTGGTGGCCATTTTTTCATCCACGCAGATGGTGTTTTTCTCCACCTGCACTCCGATTTTCCGGGCCAGATCCACGGCCCCGGCACTTCCAAGGGCCACAAATACCCCGGAAACAGCCGCCCGGCTGCCGTCGGCAAAGACCAGGGCCTCCACCAGGGGTTCCCCCTCAATGGCCGCCACGGGTGTCCGCTCTACACGGACATTCTCAGGCACCTGCCCATCCGGCTCCTGGCCGTTGGTGCAAAGCACTGCGGATCCCACCACGGGCAAAAGCTGTCCCAGCTCATGGAGAGCATACTCCCCATGTCCCAGCACAGCCACATCCTTTCCTCGGTAAAAAAAGCCGTCGCAGATGGCGCAATAGCTGACTCCGGTTCCCTCATGCTCCGCAAGTCCCGAAATCTTCCCCTTGGTCCGGGAGGCTCCGGTAGCCACAATCACAGCCGCCGCCTCATAGTCCGACTCCTTACAGGCCACCTGGAATACGCCGTTCCAGGAAATCCCCAGAACCTCCTCTGTAAGAAGCTCGGCTCCCAGCGCCTGTGCCTGCTTCCTGGCATTGTCCACCAGCTCCCCGCCGGAAACCGGGGCGGGCACGCCAAAATAATTTTCTATTTTTTCCACCCGCTCCAAGACTCCCCTGTCCTTTCCTATGATAAGGGTGCTCAAATTGGCCCGGCTGGTATACAGGGCCGCGGAAAGTCCCGCTGGCCCTGCCCCGATGATTATCACATCATACATATTTTTGCTCCTCGCTCCCCCTTGCAATCCTGATCCCAAGACTGACTACAGACCCAAAAGGCTTTTTAAATGCTCCTTGTCTGCAAATCCAATCTGCTTTTTCACCATCTGACCCCCCTCAAACACCAGCAGGGTGGGAATATTGGCTACCTGAAACTGCTGAGCCAGCTCCATATTCTGATCCACGTTCACCTTGGCAAACACCACTGCATCCGTCTCCTCCGCCAGGGCATCCACCACCGGTCCCTGAGCCATACAGGGGCCGCACCAGGTGGCCCAGAAGTCCACCAGAACCTTCTTGTCAGATCGTAATACAACTTCGTCAAAATTTGCCTTTGTTACCTCTACAACTGCCATATTTGTTTCCTCCATTTCTACGATTTTTCTATAGCCGGAATCTAGCTAAAAAACTTGGCATAATAGCCCTGAAGAAAGATAAACAGCATAATAGCCGGCAGAATCCATTTCAAATAGACCCGCACACCGGAGGGAAAAGCGATTCCCTTGCCTGTATTGGCCTCCTCCAGGAAATTTTTCCAGCCCCATCCATATCGGCTGGTGCAGAAAGCCACATAGACCAGAGAGCCCAGAGGCAACACATTGTTGCTCACCAGGAAATCTTCCAGATCCAGCACCGTGCTCCCCTCTCCCAAAGGCTGGAAGCCGCTCCACAGGTTAAAGCCCAGCACACAGGGAACGGAAAGCACACAGATAACCACGCAGGTAATCACTGCCGCCTTTTTTACACTGCAGCCGGTGAGATCCGTGGCAAAGGATATGAGATCCTGAAATACCGCCACAATGGTGGAGATAGCCGCAAAAAACATAAAGAGGAAAAACAGGCTTCCCCAGATACGTCCCCCGGGCATGGCATTAAACACATGGGGCAGGGTGATAAACAAGAGATTGGGTCCTGCATCCGGCTGAATATCATAGGCAAAGCAGGCGGGAAAAATAATCAGCCCCGCCATGAGCGCCACCACCGTATCCAGAACCAGAACATTTACCGCCTCCCCGGCCAGCCGCTGCTCCCGGCCGATATAGCTGCCGAAAATGGCAATGGCTCCCATACCGATGCTCAGGGTGAAAAAGGCCTGCCCCAGAGCCGCAAACACAGCCTCTCCCAGTCCGGCCTCTATAAGCTTGTTAAAATCAGGCTTCAGATAAAAGCGAAGTCCCTCCTGGGCTCCCTCCAAAAGCATGGAATTCCCCACCAAAACCACCATGAGGATCATAAGACTTACCATCATAATCTTGGTAATCCGCTCCACACCCTTTTGCAGGCCTACCCCGCAGATAACAAAGCCCAGCACCACCACCAGCACCATAAGGCCGGTCATAAGTCCCGGATTGCCCAGCATGGCGCCAAATTCTCCCTCAACACCCGCCGCGTCCATCCCGACGAAATCTCCCCGGACCATTTTCACAATATAATAGACCATCCATCCGCCGATGGTGGTGTAAAACATCATGAGCAGGTAATTTCCTGCCATGGCCGGGTATTTAAACCAGTGCCACTTGGTTCCCTTGGGCTCCAGGCAGTCAAAGGACAGGGCCACGCTGCGCTGGCTGGCTCTTCCCACGGCAAACTCCATCACCACCACCGGAAGTCCCAAGATCACCAAAAACAAAAGATAGATCAGGACAAAGGCGGCTCCGCCGTATTTTCCCACAATATAGGGAAATCTCCACACATTTCCCAGGCCAATGGCACATCCCGCAGAAATCAGGATAAACCCCAGCCTGGAAGAAAACTTTTCTCTCTCCATAATATCTCCCCTTTTAAAGAATCATCTCCGCACAGATATAAAATTATTCCTGTACTGGGCAAAAAACCCTTGCGAACATTATAACAGCTCTCTTAGGCATCTGGCAAGAACATCTTGGAGTAAAAAGCAACACCCTTCTTACTTGCTTAGTTCCTCTGTCTGCGCGCCCCTCAAAGACTCTGGATTCTTGTGCACACCCGCTCTAAAAGAGGCTGGCTGTGGCTTACAGCCACCAGACCAATGCCCCGCCGGGTACATTCCTCCATGAGAAAGCCCCAGATCTGGCTCTGGGTAATAAGGTCCAGCATGGTGCTGATCTCGTCAGCCAGCAAAAAGCGGGTCCGCTTCCCCAAAGCCCTGGCAATGCAGAACCTTTGAAGCTCCCCGCCTGACAGCTCTCCAGGGTACCGGGAAAGCCATTCCGGCTCAATCCCCAGCTCCCCCACAATCCGCTCCTCCACCTGATCCCCCTCCTCCAGCACCGCCTTCATGCGCAGGCGGGGATTGATCACCTGCTCCGGATGCTGCCAGATCATCTGCACGGGACAATATCTCCCATAGGAGGATAAGGGCCTTCCGTCCAGCAGCACCTCTCCGCCCTCCGGCTGCTCATAGCCTGCCAGAATCTTGCACAGGGTCGTCTTTCCAAAGCCGCTGGGAGCCACCAGCCCCACCCGCTCCTGGCTCTCCACCTGCAAATGAAAATTTTCCAGAATTTTCCTGTTATTCTTATCATAGCAAAAGGTAATATCCCTTGCCTCCAAAAGCATGCTCCTACCTCCTATTTTTAGTCGCTGCGCGCCTTTGCGACTTTACCGTCTGGCAGAAAATATTTAAAGGAACCCCCCTGACATTTCTTAGTCGGACTATTTTAAGCGCTGCCACATCCCTTCCAGAGTCCCCGGGCTACTCCTCCGTATGCGCGCAGCGCACCCGGCCTCCCCGAATTTCCTTCCAGGGAACCGGCTGTAGGCATTCCTCCGTGCATCGGCTGCATCTGGGCCCAAAGGGACAGCCCGTTGGCATATGTGCCGCATAGGGCTGGGTGCCGGGAATGGCCGCAAAGCCGTTTTGGGGCATGGCCCGCCAGAGAGCCCGAGTATAGGGATGACGCAAAAGCTTCTCCTCCTGAAAATCCGAAGCCCGGGCCTCCTCCAGGGTCGTGCCCCCATAAAATACCACGATCCAGTCCGCCGTCTCCATGGCCAGCTCCAGATCGTGGGTAATCAAAAGCACGCCGGCTCCCTGATCCGCCAGCTCCCTAAAATGCTCCATCACCCGTCTGGCAAGCTTCATCTCCAGCCCCGGCGTGGGCTCGTCGGCAATCACAAGCCGGGGAGTCTCCATAAGAGCCGTGGACACCAGCACCCGCCGGTTCATGCCTCCGGACAGCTCAAAGGGATAGAGCTCTCCCACCTCCGGCTTTAAAGAATAGCCCTTTAAAATGGCATCCACCCTTTTTCTGGAGGCCTTATCCTTTTTTCCCTTACGGATTTGGGGACCGATTTTCATCAGAGGATCCAAAAACCCAATGCTCTGGGGCACCAGAACAATCTCCCGGCCCCGAAGCTTAGCCTCTCTCTCCTGTGTAAGCTCCTGGCCCCGATAATTGATTTTACCTCTCCGGGTGGCATTGTAGGGCAGAATCCCCAGCACCGCATGGGCCAGAAGGCTCTTTCCCGAACCGCTGGCCCCCACCACCGCCGTGATCTCTCCCTTACGAATGGTCACATTCAAGTCCCGAATCACCTGGAGATCTCCCTTTTCCATGCCCCCCTGGTATTGCTCAAAGGACACAGACAAGTGTTCAATATGCAAAAGCTCCTCCGGCTCTCTCTCTTCCCTGTCTTTCACTTCTTCTATCTCCATGCTGTTATCCCTCTCCAAACCATTCCCTTTTTTGTTCCCCGCTTCCAGACCTGCACAGAACGCCATTCCTGCATATATTCATTTTCCGGCTGTCCTTGTTCCGCAGCTTACACATGAGCGCTCCCCGGGTCCAGAAGCCGTCTCAGGCTCTCCCCCGCCACGTCAAAGAGCACCACCGTCAACACCAGAAGAAGGCCCGGAAACAAAGCCAGCCACCATTTTCCCATGGCCAGATATTTCATGCTCTCTGAGAGAATCACCCCGATGGCCGGCTGCTCCGGGGAAAGGCCAAAGCCCAGAAAGGTAATGCTGGCCTCATGGAGAATGGCATGGGGAAACATCAGAATCAGTCCCACCAAAAATTGGGGAAACAGATGGGGCAGCATATGCTTTCGGATAATCGCCAGCCTCTTCGTCCCAAGCTTCTCCGCCATCTGTATGTAGGGCGCCTCCTTAAGCTGAAGCACCTCCCCCCGCATAACCCGGGCCAGTGAGGTCCAGTGGGTCAGGGCCACGCCTGTCACCACTCCCCGAAAGCCTCTTCCGCATGCATAGGAAATCAGGATCAACAGCAAAATATGGGGGATTCCCATAACCAGATCAATCACCCAGGTAATGACTGAATCCACCCTCCGTCCCAGAGTAGCCGCAGCCGTTCCCAGAACCACAGCCACCAAGGCGCTGACCCCTGCCGCCAATAGCCCAATGCGAATACTCATGGAAAGGCCGGTAAGGGTGCGCAGAAACATATCCCGCCCCATCCAGTCTGTTCCAAAGGGATAGGCAAGACAGGGCGCCAAGTCCTTTCTGGAAAAATCCGTCTCCAGAGCCTTCTCCGCCCCCAGCTGTCCCCACAGGGTAACCACCCCTAAGAGCACCAGGGCTAGTGTGAATAGAACAAATGTTCTCTTCCTTCCATTCCATCCCAAGAAGCTTTTTTTCATTGCTTTGCCGCCCCCCTTCGTATCCTGGGATCAATGATGCCATACAGGAGATTGGCTGCTAAATTTCCTCCGAACACAATAGCCGCGCTGATTATGGTGATGCCCAAAAGCAAAGGCACATCGCTTCCCAGACCTGCAGTCACCGCCGCCTGGCCAAGACCCGGATAGGAAAAAATCTGCTCTACCAGCACAGAGCCCCCGAAAATCTCACTGATAGAGCCAAACTGCAGGGTTAAGGCAGGCAGAGAAATATTGCGCAGCACATGATTTTTCACCATGGCCCACACGCTCTCTCCCCGGGCCCTGGCAAAGAGCATATAATCGCTCTCCATAACCTCGATCATTTTTTCCCGGGTATGAAGGGCAATATTGGAAACTCCCGTAATACTCAAGGTGAGGGCCGGCAAAATCCCATGGCGCACCCGATCCCAGAGGGTCACTCCACTGGCCTCCACGCCAATGGGAACGGACAGTCCCACCGGCAGCCAGCCCAGCCATACGGCAAACACCATCAAAAGCACCAGGGCCAGCCAGAAGGCCGGAGTGCTGGCAATTAAAAGGGAATAGCCCTTGATAAGCTTATCCGGCCAGCGCCCCTGGTTCCAGCCCGCCACAATGCCCAGAATAAAGCCCACCACGCCGGAGAGCACCCAGGCCGCTGCCATAAGCCACAGGGAATTTTTAAGCTTTACCCCAATCACATGGGAAACCTCCTGCCGGTACAGTAAAGACACCCCCATATCCCCCCGGACAAAATCACCGGCCCAGGAAAGGTAGCGCTTAAGAGGCGATTCCCCCACGCCCCAATATTCCTCAAGCTTGGCAATCTGCTCCTGGCTCATGGATCCAAGAGCCACCTGCCCCACATTGGTCTGCAGGGGATCCACAGGGGAAACGCTCACCAGCACAAAGGCTGCAATACTCACCCCCACCAACAAAAGCAGCATACGCACCACTTTTCTTCCAACCCAAATTCCGTATCCCTTCATGCTCCTCCTAACCGCACAAAGGGGAGCCGCATGCGCTGCTCCCTGTCTGTGTATATAGAAATGTTAATAATGGGCTCTGTGCAAAGACTATTCCCAGCTCCACTGATCCACATTGTTTACAATGGACCAGCCGTGTCCGTGGGGGTGAAGCTTCTGCTCCGCCACCTTGAGGCCCTGCCGGGACCAGTACAAATGATCAATATTCACCAGCCAAATCCAGGGGATATCCCCCTCCTGGGTAATACCCGTGGTCCCGTCCCACTGGGCCTTTTGCCACAGCTCATAGGATTTTTCCAAATCAGAGGCCGCCAAAGCTTCATCCATATAGCGATCCACCCATGGATTGGCATAGGGAGAATACTCTGCGCTTCCATCCAGGGTATGGTAGATATTATACAGCTCCATGGGAGTATGGGCGCCCCAGCCCCACATCAGGGGCTCGCTCTGAGCTCTGGTATAGGCCGTGTCCCAGCCCACTCCCTCTATGGTTACCTCAATCCCCAGCTCCCGCAGCTGATTTCCCGTGTCCGCCGCCAGAGCCTGGCGCACGGAATCGCTGGCCGGATACAGGAGGGTAAAGGCCGCACGCACGCCATCCTTTTCCCGAATACCGTCAGCCCCGGCCTTCCAGCCTGCCTCCTCCAGAATTTCTATGGCTTTTTCCCGGTCATATTCTACCTGGGAATCGGGATTGTACCAGGGCATTTTGTCGCAAACGCTGTAGGCCGGCGTCCCATGGCCGTTGAGGACATTCTCCAGCATCTCCTGCCGGTCAAGGCCTATGTTAATGGCCCGGCGGACCTCCACCTGGCTGGTAAAGGCATTCCCCACTGCCACTCCATCTCGTTCTCCCGGCTCCATGGCCGGCAGGTTAAAGCCCCGGTTGTCCACGGTCTCAAAGGAAAGCAGGTCATAGCCCTCCACCGTCTGATCCCCGTAGGAGGCCGCCGTGTAGGCCAGATCCACCTGGCCGGCCTTGGCTGCTGCAAAGGCCGCGTCCTCCTCCATAAACAGGATGGTCACCTGCTGCATTTTAGGCGCCTCCCCGTAATAGTCCGGGTTGGCCTCCAGAATCACCTGCTGCCCCTTATCCCACTGCTTCAGCATATAACGTCCAGACCCAATGGGATTTTGCCCGTAATCCGGACCGTAGGCATGCTCCGGTACAATCCCCACAATAGCCATGGTGTAGGGCCAGATGGAATAGGGTTTCGTCATATGAAACACCACCGTGCACTCATCCACAGCCTCCGCCCGGTCCAGCATGGTAAAATCATTTACAGAGCTTATCTCCTTTACAGTATTATAGGTAAAGGCCACATCCTCTGCCGTGAGAGGCTCCTGATCCGTAAAACGCACCCCGTCCCGGATAGTCACCGTCCAGGTCATGCCGTCCTCGCTGACCTCCATATCCGTGGCCAAATCATACCCAATCTGCAAATCCGCGGTGGTGACCGTCAGGGTGCTCTGAATCAGGGGCTCATGCACATGCTCCCCAGCTCCCCAGCCATAAGCCGGATCAAACCCCGCCTCCGGCTCCGAGGTCACACCCATGGCCACAATCACGGAATCCTTTGATTCTTCGCCCCCTTGGACCTCATTCTGCCCGTCCGACGGTCCCTCGTCCTGCCGTACCCCTGGCTTCTCCTCTGCCGGAGCCTCCTGTTTCCCTCCGCAGCCGCTCAGCAATGCAACGGCCAAAAGCCCCGCCAGTAAAACGCCAATCCCTCTCTTACCCATCTGCCTCATCTCCCCGTCAAGATTCTCTAAGTTCTCTCACTTACGAACCCCATTATAGCCTATCGTTAATTCCTTCACAAGCCACCCGGGGGGATATTTTTTTTAATATTACCAAATCCTCTCATAGCCAGCGGCTGACAATGATTCCTCTGTCTTAGATAAAGAAATACCTTCTCCATCTCCACCTCCCTCTACGGCCAGAAGTCCCATGTCCACTAGCTCACTTACTGCATTTCCTGTTGTATCAATAGTAATTATAATACTATAAATTTTATCTCCAGCTTTTCCTATACATTTCACGCCTTCGACAGAATTATACTGTTTCACCATAGCATCATAAGTTTCTTCCACCTGTTCATACTGCTCATCCGTAAATGCCGTAAGATCTACATCAACGATTTCTTTCATTTCATAAACTTTATCGCCTTCTGCATTTAAGATCATTGTATCTGTCAAAATCATGCCACTGACCTCTTGCCTTGAACGAAAAGTCATACTTATATTTTCTCCGGATATTTCTGAGTGTTCTGTCCCAGGACTAACAGGCTCTTCATACGGCCTCTCTTTTTCTCCGCCTGACGAACTTCCTTTCCCTTCAGCTTCTTCCTTCACAGGTACTTCAGTTTCTCCCCAAACTTTTCCTGTTTCCTGTTCAGTTTCTTCACTTTTCTCCTGAGATTCCTCCAAGTCTCTCTCTTCTTCGCGCTCTCTGCTTTCCCTGCGCAGCTGTTCTTCCCTTAACTCTGCAGCCTGCTTGGCCTCCTGGTCCCTTTTTCCCAGAGCAATCACAGCGGCCCATATGCCCACAGCCACCACCAGAGCCGCCAAAAGTCCGGCTCCTATAAACACATACTTAAGCTTTGATTTTCCCCCTGTCTCCCCGGCCTGCGAATGCAGGGAGCTGTTCACGGATGCATTTTGCCAGGAATCCGTCTGCTGTGTTCCTGAGGGCTGTACCTCCCTTCCGCAGTGCGTACAGTATCTGGCTCCCTCCGGAATCTCTCCTCCACAATAAATACAAATCATAGCCTCTCTCCCCCTTTAATATATTTACGCTCTAAAATGCATTACGCTCCAAAATGTATTACACTCTAAAAATGTATTACGCTCCGAAAAGCTTTGCAGCTCGGTTCATATTTTCCATCACAGGTACCCCAAAGGGACACCGCTTCTCGCAAGCCCCGCAGGACACGCATTCCCCGGCCTTATGCTCCAAAATCCCGTAATGCTCCCGCACGGTTTCCGGAATCTCTCCCTGCGCCAGCGCCAGATTCAAAAATTTGGTCACAGAGGCCACGTCAATCCCTTTGGTACAGGGAGCGCAATGCCCACAGTACATGCAATGGCCCTGCCAGCTGATTTTAGGCAGAACCGCAAAGGCCGAGGCATAATCCTTTTCCTCGGGAGCTGCCTCCTCGTAGGCAATGCTCTTCTTCAAATCCTCCGGTGTCCGGGCTCCCACCATAATGGATGCCACGCCCGGACGGGTCAGGGCATAGTGAATACACTGAAAGGCCGTCAGCTCCTTTCCGGCAGGGGATAATTCCCTGCTCAAGAGATCTCCGCCTCCAAAGGCCTTCATCACAGTGATTCCCACCCCTCTTCGCTGACAGACCTCATACAATTCCTGCCTCTTGGGATCCATATTCACCAGGGGCTTCTCATAATTTTTTTCATCCCAAAGAGATTCCACATCCTCATTGGCAGGCAACAGATCGTAACATGGATTGACGCTGAACATCAGCACATCCACCAGCCCGCTATGTACCGCAGCCAAAGCTGCCTCCGGATTATGACTGGACATGCCCACGCAGCCAATCACACCCTTTTCTTTTAGCTCCAGGGCATAGTTCATCACAGCCCCGTTTTTCACCTCTTCCCAGTCCTTCAGAGAATCCACATAATGAATCATCCCAATCTCCACATGGTCTGTCTCCAGCCGGGTCAGCTGATCGAGAAAGCCCTCCTGCACCTCCCCCAAAGCCCGGGTGCGCTCATACTGTCCGTTCTTCCAGACCGTACACAAATGGGCCTGGAGCACAAACTTATCCCTGCGTCCCCGAAGTGCCCTGCCCAGGTTACTTCGCACCTCGGGATTGGGCGTATACAGATCCAGGCAGTTTACGCCGCCGGCCTCCATCAAATCCAAAAATTCCTTTACCCGCTCAAAGGGCTGATCCACAAAGCCCTCGCAACCCATACCAATTTCACTGACCTGCAATCCGGTCCGTCCTAACTCCCGATACCTCATATCCCTTCCTCCTTCATCTGTCTCTAAAGTCCTGTCAGCTGCACCAAAAGCCCAGACAGGGCCGCAATTCCATAGAGCAAAAGCAAAATATTCAGGCAGCTCCTTCTGTCGCTGTCCATGCGAAACAATACCACCAATCCCAGCCCTGCTCCGGAGCAAAGCCCTGCCACCGCTGCTCCGAAGCCAATGCCGCCGACCAGATACAGCTCCGCCAGAAGCACCGAGGCTGCACAGTTGGGAATCAATCCCAAAAGGGCCGTAAAAAAGGGCTGCACCAGAGAATCTCTGCCCAGAAAGGCGGCCAGCCGCTCCGCTCCCGCCAAATTCAGCACCAGATTCAGAAGCAGGGTAATCAAAAACAGCCATACAAAAATCCGAAGCGTATGCCGAAAAGCCAGGCGCAGGATTCCCTTTGCCTCCTGACAGCCACAGCTGTGGCACAAATCTGCGATCTCCCTTTTTTGGCCCCTCTCTCTCACAAAAAGGTCCACCCCATAGCCGGCCACAATGCCGATAACCAGCTTGGACAGCAAAAGCTTTCCAATCAGATCTCCCTGCCCCGGATGGCCCAGAAAGATAAGAATGGCTTCATCAGAGGTAGACAAAAACACGGCCAGCAAAGTCCCAAGCGTAATCACTCCTCCGGAATACAGGTTGGCCGCGGCCACAGAAAAACCGCACTGGGGAATCAGCCCCATAAAGGCTCCCAGCAGAGGACCGGCCTTCCTGGCCCCCGCAAACCAGCGCCCTGTCTGATGACCCGAATAATGCTCCAGGGCCTCCATAAATAAAAAAGCAACAAATAAAAAGGGGACTGTCTTTAGGGCGTCCAGCAATGCATCCAAGCCTGTCTCTATCATGATATACTCCCATTCCTTTGGATTCAGAATTAACCCACCCATCGGTTACAATTACAAAATATTATCATCCTTTTCTGGTTCTTGCAAGGGTTTTCCGCTTTTATCCTTCTAGGGTCTAGGGCTTTTATCCTAACAGGGCCATTTTCCGCTTTTATCCTTCCAGAGCCTCTGCAATATGCCGAAGGTATATCCGGCGAATGCCCGGGTATTCCCCCAGCCCCTTCATAACGCATTCCACCGAGAAGCCTGCCTGGACAAACTGACTGCGCCAGGAATCCTCATCCTCGCTGGACATATCGTGAATGGCGTGATCCCCCGCCACCACCATAAAGGGCGCCAGCACCACCTTCTCCGGGGAAAAGCTTCGCACCAGCTTTAGCAAGGTTTCCAGGGAGGGATAGGCCTCCACTGTCCCCAGAAACACATGGGGATATCCCAAATCCTTAAAGGTATAATCCAGGGCCGCATAGACCGCATTGGCATAATGAGTGGTTCCGTGCCCCATAAACACCAGTCCCTCCGTGTCCTTTAAGTCCGGAAACTCCGCCATCACAGCCCGGATAGCCTCCTCATTGTCCCGGGTGCTGGTAAGAAGGGGTGCCCCAAACACCACTCTCTCAAACCGGTGGGCATACGGCTGCACATCCTCCTTCATCTGATCGTTTTCCACTCCGTTGATGACGTGGGTGGGCTGCACCACCAGCTCTGTAATGCCGTCAGCCAGCATGGCTTCCACCGCCTCAGTCACGGTGGGAATCCGAATGCCGTCCCGCCGAAGAAGCTTAGCCAGAATCATTTTGCTGGTCCAGGCCCGATATATTGCATACTCTGGGTAGGCCTCCCCGATTTCCCTCTCGATCCTGTCTATGGTTTTCTCCCGTGTCCTGTGAAAGGTAGTGCCAAAGCTTACCACCAGAATGGCTTTTTTTGTCTTATGTTCCATAAACTTCTTTCCTCCCTTTTGTAGTGCAAATAAAAGGCACCTGACTCCTTTTTACAGGGCAGGCGCCAGAACACATTCTATTTTTGTTCCTGCCGGATTGTCACATCCAGCTGATTATAGGGAATCTCAATCCCATTTTCATCGAACACCAGTTTGACTTTCTCCATCATTTCCCAACGCACGGGCCAATAATCAGAGGGCAACACCCAGAAACGGACCTTTAGCATCACTGCACTGTCCGCCAGCTCCGAGACCACCACCAGCTTGGCCTCCTGGGCCATCACCCGGGGCTCCTCCTCTATCATGGTATACAGAAGATTCTTGGCCGCCCGCAAATCTGACCGGTAGGAAATCCCTATATTCAGATCCATCTGCCGTTTGTCCAGGGCTGTCACATTCACCAGGCTGTTATTGGCCAGATTGCCGTTGGGAATCACCACCATCCGATTATCCACCGTGAGCAGGTGGGTGTAAAACATCTGGATCTCCGAGACACACCCCTCCAAATCTCCCTGAATAATATAATCCCCCACACGGAAAGGCCGCAATACCAGGATCAGCACGCCTCCTGCAAAGTTGGACAGACTTCCCTGCAAAGCCAGGCCCACGGTCAGCCCGGCAGAACCGGCCAAGGCAATCACGGAGGTGGTGTCCACCCCAAACTTAGACACAATGGCCAGCGCCAGTACCAGGTAAAGCAGGGCTTTTACCAGAGAGTCCAGGAATTGTATAACTCCCAGATCTGCCCCCGCCCGCTCCATGGAGCGCCGGACAATCTTTCGCGCCAGCCGGATAAGCTTCTGCCCGATAAAAAAGCACAGCAACGCCAGTAGCAGGCGAATTCCGAAATCCATAAGCTTTGGCAGCACCTGATCCAGATATTGATCCAGATGACTGATATGCTCCGCGGCCTGACTAAGCTCTGCCGCCATCTCCTCCAGATCCTCCATAGACTGGGTGATTCCCTCTGAGGCCTGATAAAGCCCCTCCTCTGCGATTCCCATTATCCGATACACAAAAATCTCCTTTTACCGCTTTTCTTCCTTACTCATTCTATGCCTTGGGCGCCGGCTTTTTTCCTGCCGCCTTTTTTCTGGCCGTGGGCTTCTTTGGAACAGATTTCTTTTTTGGCTCTTTGTCCTTCGAAGTCTCCTTTTTCTCAGCCTGAGCCATTTCCACATTCTCAGATTCTGCCGCTTTTTCCACAGTCACAGGCTCTTTCTCTTCTGCGGACGCCTTTCTAACAACCTTTTTCTCTTCTGGGGACGCCTTTCTAACAGCCTTTGCCCCTCCTTTGGCCTTCTGCTCCTTTCCCTCTGTGCAGGAGAACACAGCCACAGCCATGGGCGGCACGGTGATCTCAATGGAATCCTCCCGGCCGTCACACTCGGACTTTTTCGACATTTTAGCCCGGGGATTGCGCACATTGCTGCCCCCAAACTCCTCGCTGTCACTATTAAAAATCTCCTTATATTTCCCGGGGAAGGGCACGCCTATCTTATGCTTCTCATAGGTAAGGGGTGAGAAATTGCATACCACCAGCAGGGTTTCCTCCGGCTTATCCGTATTTCGGGTAAACACCAGCATATTTTCGTTGGCGGATATGTTGTTGATCCAGGTAAATCCACTGGGATCGTAATCCTTTTCATACAGAGCCGGGTGTCCCTGGTAAAATTTATTCAGTGCTTTCACATAGTCCTGCATATTTTTGTGGTCCTGATACTGCAAAAGCTCCCATTCCAGCTCCGTATTCTCATTCCACTCGTCAAAGGGCGCAAACTCCTGTCCCATAAATAAAAGCTTTTTGCCGGGATGCATGGCCATAAAGCCATAGGCCACCCGCAGGTTGTCCAGCTGGGAATCCCGATCTCCCGGCATTTTGCCCACCAGAGTACTCTTGCCATGAACCACCTCGTCGTGGGACAGACTTAAGATAAAGTTCTCGCTGTAGGCGTAAATCATGCTAAAGGTGAGCTCCCCATGGTGATAGGAACGGAATACCGGATCGTAGCGCATATACTCCAGGAAGTCGTTCATCCATCCCATGTTCCATTTAAAGTCAAAGCCCAGACCGTCTTTCTCCACGGATCCTGTCACATTAGGCCAGGCTGTGGACTCCTCCGCTATGAGCAGCACGCCGGGGTGACGCTTATGGAAAATGGAATTCAGATGCTTTAAGAACTCCACGGCCTCCAGATTCTCATGCCCCCCATAGATATTGGGAATCCACTCCCCGTCCTGCCTGCCGTAATCCAGGTACAGCATGGAAGCCACCGCGTCCATACGAATGCCGTCCGCATGATATTTTTCCGCCCAGAAAAGAGCATTGGCAATCAAAAAGTTGCTCACCTGGGGCCGGCCATAATTGTAAATCAGAGTGCCCCAGTGAGGATGGGTACCCTTTCTGGGATCCAGATGCTCGTAGACGCAGGTTCCGTCAAAGGAGGCCAGACCAAAGGTATCCCGGGGGAAATGGGCCGGCACCCAATCCAAAATCACCCCAATCCCCTGCCCGTGCATGTAATCCATAAAATACATAAAGTCCTCCGGCGTCCCATACCGGCTGGTGGGCGCATAATACCCGGTGACCTGATACCCCCAGGAGGCGTCCAGCGGATGCTCCATCACCGGCATCAGCTCCACATGCGTATACCCCATCTCCTTTACGTATTCCGCCAACATGGGGGCCAGCTCCCGATAGGTATAGAATTCCCGCTCCTCCTGAGGCTTCCGGAAGGATCCCAGATGTACCTCATAGGTAGACATGGGAAGTTTCTCATAATTTTTCTTTTTCCGCTCTGCCAGCCATTTCTCATCCGTCCATGCAAAGTCGGTGAGATCTGCCACGACAGATGCCGTGTTGGGCCGCAGCTCCGCCTGATTGGCATAGGGGTCCGCCTTCAGCATGGGCAGTCCGGCCCTGGTTTTAATCTCATATTTGTAGATATCTCCGGGCTTCATTCCCGGAATAAACAGCTCAAAAATTCCCGCCGATTCTATGCGATGCATCTGATTGCGGCGGCCGTCCCACAGGTTGAAATCTCCCACCACGCTGACACGCTGGGCCGTAGGCGCCCACACGGCAAAGTAAACGCCCTCCACGCCCTTGATGCTCATGGGATGGGCGCCCATTTTCTCATATATGGTGTAATGGATGCCGGCCTCAAATTTTTTCAGATCCTCCGGTGTAAACACCTTGGGTGAAAATGCATAGGGATCCGGAAGCTCTGCCCGGGTGCCATTGTCAAATTCCACCTCATAGGTATAGGCCGGGATGCTTTTTCTGGGAAGCAGCACAGCAAAAAATCCGTTTTCGTCCACCTGCTCCATCTCATAGCTTTTTTCACTCTTGGCAATTTTTACTGTCATTCGCTCCGCCGTGGGCAAAAAAGCCTGAATCAGCACATTCCCGTCTACCACATGGGGCCCCAGAATCTCCGCCGGAGTATCCTCCTCTGAATAAACCACTGCCTCAATCCTGGGCCAGTTCATTAATTCGTACAACTTACTATCCATGCCTCTTCCTCCTTGAATCTTTTTGCCAGACGCAGCTGTTCAAAGCAGACCAAAACGCTCCAAGGCCTTCCACACACCGTCTTGCTCCATTCGCTCTGTCTTATATTCTGCAGCCGCCAGCACCGAACCCTCGCTATTGCCCATGGCCACGCCATATCGTACATATTGTAACATTTCTCGGTCATTTGGTCCATCCCCAAATGCAAATGTATTTTCCCAGGGAATCTCCAAATAATCAATAAGCGTCTCTATTCCCCGCGCCTTGGACATTCCCCGAGGCACCAGCTCCGCTACAGGCTTTCCCTCATAGCGTATCACGGTAAACAGCTTCTCAAGCGCAGGGAGCCGCTCCCAAAAGCCCGGGGGATTTTGAAGGGCCACAGTGATTTTCCCGATCTGCGCCTGGGGACCGGAAGCCTTCAGGCGCTCCGGATACTGTCTCAGCATTCGTTCTAATATGCCAAAGGTCTTTGGTCCGTCCTTTTCCCGATCATAATATAAGTACTCTGTCCCCTCCAAAAGAGCGGGACAGCCGGCCTCCGCAAGCAGCGCAAGGGCCTTCTCCACGGTTTCCTGCGGCAGCTCTAGATTCCTTAAAGCCTGCCCCTCATATTCCAGATAGGTGCCGGCCCCTGCAATGACGCCCTTAAAGCTTAAAGACGTAATCTCCGGAAACACCGTACAGCGAGGCCTGCCGGTACAGACCACCGGAATGTGCCCCCTATCCTTAAGCCTCTCTAAGGCCTGCCGGGTGCTGCCCGGCACACCTATCCCGGGATCGTAAATGGTGCCGTCTATGTCAAAAAATATGATTTTTCTGTCCTCTCTCATAGTGCCAGAAACTCCTCTTCCGACAAAATGGGAATCCCAAGCTCCCGGGCTTTCTTATTTTTTCCAGAGCCGGAGGTCACATCATTATTGATAAGATAATCCGTCTTGCTTGTCACGGAGCCCGTCACCTTGCCTCCCCTGCTCTCGATAAAGGCCTTTAGCTCGTTGCGGTTGGCAAAATGGTTTACGCCTCCGGTTATGACAAAGGTTTTCCCGGCCAGGGTCTGCTCCTGTCCGGAACCCGGTTCCTCCTGCAGGTGAAGCTCCTCCAGAAGCCGGAAAAATTGCTCCCGTTTTTTGGGCTCCTCAAAATACTGCACAAAGCTGTCCGCAATCACCGGACCCACTCCGTCGATGGCCGACAGCTCCTCCCGGGAGGCTTTCAGAAGCTTTTCCGCCTCATAGTCCAGCTGCCGGCAGATAAGCTTGGCGTTGGACAGGCCCACGTTGGGGATTCCCAATCCATAGATCACCCGGGGCAGGCTTGTATTTCTGGCCCGCTCCACGCTCTCCATCAGGTTTACATAAGATTTTTCACCAAAGCCCTCCATGGACACAATCTCCTCCCGGTACCGGGACAGGGCAAAGAGATCCACAAAGGTATGAATAAACCCTCTGGCAATAAATTTCTCCAGGGTAGCCTCGGAAAGCCCCTCAATATTTAAGGCATCCCGGCTTACAAACAGAGTAAAGGATTTGATCCGTTTTGCCTGGCATTCCGGGTTGGTGCAGTAGAGAGACTCCACATCATTTGCCTGGCGGATCTCCGTGGCGCCTCCACAGGTGGGACAGACCTTGGGAATGTCCCGCACTCCGCTGCGAGTCAGATTCTCGGCTATCTGGGGGATAATCATATTGGCCTTGTAGACCTGTACCGTATCTCCCAGGCCAAGCTCCAGCCCCCGCATGATGCTGATGTTGTGCAGGCTGGCCCGGCTTACCGTGGTGCCCTCCAGCTCCACCGGCTCAAAAATTGCCACGGGATTGATAAGCCCTGTCCGGGAAGGGCTCCACTCAATGTCCACAAGACGGGTCTTACGCAGCTCGTCCGCCCATTTAAAGGCCATGGAATCCCGGGGAAACTTTGCGGTAGTTCCCAGGCTCCTGCCGTATTCCATATCGTCATACAGGGCCACCAGCCCGTCGGAGGGCACGGGATTCTTTTCTATGGCCTTTGCAAAGGCTTCCACGGCCTCCTCCAGGTTCTCCTCTGTGACCACTCGGTATTCCACCACATCAAAGCCCTGATCCTTTAGCCAAAGAAACTGCCTTTCCCGGGAGTTCCCAAAGTCCACCCCCTGGGCCCGCACCAGGCTAAAGGCATAAAAGCGCACATTCCGCCGGGCTGTGATCTCGTTGCTCAGCTGCCGCACAGAGCCACTGCACAGATTCCGGGGATTTTTATACCGGGCATCCACATCCTCTATCCCTGCATTAATTTTCTCAAAATCCGCGTAGGTGATAACAGCCTCTCCCCGAAGCACCAGAAAGCCCTGAAAGGGAATGGTGAGAGGTACATTTTTAAATACCCTTGCATTGCTGGTGATCACCTCTCCCACCTCTCCGTTTCCCCGGGTAACCGCCTTTACCAGGGCCCCGTTCTCATAGGTGAGCACAATGGTCAGGCCGTCCAGCTTCCAGGACAGAAGGGTTTTGTGGTCTCCCACCCACTCCTTGAGATCCGATACCTCTTTTGTCTTGTCCAGAGACAGCATGGGACTTTCGTGGCGCTCCTTGGGAAGCTCACTAAGCACCTCATACCCCACCTTTACTGTGGGACTGCCGGCCAGGGTAATCCCTGTTTCCCGCTCCAGATTCAATAGCTCATCGTAGAGCCTGTCATACTCCAGATTGCTCATAAGCTCCCTGGCCTCCTGATAATAGGCCCGGGCCGCCTCATCCAAAAGCGCCGTCAGTTCCCGCATACGCTCCACGCTGCCGATTTTTTCAGTACCTTTTGTTGCCTGCTCCTCCTGTCTGATGGTTTCCTGTTGTTTTTCCATATTTTCTGACCTCTCAACCTTTTTTGAAAGCCCAAAGCCCGTTGCCTGCCCCCGTTGCCTCCCTGATTTTATACCAGGTCCTTGATAATATCAAAGCAGTCAAAGGTAGCAAAATAATCCTTAGGCGTCTCGGCCCTCCGAATAAGCTTTACACTGCCATCCTCCTGAAGCAAAAGCTCTGCGGATTTTAATTTCCCGTTATAGTTATAACCCATGGCATAGCCGTGGGCTCCTGCATCGTGAATCAGCAACAGATCCCCGATATCCACCCGGGGCAGGGAACGGTCGATGGCAAATTTATCGTTATTCTCGCAGAGAGACCCTGTCACATCGTAGACATGATCCAGGGGCTCCTCCTCCTTGCCCATGACCGTGATATGGTGATAGGCTCCATACATGGCAGGGCGCATAAGATTTACGGCACAGGCATCACAGCCCACATATTCCTTATGGGTATGCTTCTGGTGCAGCACCCGTGTTACCAGGGCGCCATAGGGGCCCATCATATAGCGGCCCAACTCCGTATAGATAGCTGCCTGTCCCAGGCCTGCAGGAACCATGATCTCCTCAAAGGCTCTTCGCACGCCCTGGCCAATGATGCGAATGTCATTGGGCTCCTGATCCGGCCGGTAGGGAATGCCGATACCCCCGGACAGATTGATAAATTCCAGGGCAATTCCCGTCTCCTCCTTTAGTTTTACCGCCACCTCAAAGAGCATTTTGGCCAACATGGGATAATACTCGTTGGTTACGGTATTGCTGACCAGAAAGGCATGAATCCCGAAATGCCGGGCGCCCTTTTCCTTTAAAATCTTGTAAGCTTCAAACAGCTGCTCTGTGGTCATGCCGTATTTGGCATCTCCCGGGTTGTCCATGATATTGTTGCTGATCTTGAAAACCCCACCCGGATTATACCGGCAGCTGATGGTTTCCGGAATATATCCCAGGGTCTGCTCCAAAAAGTCAATATGGGTAATATCATCCAGATTGATAATGGCGCCGATCTCGTTTGCATAGGCAAATTCCGCGGCCGGCGTATCGTTGGAGGAAAACATAATGTCATGCCCCTTTACCCCCATAGCGTTGGACAGCATCAGCTCTGTCATGGAGGAGCAATCACAGCCACAGCCATATTCCTGCAGTATCTTTATCAAAAAAGGATTTGGCGTGGCCTTTACGGCAAAATATTCTTTATATCCCGGGTTCCAGGCAAAGGCCTCCTTCAGAGCCTGGGCATTTTCCCGAATTCCTTTCTCATCGTACAGATAAAAGGGGGTGGGATAGGTCTTTGCTATCTCTTCAAGCTTCTCCAGGGTTACAAACGGTTTCTTTTTCATAAACTTCATCTCCTCGTATTTCCTTTCGCCTCCTGCCGTTTCCGGCATTCTACGCGCAGTTTTCCGTGAATTATTATACCCTGTCTGCTCTCATTTGTATAGGAATTTTTTTGTTATGCGCAAAATACAACCATGTTTTTCCCGGCACTGTCTCACCGATTTATCCCATTGACATAAAATAGTCTTGAAAGAAAGATTGAAAGGAGTTTTATAATGGCAGATTATCGCAGAAATCCCTATGGCCGGCAGAGCTGCTGCCAACAGCCAGATGGTTCCCGCCCGGCTGTGCCACCAGCCCCCTCTCCCAAGCCTGGATTTTCAGAGAAGTTTCCTTTGGCCATGGCCTATGTGCCCTGGCAGCAGTGGATGCAGACCTATGATCTGGATCGGGCTCTGGCTGCCGGAACCATTTTCCCGGAGCTTGATAAGCCCTTTATGGGAGTGAGAAAAGGAGGGTGTGCCAAATGAGTCCTCGTCAGAAACCCAATCAGGAACAGCTTTTGCAGTGGATTGACATGGTAAGCTTCGCCTGCCTGGAAACTGCCTTATATCTGGATACCCATCCGGACTGCCAGGAAGCCCTGGCCTACTATCAAAAACACGTAAGCCTGCGCAAACAGGCCCTGGAGGAATATACCCGGCTCTATGGTCCCCTGATCCTGGACCAGTCCGGCTCCATGGAGGACCGCTGGGCCTGGGTGCAGCGGCCCTGGCCCTGGGAAGGAGGGAAATGTTAAGCTATGTGGAATTATGAAAAACGATTGCAGTATCCCATTAACATTAAAGAGACCAATCCAGCATTGGCGAAGGCGATTATTACGCAGTATGGTGGACCAGATACCGAAAAGTTATAGTGCCACTTTAAGGTAAAAGAGCGGCATCACTGACGCCCCTTTTATTTAGATTATGGTCTTTATGCCGCCAGTGCTGCCCGGGTAGCCGGACCACACTTACCGTCTACCACCAGCTTGTGCGCCGCCTGGAAGGCCCGCAGAGCTAAGTCCGTTTTAGGACCAAACTTGCCGTCTATCTGTAGCTGGTAGCCTGCCTCCCGCAACTCCCACTGGAGCCAACGAACATCCTCCCGGGGGATGCCCACGGTCAAACGATTGTACTTGAGTACCTTGCCGGAGTCACGGTAGGAGTTCTGAGGCTTCCCGCTGCCCGGGACGACCTGAAGAGGACCATACCACTCATCCATGTCCACATTGCCAGATATACCGGGGACCCTGCCCTTGCTGCTGTACTGCCAGCCAATTTCCCCCACAGAGGGACGCAAACTAACCACAACAACACCTGTGTCATTTTTCGGGTACCGTGCGATCCAATACTGTGCATCCAGTCCCCCACAAACATTCCGGTACCAGTCCAGATTACAGTAAATGTTGCACTCATACCCGGCATCACGGATGACCTGCATCCAGGCCCTGGCCAGCTGCTTGACCTTGGAACCTCCAAGGGCCCGCTGTCTGCTCCACTCCAAATCCAGCCACACCCCAAGCTCCAGCTTCCGGCCGTCCAGGGTGCGCAGCACCTCCTGCGCCTCCATCCTGGCCTGGGCCACCGTCAAGGCATAGCTAAACCGGTAGGCGCCCCTGGCAATGCTGTGCTGCCCGCAGGCCTGATAATTATAGACAAAGCTCTTATCTGCCCCCTTGCTGTCCCGGACCCGCAAAATAGCTCCTCTCACACCGTCCGCCGCCACCTTAGCCCAGTCCGGCCGTCCCTGATAGCTGGAGACATCAATCATTTTACACTGCATTTTTTACTCCTTTCTGCCGGCACTGCGCCGGCACAAAAAGAGGACGGTTTCCCGCCCCCTATTCTTCCTTATCCATCTTTACCTTCTCTTCTACCTGGCTTTTAAGCATATGTACAACTTTCGCCAAAAACGGTGGCAAATCCACTCCAATGTCTGCTATATTCTCCAGGATGCTGATAATTTCATTACAGATAATCCAGATTGCCACCACACAAGCCACCAAAAAAGTAAATGGCAGTGTAATCCCTACTGTTTCCGCAGAATACAGTAACAGTTGATCCACGATGGCCCCCACAACCACCAGGAGCCACATACACACCTTTTTCACGATTCCCCGGAGGCCAATGTCTGACTTAATATCCTGGCTCCGGTATTTTGCCGCCATCAGCCCCGTCGCATAATCAATCACATTGCAGGCCACCATAAGGCAGACCGGCAGGGCCAAAATCCCCAAAAGAGACGACAAAAAAGAAAAGACTGCCGTAACAGTCTTTTTCAAAACATTCGCATTCTCTGTTTTCATTCTCTCTTCCTTCTTTCTTTGATTAATTTAGGTTGACAAGTTACTTAGTTTATTTTTTATCACCCCCTCTATAGTAAAAAGCCATTTATAGAGGTCCTTCTGGCGTGGAGGGTACCTATAAACAGCTTTTTTAAGACCAAAGTGTGAAGATGGAAGGGGTTGTGAACTATGCGCGATTACCCCTGATTCCTCAAGGTCCCTTAGCATCATACCAGATGCCTATAAAAAAGGATGATGCTATATTGCTCCCTTATTTATATGTGCCGGTCACGGCATACAATAATTTTCCAGTTATTATTGCAGGGGGAGTAAATTTTGTCATCCTTGGAAAAGGTGAAGTAAATCCTTTGAATGCAAATCCTAACACATTGTGCACTTTAGACAATATATCACTGGAATTAAACAATAATAATGAAATTATACGTGCAAATGCTCTTAATACAGGCGTATATTACGATGGTACGAATACATATTACATCTTGCAAAAATCAAATGTAAATGCAAATACGCATTCCCTTATTTTGGGTCCAATGGTATTATTTATGAATACACAGTCAGGGGATTAAGCGTCTACCTAAGCGGAATTTAACTTATTACATAGAATCTAACCCTGGTCTTTTGTGATGCAGTAGAATAAATATTCCATTTTCCCGATGTTTTCGAAAAACTTTCAAGTGATGCATCCGTATTCCATCTACCAAAAACAACGGGGATTGCATTTAAACCAGGAATTTCTCCTTCGACCAAAATATCTTCCATAACTTGCGGTGTATTTGCTATTGTTTCTACGACGCAATCAACGGTAGATATCTTTGGCATCTTCACATTTAGGGCTCATAAAAAAGGAGGGATGTTATAATTAGGGGGAAAGGGGGATTGCAATGAAAGAGCAACTGATCAATGATGTTATGCAGTATCTAGCAGGAAAATTGCCAGAAGAGCACGCGTCGGACCTGCAGCTGTATCTGTATCATAAGCTGGCAGATTATGACGTGGTTGAAAAATGTACAGATGTGGCACGGCGTGACGAAAAAGTGTATATGGATTATCTGTATATGTACCTAGCGGCCCTGCGCATGGCCGGCCGGAGCGAAAAGACCATTGAGCACTACAAACTACAGCTGAGTATGATGCTCCATGCCTTGGCTAAGCCGGTGCAGGAAATCACCACAGAGGACCTTTTTACCCATCTAGCACAGTGCAAAGCTCTGCGTAAGGTTGGTAATAGGTATCTAAATAATAAACGAATCTGCTTTAACAGCTTTTTTGGATGGTTGCAGCGGAAAAAATATATTATCTATAACCCGGCATCCGGCCTGGAGCAAATTCACTATGAAAAGAAGGTCAAGAAACCTTATACGGATGAGGAGCGGGAAATCCTGCGCTGTGCCTGTAAGCGGGAGCGGGACCTGGCCCTTATTGAGCTGTTGTACAGCACTGGGATGCGGGTGGGGGAGCTGGTCCGCCTAAACCGCCAGGACATCCACTGGGATACTATGGACTGTGTAGTGTTTGGAAAAGGAGCTAAGGAGCGGGAGGTGTACCTTAATGCATCCAGTTGCTACCATTTAAAAAAATATTTGATGACACGAACAGATAGTAATCCAGCACTATTTGTGTCCTCTAAAGCACCATACCTTCGCCTGAGCGAACACGGCGTCCGTCAAATATTACAGCGTCTGGGACTCCGGGCCGGTGTGGAAAAGGTACACCCACACCGGTTCCGGGCTACAGCTGCAACAAACGCATTAAACAGAGGGATGCCGGTTCAGGATGTCCAGGCGCTATTGGGGCACGAAGATATAAGCACAACCATGATTTATTGCACCGTGGCCCGGGATAATGTCCGGGCAGCGCATAAGCGATATTTATCGGCATAGGAATTATTGACCAGTAACACTCCCGGATCCCGGGAGCTTTTGGTATGTCAAAAAATGTAGAATAATGCAGGAATGCATGTTATAATAGCTGTGTTGTCCCACCAATACCTGGCAACGGGAGGAGGTGTTTGGATGGAAGTCATTATTGCTTTTTTAGTCGCTGTTGCGGCCGGTGTAGCCTGCCACTACATCATCAAATGGTTAGATAGCGACCATAAGGACAACAAATAGCCTAGTGGGTGCTTGGCCACTATAAAAGTCATGAAGAATCCCCCCGACTGTGTTACCGCACGGTTGGGGGGATTCGTTCTTTGTCCGGATGGACTCATTATTGCTTTTTGCCTACTGGCATTATAGCATATGTAAATTTTGATTGCAAGATACATTTACCGGAATAAATAAGCCCAAAGTGTGAAGATGGGAGGGATTGCGAAATTAAACCGCCTACCCTTTTTACCTAGTGATGGTATTTTAGGCCTAGCAGTACATAAGTCAGGTGTTGGGATATCGGTTCAAAATTTTTCTATCGCAGCTAATACAAAATTGCCAACAACGATTCATCCTGCAGGCTACACATATTACATCATAGGCAAGATAGAAAATGAAAATCCATTTAAGTTAAGTGCTGTTACTGTTATCGGTGTTGGTACAATCTTGCTAACAGCACCAGATAAAAGTTTGACCCCATATCTTATTTACATATATTATGATGGTACAAATACATATCTTATCCAGACATTACAATATAACAACACGGGAGAAATTGCAGCAATTACTATAGGACAGACCACATTGCTTAATAATTGACCAACATTATGGCCTATGACCTATATCCTATAGACGCTGATATTGGCACTAGGATTAATAATTGATCTGTTGTCAATCCTTGCTTAGTAAGTAAATATGTGCTTGTCCCATCATAACCAATAAAAATTGTATATAATTTTACAATTTGGTTTTGGGTGTTGATAGCATATCCATACAATAGTGTAAATACTTCATTTTGCTGTAGATTAAAGCTGTTATTGTTATTTGCCTTTGCTATAATGAGATATTCTTCCCCTTTTAAAATGATAGCTGTAGGATTTCTTGACCTTACTCCAAAATATATATTTCTCACTGTTATCATAGAGCCATTTTTGTATATGGATATTGTATCATTTCCAGTGCTTACAAATGGTATAGTAATATTTGATACAATCCCTCCCATTTTCACATTTAGGTCTTGTAATGCCTTACATCCAACCGGTAAAACTGTGCCCTCCTCCACATTCAGCACATCCTCCAGATTGTTTACTATCATCCCAAGTGTGACTACCCCTTTAAAAAAGGCCCTTATATTGCTGATAATACCTTTTAAGCTTTTCCCCGAAACCATCTCAGCCAAAGCCTCCTCCGGGGTAGGAATCTCCGCTCCCTCCGTCGTATAATCCTCAAATTCAATTGCGGCTTCTGCATTCACCAGTCCCATGGGGCCCTGCTCACCTTTTGGTCCCTGCGGCCCGATATCTCCCTTATCTCCCTTGTCTCCTTTAGGTCCCTTAAAATTACCAATCCAAACTCTTGCCATTTTAAATTCCTCCTTTTAGTTTTCCGGTGTGTTAAAATAAATGTCTCCCGTTTCCAAATCGCATTCAAACGAAGGCGGCGTACCGCCATCCGTATAATACGCCCACAAATCCCCGGCCTCATCGCCAGACAAAGTAAAAAATCCCGACACAGGCACCGTAATACCACTTTCTCCTTGCTCTCCTTTGTCCCCCTTATCCCCTTTCGGCCCCTGGATGCCCTGTGCCCCCTGGGGGCCATTAAAATATCCCGCCGCGATCTGCTCCTCCATATTGGTTATGAATTGATTCAACCGAACCGCGGCAGCATTAGCCAGGGCGGCCTCACTGTTGGCATTCCCAATCGCCTCCTCCAGCTCTGCCTTTGTGGGCTCAAACCAATCGGTAAATTCTGTGAACCAGTCAGCCAAATCACTTTCAGCCTGTGCAGTGGTCCTTTGATACCAATCCATATACTGGACAAAAAGGGTCTCTGTACTCACTCGCTCAATTAAGCTGTGCACCACTCCGCACTGAGTTCCGTCCAGCCGAGTATCTGTGATGTCTGCATTCGATATCACTGTTTGATTACTCCTTACCCTTATGGTTGCAAGAGACAATTCGAAATAATCTCCACTATTCCCCGGCTCCGGACGCAGTAGAGGCGGCGCTGAAGGAGACGCATCCACCGAGCCGGTCTTTTTCACAATCTCACAGCGCCGGTCAATATAGTTTGCCCGAAGCACGATCCGGTCAATCCTGCTGTAATTCTGCGGAGCCGGTTCAAGCTCCACAACCGCCTTCTCATCATCAAAAGCAAATCTCCCCTGGATAAACCCGATTCCCGGCTGAACCTCCACTTTCATACCCTCCCAAGCCAGCACCTGGAACCGGTCAGACTTGTCACCCAAGACTCCATTGCTAATCAGGCTTGCAAAAAAGAGGGCAAAAAAATCCGACGATTCCGCCCGGTCAAAGATCGGCATCCCCTCCTCATCATATCCTGTAATATCGCTGTCAAATAATCCAAAACGTAACATGCTATGCCTCCCTTTTTATAAGCTGCTGCACGGAAGATATCTCATCCGTCCCAAATACAATGGAAAGTTCCATTGCTCCCCCTTCATACACTTCCATGATTTCCGTGATCCGCTTGTCCGTTGCTATGCCGATCTCCGTATTGATATAGGTACAAAAATCCCCCAAATCAAAATCCCTTTTATAAATCAGATTTGCATTGGCATCAATACCGCTGTTCACCGTTTCCACCTTCCGGTATTCTGCCAGCTTCTCCTTCCCGCGCTGCTTAAGCTGTGCTTCATAAATAGCGGGGGGAATCTTATTCCCATCTTCGTCCTCTTCTTGCAGGTCTCTGGCATCTACCCATATTTCCAGCCGTTCTTCTCCTGGCTGCCGCAGATCCACTATGACGATTTTCCGGGCTGCTCCCTCACCTGCGCCAGCCACATAAGCAAAATTTTTATAAGAGCTCCCATTCCGGTTGTAGACCACGTTTCGAATGTTGTAAAAGGAATTGGAAAAAATGGCCCAGCTGTTTACATCCTGGCTGTCCCTCCGGTCCTTTCCCTGCCATACCTCAAAGGCAAGGTCATTGGTCAGATAATCATAGCGAACCCTGTGACTAATCTCCATCGTATTACCAATTTCAAACAACTTCTCGCTCAAATTATCGCCGGTTGTCTGGAGTTCCACAGAGCCCCCCACACCCTTTACCTCCCCCAACCGCAGGTGCTTTATCTTCCGGTCACTCTCAGACGGTTCAATGGCTGTACCCTGCACCAGACTGCGCATGGCTGCCTCCACATTTCCCGTAAGCCTTACGGTCGCTTCGATTACCCGTTGTGCCAGAAGCTTCTCAGCAAAATTACCTTTTGCATAGACTCC
>CANPIM010000014.1 GCA_947574135.1 uncultured Lachnospiraceae bacterium
CGCTCCTCCAGAGTTTCAATATCCTTGGGCGGACGGTCGCTTGAAATGATAATCTGCTTGTCCGCATTGTGAAGGGTGTTAAAGGTGTGAAAGAATTCCTCCTGGGTACTCTCCTTTCCAATCAGAAACTGCACATCGTCAATGAGAAGTACATCGATATTCCGATATTTTTCCCGAAATTGGGCCATGCCATAGCGATCACCGGCCCGGAGGGTTTCGATAAGCTCATTGGTAAAGTATTCGGAGGTCACATAGAGCACCTTCATACCGGAATCTTCTTTTAAGATATAGTTTGCAATGGAGTGCATGAGATGGGTTTTTCCAAGTCCCACGCCTCCGTGGAGAAACAGAGGATTGTATACCTTTCCCGGGGTTTCCGCCACAGCCAGGGCAGCGGCGTGGGCAAACTTATTGTTGTTTCCAACCACAAAGGAGTCAAAGGTATATTTAGGGTTAATGTTGCTTTTTTCCAGAAGAAGATTGGAGACCTCTGTTCCGGAGACCTTCCGGGAAACAGTAGGATTCTCCTTATTAAGGCGGCTTGCTTCATCCTTGGTGATAAATACCACCTCATACTCCTCCCCCGTAAATTCCGCAATGGCCACAAAAATGGGCATCTGGAATTTTGAGGTAATATAGTCAATGGCCTTGTCGATGGGCACAATGATTCTTACCACATGGTCCCGTATATCATGTACCACAAGGGGCTGCAGCCATGTTTTAAAGGAAACATTGGTAAGCTCATGTTCCTTTCGCACATGCTCCAGGATCTCGTCCCATTTTTCTAAAATGATTTCCATACTGTAGTCTCCAATTTCTTAAAAAAATAATATGATATGCAAAACCGCACAATTTCCCTTATACCTTATATTATAACAAATTGAAAATTCAGGCAATAGGGAAATTTCCTTTCTTTCAGACCTCTTTCAGAATTTGCTTTTTTTTCGCGGTTTGAAAATTAAAATAAATCAAATTTGAAAAAGATTCCAGGTTATCCAAGTTATTATGGAAAATTGCTTGACTTCAAGGGCTTTTCCGCATATAATTGGAATGATATCTGCGAAAAAGGAGGTGGAAACACAATGAAAATGACATTCCAGCCAAAAAAGCGTTCCAGAGCAAAGGTTCATGGATTCAGAGCAAGAATGAGCACTGCCGGCGGAAGAAAGGTACTGGCTGCCAGAAGATTAAAGGGAAGAAAGAAGTTGTCAGCTTAGGCCGCATATATGTGGCCTTTTTCCTTAATAAGAGGAAAAGAACATGGAGTATTCAGAGTCATTAAAGAAGAACCGGGATTTCCAGATTATATATAAGGAAGGGAAATCTTTTGCCAACCGGTATCTGGTATTATATGTAAGAGAAAATGGCTTACAAAAAAATCGATTGGGAATTTCTGTCAGTAAAAAGGTAGGAAACAGCATTGTCAGACACCGGTTAACCAGATTGATTCGGGAGAGCTATCGGCTACAGGAAGCCATGTTTAATAGTGGTTTAGACATGGTAGTCATTGCCAGAGCCAGTGCAAAGGGAAAGGGTTATCAGGAGATTAGCAGCGCATTGATGCATCTGGGCAAGCTTCACGGGGTTTTAAAAAGGGTATGAAAGTAATATTGATCCGCATGATCCAATTTTATCAAAAATATGTGTCCCCTATGAAAAGTACGAAATGTCCTTATATTCCCAGCTGCTCCCAATATGGGCTGGAGGCCATCCAGAAATATGGGGCCATTAGGGGTAGCCTTTTGGCCTGCTGGAGGATTTTAAGGTGCAATCCATTTTCAAAGGGTGGGTATGACCCTGTACCGTAGGAAAAAGTAAAGAAGTCCATAGCGAAATAAGGAGGACATTTCATTGCCAGTGATGTTTTTAACACAGAATACAACGTTTATTATCGGACCCATATCTCAGCTTTTAGGCCTGCTGATGAACATAATTTTTGAATTTTTAAATGCCTTGGGAGTGCCCAGCATCGGACTTTCCATTATTTTGTTTACCATTGTCATCTATATGCTGATGTTGCCTTTAACGATAAAGCAGCAGAAGTTTTCCAAGATGTCGGCCAAGATGAACCCGGAAATTCAGGCTGTCCAGAAGAAATATAAGGGAAAACAGGATCAGGTTTCCATGATGAAGATGAAGGAGGAGACCGACGCCATCTATGCCAAGTATGGCACCTCTCCCACTGGTACCTGTCTGCCTATGCTGATTCAGCTGCCCATTCTGTTTGCTCTCTACCGGGTGATCTATGCCATTCCGGCCTATATTGACAAGGTAAAGGCGGCCTTTTATCCCCTGGTTACCAATATTATGAGCAACAAGGCGGCTGTAGAGTTTATACAGGGGACAGACAGTGCCAAGCAATTTGTAAAGCAGGATTTTGCGCTGGAAAATACCATCATTGACGTGTTGAATAAATTCTCTGTGGCTGAGTGGAGCGATCTGGCGGACAAGTTTCCGGATTTGGGCGGATCCATTGAAACTACCCAGAGTACTCTGAATCATTTCAACAATTTTCTTGGATTAAACATTGCAGAGACTCCCTGGCATATGCTTATGAGCGGAATTCAGGCAGGAGCTGTGCTGATTATTATCGGAGCCTTGATTATTCCTGTTTTATCCGGCCTCAGCCAGTGGATCAGCGTAAAGCTTATGGCGCAGCCGGAGCTGACGGCCAACAATAATAATGGCAATGATATGGCCAGCAGCATGGCCAGCTCCATGAAAATGATGAATACCATGATGCCCCTCATGTCCATTTATTTCTGCTTTATTCTTCCTGCAGGTATGGGTATTTACTGGGTGATCAGCGCCGTTGTCCGTACAGCTCAGCAGCTGGTGATTAATAAAAAGCTGGGCAAGCTTGACATTGAGGAAGAGATCAAAAAGAATATGGAAAATTATAACCGCAAACGGGAAAAGAAAGGGCTTCCTCCCCAGAAGCTTTCCAATGCGGCCAGAATGAATACAAGAAGTGTACAAAAGGACGAGATTTCCGAAGAGGACAGACAGGAAAAAATCAAGAAGTCTACAGAGTATTATAACAAAGGAGCTGCAAAACCGGGAAGCCTTGCAGCCAAGGCCAGGATGGTCGAGCAGTACAATGAGAAAAATAAAAAATAGGGGGGTTTTCAAATGGAATGGGAAAAATTTTCCGCAAAGACCGTGGACGATGCTGTATTGGAAGCAGCAATTAAGCTAGGAACAACCAGAGATAATATTGAATATGAAGTTGTTTTCCATGGAAGCTCCGGATTTTTGGGAATCGGCAGCAAGGATGCTGTCATCAATGCCCGTGTAAAGGAAGAAGAAGAGGACATTTTGGAGGAGATCAAGCAGGATCTTAAGCTTGACAAGCCCTTGGAAAAGAGACCGGAGCGCAGGCCGGAAAAGAAATTTGAGAAAAAGCCGGAAAAGAAGGTGGAAAAGCAGGAGCCGAAAAAGCCGGCCTTTGAGGAGAAGGTGCAGCAAAGGGAAACATCAACAGTGGCTTTTGAGGAGGCTGAGGAAAAGCAGACAAAGCCTGTGGAGAAGGAGCCGGCGAAGCCAAAGACTCCCCTGGAGGATCAGGGTTTTGATCAGGTGGAGGAGTTTCTCAAAAAGGTGTTTGCCGCTATGGATTTGGAGGTGGATCTTCGTGTTTCTGCCAACAAAGAAGAACGGGAAATCAGCGTGGAGCTCAACGGCCAGGATATGGGCGTTTTGATTGGAAAGCGGGGACAGACATTGGATTCTCTCCAGTATCTTACCAGCCTGGTGGCTAACAAGGATACCAATGAGTATATTCGGGTGAAGGTGGATACGGAGAATTACAGGGAGAGAAGAAAGGAAACTCTGGAGAATCTGGCAAAGAATATTTCCTTTAAGGTAAAGAGAACCAGAAAGCCGGTAACCTTAGAGCCCATGAATCCCTATGAGAGAAGAGTGATTCATTCCGCCCTTCAGAATGATAAATTCGTTTCTACCCACAGCGAGGGAGAGGAGCCGTATCGCCATGTGGTTGTCACCCTAAAGGAAGGTGTAAAGGTAGACAACTACAACAATAAGAGAAGAAATAATTATAATCGAAACAGAAATAATCACAGGAGAAGGGAGCGCTAAGAGCGCTCTCTTTTTTTCCATTTGGAGGGATAGAGATGTCACAGGATACCATTGCAGCCATAGCAACAGCCATGGGCGGCTCCGGAATCGGAATCGTTCGCATCAGCGGGCCAGAAGCCTTTTCCATTGCAGAAAAAATGTTTCGTCCAAAGAAGGAAAACAAGCAGTTGTCCCGGGAAGCAACCTATACCATGCATTACGGCACTGTGTGGGATGAGGAGGAAATGCTGGATGAGGGGCTGCTTCTCCTTATGCGGGGGCCCCACAGCTATACGGCGGAGGATACGGTGGAAATTGACTGTCATGGGGGCGTTCTTCTTATGCGGCGAATTTTGGAGACAGCGCTGAAAAGGGGCGCCCGCCTGGCCGAGCCGGGAGAATTTACCAAGCGTGCCTTTTTAAACGGGAGAATCGATCTGTCCCAGGCAGAGGCTGTAATGGATTTGATTGAGGCAGAAAATGAGACAGCCCGAAAGAGTGCGCTTTCCAAGCTTCGGGGATCTCTGCAGAAGAAAATCGGGGAGCTTCGGAGGGCTATTTTACAGGAGATGGCTTTTATCGAGGCGGCTCTGGATGACCCGGAGCATATAAGTCTGGAGGAGTATCCCGGGAAGCTTGAGATCCTGACAAAAAATTGGTTGGAAGAAGTAAAAAAAATGTTGCTCTCCCATGAAAATGGACGTATGCTGAAGGAGGGTGTGAAAACTGTAATTGTGGGAAAGCCCAATGCAGGAAAATCCTCTCTTTTAAATGTGCTTTTGGGGGAGGAGCGGGCTATTGTGACAGAGGTGGCCGGCACTACCCGGGATGTGCTGGAGGAGCATATGCAGCTTGGGGGCATTCATCTCAATATTCTGGACACGGCAGGAATCCGTTCCACAGAGGATCAGGTGGAACGCATTGGGGTATCCCGGGCCATGGAGCATGTGAAGGATGCGGATCTGGTTCTCTATGTGGTGGATTCCTCCGTACCTCTCACAGGGGAGGATGAGATGATTATGGATCTCCTGGAGGGAAAAAAGACAATCGTGCTCTTAAATAAGTCGGATTTGACGGGAATCGTCACAAAGGAGCAGATGGAGGCGCGTTTGCGTCAGCCCGTATTGTCCATCTCTGCCAGGGAGGAGCAGGGGCTGGAGGAGCTGGAGAGGCTGGTCAAGGAGTTATTTTTTCAGGGGGAGATTTCCTTTCAGGATGAAATTCTGATTACCAGTCTGCGTCAGAAAAAGCTTTTGGAGGAGACCAGGGAGAGTCTTAAACTTGTATTGGAAAGTATTTCCAATTTTATGCCGGAGGATTTTTATTCCATTGATCTCATGAATGCCTATGCTTCCCTGGGAAAGATTCTTGGGGAGGAAGTGGAGGAGGATCTGGTAAATGAAATCTTTGGAAAATTTTGTCTGGGAAAATAAAAAAGGATTGTAATGAGGATAGGACATGCGTACAGGATATGAGGAGACTTGCGATGCAGTAGTGGTTGGGGCAGGACATGCGGGCTGTGAGGCGGCCCTGGCCTGTGCCCGTCTGGGGCTGGAGACAGTGATATTTACGGTGAGCGTGGACAGCATTGCCCTGATGCCCTGCAACCCCAATATTGGCGGTACCTCGAAGGGACATTTGGTCCGGGAGGTGGATGCCCTGGGGGGCGAGATGGGAAAAAATATTGATCGGACCTTTATTCAGTCAAAGATGCTGAATCTGTCCAAGGGGCCGGCGGTCCATTCTCTCCGGGCTCAGGCAGACAAGGCAGAGTATAGCCGAAGCATGCGAAGGGTTTTGGAAAATACGGATCATCTCTCCATTGTTCAGGGAGAAGTGACGGAAATTCTCACAGAGGACCTGGAGGATGGAAGAAGGGTGACGGGGGTGAAAACCTATTCCGGAGCCTGCTATTATGCCAAGACGGTGATTCTGTGTACGGGAACCTATCTGCGAGCCCGCTGTATTTACGGGGATGTGAGTAATCATACGGGACCTAACGGGCTTCAGGCCGCCAATCATCTCACAGATTCTCTAAAGGGTCTGGGAATAGAGATGCTTCGCTTTAAGACCGGCACGCCGGCCCGGATTGATAAACGCTCCATTGATTTTAGTAAGATGGAGGAGCAGGTGGGAGATGAGCGGGTGGTTCCCTTTTCCTTTACCACGGATCCCGAGAGCGTGCAGATTGACCAGGTTTCCTGCTGGCTTACCTACACCAATGAGAAAACCCATGAGATAATCCGAGAGAATCTGGATCGGTCTCCACTGTATTCCGGCGTGATAGAGGGAACCGGGCCCCGATACTGTCCGTCTATCGAGGACAAGGTGGTAAAGTTTGCGGACAAAAGCCGTCACCAGGTGTTTATTGAGCCCGAGGGGCTTTTCACCAATGAAATGTATGTGGGAGGCATGTCCAGCTCTCTGCCGGAGGATGTGCAGCACGCCATGTATTCCTCTGTGGCCGGTTTGGAGCATGTGAAAATCGTGCGCAATGCCTATGCCATTGAATATGACTGCATCGATCCCAGGCAGCTAAAGGCTACTCTGGAATTTAAGGACATAAGGGGTCTCTTTAGCGGCGGTCAGTTTAACGGAAGCTCCGGCTACGAGGAGGCGGCGGCGCAGGGATTGGTGGCAGGCATCAACGGAGCCCGGTATGTGCTGGGAAAATCTCCTCTCCTTTTGGATCGATCCCAGGCCTATATAGGAGTGTTAATCGACGATCTGGTTACCAAGGAAAACCGGGAGCCTTACCGGATGATGACCTCCCGGGCGGAATACCGGCTATTGCTAAGGCAGGATAACGCAGATCTTCGCCTTACGGGAATCGGCTATGAGATGGGCCTGATTTCCAGGGAGCGGTATGCACATGTGCTGGAGAAGGAACGGCTCATTGCTTCTGAGATCAAGCGGGTGGAAAGGGTTTATGTAGGAACCTCCCCCAAGGTTCAGGCATTTTTAGAGGCTCATAAGAGCACGCTGTTAAAATCCGGGACAAATCTGGGTGAGCTGATCCGCCGGCCGGAGCTCTCCTATGATTTGCTGGAGGAGATTGACGAGGATCGCCCTTCCCTTTCCCCGGAGGTGCGGGAACAGGTGAATATTCATCTCAAATATGAGGGATACATTAAGAGGCAAAAGAAACAGGCGGAGCAGTTTCGAAAGCTGGAGGAAAAGCGGATCCCGGAAAATCTGGATTATGACAGGGTGGAGAGCCTGCGCATAGAGGCCCGGCAGAAGCTTAAACAATACAGACCTGCTTCCATTGGCCAGGCCTCCCGGATTTCCGGTGTTTCCCCGGCAGATGTTTCTGTGCTTTTGGTTTATCTGGAGAGCCGAAGGAAATAGAAATGTTATAATGTGTTGCAATTTTTAAAAAATATTTGGTATGGGGGACGGATTTATGAGGCTTAAGGTGCAGGTAAAGCAGATGGGAAAGAGAAAAAATTCCGTGGGGGAGACCATCTGTGAGATTCAGGGAAGTCCGGGTACAGTTGGCGAGCTGATCCTGGCGGTAGTGGCCTCTCAGGTAGAGGAATATAACCGGCGGCTGGAAGCATGTCTGCATACAGAGGAGGGGGATCTGCCAAAGCTACTTCCTTATCTCACCAGGGAGGAAATTGCGGATAAGGCTGAGTCCGGAAAGGTAAGCTTTGGATTTACCTATGGGGAGAAACCGGCGGATTTGCAGAAGGCCCAGGAAAATGCTCTTCAGTCCTTTGCAGACGGAATTTACAGGATTTTTGTAGACGGAAGGCCTTTGGAGGATCTGGAGGAGGAGATTTGGGTGACAGAGGATCAGGTGTTTACCTTTGTACGGTTGGCAATGCTCACAGGGAGGATGTGGTAAGATGGCAGAGATGGATTATCGGGTAAGGCAGGAGATTACCAGAAGCCGGGATGAGGCTTTACAGAAACGGATCCAGGGACTTACGGGGGAGGACAGAGGGATTGCGGAGGCTATCCGTAAAAACTGTTATGATGAGGCTTTGGTTTCCAGGGTGAGAAACAAATTTTATACGTGTCCCAGGCTCACCCCGTCTCAGTGGATGAGAGAACACAAAGGATTGCTCAAGGCCTTTGTTCCCCAGGCGTATCATCAGTCCTGTCTCCATATGATGGATAAGCTTAATCAATTTCCCTTTCCCAGGGGGTGGGCTCGCAGAAGCGTGCGGACAAAGAGCTATGAGCCTCAGGTACCCCAGATGTTTCAGATATTGACCTCCTATGAGAAGCTTTTTTACTGTGGAGAGCGGCTGGAGGATGTGATGCTGGGACATCTGAGCGGGGAAAAGCTGGAGTATATCCGCAGGGAGTGGAATTTCACCAATGGCTTTCATTACCTCTATGGGGCAGAGATCGACGGGGGAAACCAGGCGGTGATCCATGGGTTAAAGTCTCTGATCTTAAGCGAGAATAATACGGCATATCTGGACAGGGAGATGATCTTGGGCATTCTTCAGTCTGATCATGAGGAGCTTAGGGAGCTTATCTGTAAGCTTTTATTGGCAGCCCGTCTCCAGGAGGGACTGCGCCAGGCCATTTGCGAGAGCATGGATGAGGGAACTCCGGAAGCATTTCTAATGCTTTTGCAGGTTATTGAGGAACACGATCTGATTCGCTATTCCTCTGTTCTTCGATCCGTATCCACCTGGATTGGGATTTTTGGCGAATCCTCCCCAGAGCGGATCAATAAAAAGCTTCTGCAGCAGATGGGACAGTGTCTGCGTGATCCTAAGCTTTGCCAGAGCCTTTTGGAAACCAATGATTCCATTTCCATCAGTGTGGCTCTGTGGGCGCTGGGCTTCCGGGAGGCCCAGGATGCCATAGATGCCATGAAACGGCTCATAGATTTTGGTACCAAAAATCAGAGGCTTACGGCCTCCTACTATAACCGGAGCCTTTATGATGAGAAGCTTCGGGTGCAGGTGGCGAAAAAGGTGATTCTGGAGCAGGGAGAGGATCTGGAGCTGGTTGCAGCCTATTTGCCGGCCTATACGGAGCCTTTAAACAACCATATCCGGGAGTTGATTTTTGAAAAGAAGGAGGTCTATTACAGCTATGAATTAGTCTCTCCACGGACTCCTAATCTGAAAAAATATTTTGAAAATCAAAAGGAAGCAGAGGATCTGTACCAATGCTTTTTGAATATCTATCACAGACTGCCAAAAAAGGGGCTGGTCTTTGATCCCTGTATTTTTCCCTGGTATCGGGTGGAGCTTTCTCCTTCCAGCGTGGTGGCTCAGCTGGCCTTTACAGCTTATGTGCTAAAGGATCAGGAAAAGATAACCTTTGCTGCAGGATTGTTGGACGAGGCAGACGGAGACGAGCGGAAGTTTTTGATTCACCTTCTTTTGTATTCGCCTAAGAATCAGACCCAGCGAAATCTGGTAATCGGCTATATGGGAAGCACCAAGACCCAGGCTTCGGATGCGGCTATGAAAATCGTAAAGCGGTTGCAGTTATCCGGAAAGGAGTATGAGCTCTGTGAGGATATGCTTCGGTTTAAGCGAAACGAGCTTCGGTCGGTTCTTATAGAGCTTTTGATGAAGCAGAAGGAGGAGGGGCTTAGGGCTTCCCTTACACGTCTTTTGGAGGATAAGAGGGAGGAAAAGCGCAGTGGAGGCCTGGATATCCTTATGCGCCTGTCCAAGGATCAGAAGCAGGAGAAGGTTTATGAGAAAATGCGTCCCCTGATCTCTCTGGTATCCAGTCCCACGGACAAGGAAAAAATTCTTATAGAGGAGCTTCAGGGAGAAAATGCAAAGGAGGAAGAGGAATGTTACGGAATCTATGATCCCAGGGCTTCGGAGGAGCTTCTTCAGTCTGTACAGATAGAGAAATTCTCGGCAGAGGCTATGGCTTCCAGATGTCTGCCCTTTACGGAGAAGGAGATCATAGAGAAGCTTGAGAAGCTTGACAGAATTTTTCGGGAAAACAGAAATTATGAGTATATCAATTGGCTGGGGGAAAAGGAGCTTTTGGGAAACAAATATACCTGTCTCAAGGAGTCCGGCTATCCCCAGGATTTATTCCTTCGGTTTCAGCTAAAGAATTTCCCCCTGGAGGCTGTATTTCGCCGGTTTTATGAGGAGGAGCTTGGAAGCTATGCGGCCCTAGTGGAGCTGGAGGCCGTGCTCTCGAAAAAGGAAAAGAGTATTTACAGTAAGGGAGAAAAATTTTATAAAAAGATTTTTGGAAAAATGCCCCTGCAGGGGATTCCCTTTCCCTTAGAATATGAAAAGCAGATTATGGATCTCAAACTGGTATACCGATATGAGTATTTAGATAAGAAGGAGCTGCTGGAAAATGGGATTTCCATGCTCTCTGCTCTTATCCCCTTTGTGAATGAAAAAAATAAGATGATCTCCTATACCTATAAGGGCTGGAACGGAAGAGAGAGCCAAATGAGCATTTGTCTCAGTCAGATGCCTCTGTTGACCCGCTATTTCGAGGGCCTGCAGTATTGGGAGACGGATGAGGAATTTATCCGGGCTTTTTCTGTGGCCTGGCAGTTTGAGAAGAAGATCCGGGAAAACAGAAAGTATAATACCTTTGCCAAGCCTGTGAACCTTTATGGGGGAAATTCTTATCTGGATACAGGGTTTACCCCCATTTGTCCCTACTGGTTTTTTAAGGCCTTTCATATGGGACTTATTACTAAGGATATAGTATACCGGGCGATTATGGAGTATTTTCACTGCCAAAACTGTCTGCAGGTGCTGAGCAGGGTGGAGAAGGGAGAAGGTGTCCGTCCCATGGGCCGGGGCGCTCTCAACTACTTTTTCGGCAGTCTGCGCACCAATGAGATTTATAAGGCAGGAGAGAACTATTTTGGGGAGGATACCTGGATTGGAAAGCTTCTTCGGGAATTCTATGGGGGAATCGTTCCTGTGATCGTGGATCGGGAGCTGCGCCGGGGAGAGGCGGAGACTGAGGTTACCTGGATGGTGCGGGGCATTGAATATATTCAGGGAATGGATTATCTTATCCGTATTCTCATGGCCCTGGGAAAGGATACCTTGAGCCGGGATACCTATTATTACTGGTATTATGGGGGACGAAGCCAGTCCAAGAAGGAAGTTTTAAGCCGGCTTTTAAAGGTCTGCTATCCGGCGCCAGGGGAGACAGGGCAGGATTTGACAAAGGCTTTGAAAAAAACCAGGATTAAGGAGGCCCGCCTGGTGGAGGTGGCCATGTATGCGCCTCAGTGGATTGATATCATTCAGGAGCATCTTGGTTGGAAGGGCTTAAAGAGCGGCTGCTATTATTTTATGGCCCATATGAATGAGCGATTTGACGATCAGAAGCAGGCTATCATTGCCAAGTATACGCCGCTTTCCCCGGAGGAGCTCCAGAATGGGGCCTTTGATGTGGACTGGTTTGAGGAGGCCTATGAGCAGCTGGGAGAGAAGAATTTTGGTCTTTTGTATCAGGCGGCAAAATATATCTCTGACGGGCAGAAGCATTCCCGGGCCAGAAAGTATGCTGACGCGGCTACAGGCAAGGTAGGCCTGGCAGATTTGGAAAAAGAGATTTCGGACAAGCGAAATAAGGATCTTCTTATGAGCTACAGTCTGGTTCCCTTCCAAAAGAATCGGGAAAAGGATATGCTGAATCGATATCAGTTTATCCAAAAATATGTAAAGGAGAGTCGTCAGTTTGGAGCCCAGCGGCGGGCCAGCGAGGGAAAGGCCGCAGAGATTGCCCTGGTAAATCTAAGCGTTCGGGCCGGCTACGGGGATGTAATACGTTTAACGTTAAATATGGAGACTCGCCTGGTGGAAACACTGGAGCCCTTGATGGCCTGGAAGCCGGTGGAGGATGTGGAGGTCTGCCTTCATGTGGGAGCAGACGGAAAGAGTGAGATTCTCTGTCAAAAGAATGAAAAGCCTTTGAAATCCCTTCCATCAAGGCTTGGAAAGAATCCTTATATCTTGGAGCTGAAGGAGGCGCATAAAAAGCTTAAGGAGCAATACAGCCGCACAAGGAAGATGATGGAGGAGGCCATGGAGAGTGGTACGGGTTTTCGTGTCTCGGAGATCCGGGGACTGTTAAATAATCCGGTGGTGCGGGCTATTCTGGAGCCTCTGGTATTTATGCACCAGGATGCCCTTGGTTTCCTGTCTCCCGGTGGAAAGTCTTTGGAAAATGAAGCCTTTCGGTGGAAAAAGGATTCCTCTGATCTCTATTTAAAGTCCTGGACAGGGGAGGAGCTTTTCCTGGAGCCGGATGGAGAGCTTCGGATTGCCCATGCTCTAGATTTGTATCGTTCAAAGGAATGGCAGGAGTATCAGAAGTATCTCTTTGATCAGGAGATTCGTCAGCCCTTTAAGCAGGTATTCCGGGAGCTGTATGTGAAGCTGCCCGAGGAGCTGGGGCTCAAGGCCTCTCGTATGTTTGCGGGAAACCAGATTCAGCCCCAGAAAACTGTGGGATGTCTCCGAAATCGGCGTTGGGTGGCAGACTATGAGGAGGGCCTGCAGAAAATTTATTATAAGGAAAACATTGTGGCCCGAATTTATGCCCTGGCAGACTGGTTTTCTCCCAGCGATGTGGAGGCGCCTACTCTGGAGTGGGTGGAGTTTTCCCATAGAAAGACCTTCCAGCCTCTCACCATTGACCAGGTGCCGGATCTGATCTACAGTGAGGTCATGCGGGATGTGGACCTGGCTGTGAGCGTGGCCCATGCAGGAGGGGTGGATCCGGAGACCAGTCATTCCACCATAGAGATGCGTCGGGCCATTGTGGAGCTGAATCTGCCCCTCTTTGGTCTGAAGAATGTGACTCTTACGGACAGCCATGCTCTGATAAAGGGAAAGCGGGCCGTTTACAATGTACACCTGGGAAGCGGCGTGGTTCACCAGGAGGGAGGCTCCATGCTGCATATTCTGCCTGTGCACAGTCAGAAGAGGGGGCGGCTGTTCTTGCCCTTTGTGGACGAGGATCCAAAGACCGCAGAAATTATGTCCAAGATTGTGCTGTTGGCCGAGGATCAGAAAATCAAGGATCCTTCTATTTTAAGTCAGATTGTTTAAGGATATAGGAGATGGAAAAAAATAATAATTTAAATCAAGCCCATCGAAAAGAGCAGATCCAATATTTAGAGACCAACTGCCAGAAGATCGGCATCACGCTCACAGGGGATCAGCTAGAACAGTTTTATGGGTATTATGAGCTTTTGACAGAGTGGAATCAGGTAATGAATCTTACAGCCATTACAGAGTATAAGGATGTGGTGCAGAAGCATTTTGCAGACAGTCTGACCTTGGTGCCTGTTTGTAAGCTAACAGGTACCGGAGCTCTCCTGGATGTGGGAACCGGGGCGGGATTTCCCGGGATTCCTTTAAAAATTGCCTTTCCGGATCTTCGCATCACCCTTTTGGATTCTCTCAATAAGCGGGTGAAGTTTTTAAATCAGGTCATAGAGGAGCTTGCGCTTTCTCAGATTCAGGCCTATCATGGTCGGGCGGAGGACTTTGCAAGAAGGAAGGAATTTCGGGAGCAGTTTGATTTCTGTGTATCCCGGGCTGTGGCGAATCTGGCTTCTCTTTCGGAGTATTGCCTTCCCTTTGTCCGGGTAGGCGGCCTGTTTATTTCCTATAAATCGGGAAACAGCGGGGAGGAGATCGCAAAGGCTCAGAAAGCCATACAGGTGTTGGGGGGCCATATGCGGGAGGTAAAGGAATTTTGGCTTCCGGATTCGGACATTTCTCGTTCCTTTGTGATGGTGGAGAAGAAAAAGGCCACCGATAAAAAATATCCCAGGAAGGCAGGACTTCCTGGGAAGGAACCCATACTGGCGTAGAAGGGTCTGATCTATCCGAAGGGATTATTTTTCTAAATAAATAGAAAGCAGGTCTAATAGCTCCTCCGGCTTCTCCAGCTGGGGGAGATATTTGCATTCCTTGATAAATTCCGTCTCAATGGCCGGATTATAGCCTGTGTATTCCTCTGCCGTGCTGTAGCTGTCCGGATAATCGCTGCCCCCTATGAGATAGATGCTGTGATTGATCTCCTTTAGGGCATGTATGATATTTAGATTCAAATAATTGCTTTTCAGGCTGGAAAATAAAAACTTAGACAGAGCTCCCTTTTGATGGGCAGCCTCGTAGCAGATGTCTAAATCCTGCTGTTCTATTTTATCCATATTATAATAATAGTTCTCCTGGAAAGACTGCTTTATCATATGCTTAGCGGAAAGAATATTATAGATCAGAGTGCCTATTACAGGAGAGTTAATAAAAAGCTTTAGGGTTTTTGTTCTCTTGGAAGGCGCCTTGTTTAGCTGCCGTAAGGCCGGCGGATTTAAAAGGATAATTTTATCAAAATATATGGGATTGTGAAAGCAGGCCATGATTGTGAAAGAGCAGGACAGACCTGTGACTATCACGTCGGTCTTGTGTTTTATCACATCCTTGATAAAATCGGAGATCAGCTGCACATACAAAAAGTTGGTGTAAGTAATGTTTGTTTTTTCTGAACGTCCGCAGCCGAAAAGATCCAATACATAGACTGTATGGGATTTGGAGAGCTGGCTGATAAGCTTTCTCCATTCAGAGCCGGAGCTGGCCGGGTGCAGGTCATGAAGGAGAAGAAGAGGGGAACCGGAGCCATATCGGTTGTAGAATATTTTTCCGAAGCGCCAGTTGTAGATTTCTCCCTTGCTGTCGTCTAACAGATTTTTTAGGGTTGCAGTGTAGAAGGTTAATTTATTGGCCAGATGGATACTGAGCGTTGTACAGCCGGATAAAAGGATAATTTTTCGAAATGTTTTTTGATTCATAAAAGTGATCCTTTCATTATAAAATGAAAAATTTTGTGACAAAATGGTTGATGAATTTATAATCTAAGAGGTAGATAGCTTCATGTTCTTGAATTTATCATAGCATAGATGTGGGATGGTGACAAGATGGGAGAAAATATTTTAAAGTTCAATGTTTCACGTGAAACATACTTTAGTTGGTTTAATTCTTAAAAATTAGAAAAGATTTCTGTTTTGTGTTTCACGTGAAACATTTTTGTGCTATAATGTCTCAAAAGAGGGAGAAGCCGAAAGGATAAAATACGTATGGGAAGAGTTATTGCAATAGCAAATCAAAAAGGCGGTGTGGGAAAAACTACAACTGCTATTAACCTTTCTGCTGCGCTGGCCGAGGCGGGAAAACAGACTTTGACTATTGACATTGATCCTCAGGGAAATACTACCAGTGGATTGGGTGTAGATAAGCACCATTTGGATTGCACCATTTATGATTTAATTCTTGGGGAGTGTTCTATTGAAGAAAGTGTGATCGTTACAGATTATGATAATCTGTATCTGATTCCATCCAATGTGGATTTAGCCGGTGCAGAAATTGAATTAATTGGAATTCAGGATAAGGAATTTATTGTCAAGAAGGCGGTTGAGCAAATTCGGGATGATTATGATTTTATTATTATTGATTGTCCGCCGTCCTTGAATATGCTGACTATCAATGCCATGACCACGGCGGATACAGTGTTGGTGCCTATTCAGTGTGAGTATTATGCCCTGGAGGGGTTAAGCCAGTTGATTCATACCATCAATCTGGTAAAAGAGCGGCTGAATCCGGATTTGAACATGGAGGGTGTGGTGTTTACCATGTATGATGCCAGGACCAATCTCTCCCTTCAGGTAGTGGAAAATGTAAAAAACAATCTTCATCAAAAGATTTACAAGACCATTATTCCAAGAAATGTGCGTTTGGCTGAGGCTCCCAGTCATGGGCTGCCTATTACGGTGTATGATACCAAATCTGCGGGGGCGGAGAGCTACCGGCTTTTGGCTCAGGAGGTTATGAACCGGCAGGAGGAATAAAGCTAGGTATTTGGCAGGGCAGAATGAATCTATGGGAAGCATGTTTCACAATACAAACGTGAAAGCAGCTGGTAAGAATTGGTATGTATCATAAGTGAGAATAGATGAGAGAAGGGAGTTTATTTATGGCAGCGAGAAGAGGGGGATTGGGAAAGGGACTGGACAGTCTGATACCGGATACAAATCCAAGGCCTTTGAAGGAGAATGCAAAGGTAGTGGAAAAGGTGATTGAGAAAATAGTAGAAAAGCCGGAGCTGCGAGTAAAGATTTCCAAGGTGGGACCGAACCGGGATCAGCCCCGCAAGCAGTTTAACGAGGATGCGCTTCAGGAGCTGGCGGATTCCATTAAGCAATTTGGTGTGCTGCAGCCCTTGCTGGTACAGGAAAAGAATGGATTTTATGAGATTATAGCCGGTGAGCGCAGGTGGCGGGCAGCCAAAATGGCGGGGCTTAAGGAAGTTCCGGTGATTGTAAAGGATTATACGGATCTGGAAATCATAGAGATTGCTCTGATTGAAAATATTCAGCGGGAGGACTTAAATCCCATTGAGGAGGCTTTAGCCTATAAGCGCTTGATTCAGGAGTTTCAGCTGAAGCAGGACGAGGTGGCGGAGCGGGTTTCCAAGAGCCGGACGGCTGTGACCAATTCCATGCGTCTCTTAAAGCTGGATGAGCGAGTACAGCAGATGGTGATTGATGATATGCTGTCTACAGGACATGCCCGGGCCTTGCTGGGTCTTGAGGATGGAGAGCTGCAGGCTGCCACAGCTGCAAAGGTTTTTGATGAAAAGCTTAGCGTGCGCGAGGTAGAAAAGCTGGTCAAGCAGATGCAAAAGGAAACGCCGGAAAAGAAGAAGCCGGATCCGGATCTCCAGTTTCTCTATGCAGATTTGGAAGAAAAAATGAAAGGAGCCATAGGGACAAAGGTTTCCATTCGGCAAAAAGCAAAAAATAAAGGAAAAATTGAAATAGAATATTATTCCAGAGAAGATTTGGAAAGAATTATAGATATGATAACAGCAGGAGGAAAAGACAGTGGGAAGTCCAATTTCTGAAATGATTTATAAAAGTACGGGAATTGATTTGATCTATATCATTGGCGGACTTGGCGTTTTAATCATTATATGTATGATCTTAACAATAAGTGCATTATGTAAACTGAAAAAGGTTCGCAAAAAATATGAGCTCTTTACCCGGGGAAAGGATGCAGAGTCCCTGGAGGATACCATTATGCTGTATTTGGACAAAATGGATGAGTTTGACAAGCTTCTTACCATGGCTCGGGATGATATTGTGAATCTGCGGAAGAACCAGAAGATGTGCTTTCAGAAGCTTGGAATTGTAAAATACGATGCTCTGTTTGATTTGAGCGGGAAGCTTAGCTGCGCCATTGCAGTTTTGGATCAGATGGAGGACGGGTTTATCTTAAATACTGTTTATTCCCGCGACGCCAGCTATGCCTATGTGAAGGAAATCCGTGGAGGGATCTCGGATATTGAGCTTTCCAAGGAGGAGGAGCAGGCCCTGGTCCAGGCGAAAAACAAGGCTTGAAAAAATAGAGAGACTGTTATATGATGGAAATTAGACAAGAAGTTTGAGGAGGAAAAAATAATGTTGGATATAAAGTTTGTCCGGGAAAATCCGGAGATTGTAAAGCAGAATATAAAGAATAAGTTTCAAGATCAAAAGCTGGGACTGGTAGACGAAGTCATCAGCCTGGATGCGGAAAAGAGAAATGCACAGCAGGAGGCGGACGGACTTCGGGCAGCCCGGAACAAGCTGTCCAAGCAGATTGGTGCCCTGATGGGACAGGGAAAGCGTGAGGAGGCCGAGGAGGTAAAGCGTCAGGTAGCGGCCCAGGCGGAGCGCCTGGACAAGCTTTCGGAAAAGGAAAAGGAGCTGGATGAGAAGATTTTAAAAATCATGATGACCATTCCCAATATCATCGATCCCAGCGTACCCATTGGAAGGGATGACAGCGAGAATGTAGAGGTACAGCGCTATGGGGAGCCGGTGGTGCCGGACTTTGAGGTTCCCTACCATACAGAGATTATGGAGAAATTTAACGGTATCGATCTGGACGGGGCCAGAAGAGTGGCTGGCAATGGATTTTATTATCTCATGGGAGATATTGCCCGGCTGCATTCGGCTGTGATTTCCTATGCCCGGGATTTTATGATTAACCGGGGATTTACCTACTGCGTACCTCCCTTTATGATCCGCAGCAATGTGGTGACGGGAGTTATGAGCTTTGCGGAGATGGATGCCATGATGTACAAGATTGAGGGGGAGGATTTATACCTTATCGGTACCAGCGAGCATTCCATGATCGGCAAGTTTATTGATACGATTTTGCAGGAGGAAGAGCTTCCCTACACCCTGACTAGCTATTCTCCCTGCTTCCGAAAGGAGAAGGGAGCTCATGGACTGGAGGAGCGAGGCGTTTACCGCATTCATCAGTTTGAAAAGCAGGAGATGATCGTGGTATGTAAGCCTGAGGAGAGCCCCATGTGGTTTGATAAGCTGTGGCAGAATACGGTGGATCTGTTCCGAAGCATGGATATTCCTGTGCGCACGCTGGAGTGCTGTTCCGGAGATTTGGCAGATTTAAAGGTGAAATCTGTGGATGTGGAGGCATGGTCTCCCAGACAGAAGAAATATTTTGAGGTGGGAAGCTGCTCCAATCTGGGAGATGCCCAGGCCCGGAGACTGAAAATTCGTGTAAATGGGGAAAAAGGCAAGTATTTCGCGCATACATTAAATAATACAGTGGTGGCGCCGCCCCGGATGCTCATTGCCTTTTTGGAGAATCATCTGCAGGCCGATGGAAGCGTGACCATTCCTGAGGTACTGCAGCCCTATATGGGAGGCCAAAAAGAGCTTAGGAAAAAATAAACGGACAGAAAAGATAGGCAAGACAGAGAGGAGGTGAAGCAGTGCATGAGTATTTGCGTGCAGTGGGATTTAGCAAAATGAAGGATAAGGAGGAGCTGAATCGTCTGCTGGATTTTGTACAGGATTGCTACCAGAGTGAGCGAACTGCAGGGAATAAGGATGGAGTGGACTTTTCTGAGAGAAAAAAAGCTTTCGCGCCTCGTATGGGCATTATGCTGCGGGGAGAATATAACGATAAAGATCAGTTTCAGCGGGAGTATTACTATCCCTATTTTGAGGGTACTCAGGAAAAGTTTTATGAGGACGTGATGGTGGAACGCCATGCGGAAAAGGAGTCCTATGCAGGCGTCTGTGATGATCTGAGCCTGGGCGTTTCTCTTATATTTTATGTGCAGAATGTGGCGGATTTCTTACATGAGAAGCGTCTCAATCAGCTTTCCAAATGCACTGTAACCTTGCGGCTTTCCGGATTGTCCATTGAGGGGAAGATTCTTCTTCCGGTTTTAAAGGGCAATCTCACGGAGGAGGAGAATACGGAGGCTGTTTACCAGCGGACCAAGCTTATCCAGGCGGCCCGGGAAGGAGACGAGGACGCCATTGAAAATCTCACTCTGGAGGACATGGATATGTACTCCATGATCTCGGAGCGGATTGCCAAGGAGGACGTATTTTCCATTGTATCTACGTATTTTATGCCCTATGGAGTGGAATGCGACCATTACAATGTGATGGGAGAAATTCAGGAGGTCCAGCTGGTACAGAATACCTTTACCAGGGAGGAGATCTATGTGATGACCATAGAGAGCCATGATCTAGTGTTTGAAATCTGTATTAACAAAGAGGATTTGCTGGGAGAGCCAAAGGTGGGACGAAGATTTAAGGGCATTATCTGGCTCCAGGGCGAGATTATATTTCACGTATAGAGAAAAAAAGAAAAACAAGACATTGCCCAAAAGATGCAAATAGGGCGGTGTCTTGTTTTTTAATCTCTGTGATTCGTTACGGGGTATTGGGCTTTTGCAGCATTCTCCAGAGGGTAGTCCGGCTGATCCCCAATCGCTCTGCGGTCTTGGCCCGGTTCATGCCTTCCTGCGCCAGCACCATACGGGCAATGTCATAGCTGATATCCTCCAGGGATTGATTGGTATTTACTATCTCGTAGCCGGGACGCAAGACTTCCGTGGTCCTGGGCGTTTCCTGCTTTAGGGTTTGCCGGACCAGCTCAGTGGGAACATAATCACCCTCTGTGAGAAGAATGAGCTGATGGATCACCCGTTTAAACTGGGGTAGATTCTGGCTCCAGTTAAAATCCTGAAGCAGGGCCAGCGCCCCGGGCTCAAAGCCAACCACCTGCTTTCCCAGATTAATATTTGCCTGACTAATATACAGGGTGGCAATATTGGGAATATCGTCAATGCGATCCCGAAGAGGAGTCAGGCGCAATACCAGACAGGAGAGGGTATTCATCAGGTACTGGCAGACAGGGCTGTTGATTTCTATTTCCTGTGACAGGGTGTAGGAGAACAGAAAACGGTTTCTCCGGCAGAGATCATTTTGCTTCAGATAGGGTAGAAACTTGTCGGATATGGAATCATGCAATGCCTGGAGATTTTTAATATAGATGGTAATGTGAATATCGTTGAGAGGAGAATTGGGGCTCTCCATAAAATAATTCCATTTTTTCTGGTTGGTACTCTCGCAGTCAATGATAAAAAAGGGATGCTTTTTGAATTCGCTGTGCCGATAGAGAAAGGAGGCGGACTTATCCTTTCCGGTACCCTTTTCTCCCAGAATCAAAACAGGCTGCAGCGTGTGGGAATAGGCCTCCATGGTTTTTCGGGTGATACCGATTAAATTGGAGCTGCCGTAAAATTCCGTGTCCGAAACCATGGCCTCTGTGTTTTCATAGAGAGAAATCCCCAGATCATCAATAAGGGCCGGAACATCCTGCTTATACAGATAGATAAATACATAGGGATTTTGATCAATGGTAGTGTGACTGCAGTGGTAGGAGAGTAAAAGGCCCTTTCTGCGCTCCTCCAGATGAAAGGAGCTGTCAGAAAAGAAGGTATCCATATTTTGCTCTATAATAAGAAAAAAAGGCTGGGTTTCCGGATTTCGTTCAAGGCTGCTATACACAAGCTTTTGCTGTCCGTCATAGATAAAAACGGATTCCTTGCTGCCGGTAATGGCAGCCTTAAAAAGCTTTGTCTGTCTCTGGTGAAAAGAATGGCGCTGGGCCATGCTGATGGCCTGGGTAAAGGTAGCCTCAATGCTTTCACGCCCAGAGGTAATCAGGATATAGTTCATACCCAGCTCATAGGCCGTAATGGTGGTTCGCATGTCGCACAGCACCATCTCATAGCCCTGGTCCAAAAGCTCCAGAATAGCCTGTCTGTCATCCTCCGGTTTGTCCAGAGTAACAATCTTAATATCATACTGGAGCAGGTTACGGATAAGTATGGCATTCTCCACAGTGGAGGAGATTCCCACAATGGCAAAACGGCTGGTATAATTTTCAGCCAGCTTAATGGCCCGGAGGATATCGTAGACCGAGATCTCGATTCTGGCAATGGGAAGCTTTAAGGACCGCTCAAAGAGACTGGCTGTGCCGCCCCTGGCCACCACAATGTCAAAGCTATCCAGGTTGTAGGACTGAACGATTTCCAAGCCTTTTTGCAGCGTTCCAATGTGCACGGTCAGCTCAATTTCCTCATTGGCTGCAGCAATCTCATTCATAATTTCTTTGATTCCATTGTATGGGACAACTGCTAAAATTCTTGTTTTTGCTTCCAATCCGATATCCTCCGTTCCTCACTTCCTGATTATTTTACCATATTTTTCAAAGAAAAACAATTTTACTCATCAGAAAGTCTGCTTTTCTTTTCGAACCAATTTACTCCATATCCAAATGATAAAACCGGGTAGAGTAATCAATGTAGCATCGGGTATCCTCATCCAGGTTGTGCCCGTTAAAGTCTGATTTCAAACGGATTCCCCCGTGATTCAGCAGGCTCCCATACAGGGTATAGCTTTCTGTCTCCCGGGGCATTCTGACAAAGGGGACATCCGAAGAAAAGCTGGTAAACCGACCGCTTAGGGGCTTTATATTCAGCATGGCCGGCCTGCTGGCAAAGTGATACAGACCATCCTCCTTTAGGCCCCGGGTTTTCAGCACATAGATGGGACTTCCCGGCTGCAAAAGCTCCTGCATGGTCATGATAGCGGCATGGCGTTTATCCGGACTTATGGCCATAAGACTCCAATGACCGCCCTCTCCTGTTCGAATACGAAGGAGATCCGCCCCCAGGGTCCATTCCCGCATGGATTTGTAATGGCAAATCTGTTCCCGGATATCGAAAAGCTCATCCTCCCGAAGCTTCTCCAGATCCAGCTCATAGCCCAGGATTCCCAGGGCCGCAACCTCATACCGGGTGGCCAGAGGGGTCTCCCGAAGAGTTTGATGATTGGGAATGGAGGATACATGACAGCCCAGCACGCTCAGGGGATAGCCGTAGGAGTAATTGGTCTGAATCCGCTGCCGGCAGAGAGCATCGGAGTTGTCACTGGCCCAGAACTGAGGCATATAGCACAGCATTCCCAGATCTGCCCGGTTTCCCCCGGAAGCGCAGCTCTCGAATAAAATATGGGGAAAGGCTTTTGTTAAACGATTTAATAAATCGTAGAGACCCAGTAGAAACCGATGTCCTGTCTCTCCCTGGCGGTTCTTGGGGAGATAGGGGCTGTAGCAGTCGCTGATTCCCCGGTTCATATCCCACTTCACATAGTCCACCCCCTGAGAAAATACCTTGCAGAGGGCCTCATAGATATAGTCAATGACTTGGGGATTGGCATAATCCAGGAGACGGGTATTGCGGCCCTCGCTGTTGGGCTGTCCGGGAACGGACAAGGTCCAGTCCGGATGGGACCGAAAGAGATCGCTGTCCATATTTACAGCCTCCGGCTCCACCCAAATGCCAAATTGCAGTCCCTTTTGGTGAATTTTCTCCGAGAGTCCCTGAATGCCGTGGGGAAGCTTGTCATCATTGCAGACCCAGTCCCCCAGGGAGGTCTTGGTGCTGTTTCTCTTTCCAAACCAGCCGTCGTCCAGAACAAAGAGTTCGATTCCCACATCCTTGGCCAAATCTGCCATGGAAAGAAGCTTTTCCTCGTTGAAATTAAAATAAGCAGCCTCCCAGCTGTTGAGAAGCACGGGACGGGGCTTATGAGCCCAGGAACCCCGGAGAATATAGCCACGGATAAACCGGTGATAGTTACGGCTTAAGCCTTCAAAGCCCTTTGAGGAATAGCTTAATACAGCCTCAGGGGTGACAAAATCTTCCCCGGGTTTTAGGGTCCAAGCAAAGCTCTCGGGCTGAATTCCCGTGGACAGCCGCAGCCTTTGCAGCTCTCCGCTCTGGGCACATTCTCTGTGGCTGCCGCTGTAAATAAGGTTGGAGCCGTAGACCTCCCCGGAGGTTTCCGTACAATCCGGACGGGCCAGCATGACAAAGGGATTGGCCCGGTTGCTGCTAAAGCCCAGCCGGGTTTCGCTTATGACGGTTTTGCCTTTACAGGGGGTAACAGACTTGTGCATTTCGCTGGTCCAGCTTCCGTGAAAATTAAGGAGGACATAATCGCTGTCGTCAAAATCCAGCTGGGAGCTTAAAAGCCTCCGAAGGGTCAGGGGCTCCCGGCCATGATTTGTCAGCCTGGCACTGCGGGTAATCACATCGCATTCCTCATAAACCGTATAGAATAAATCCAGAGACAGCCTCCGCCCATTGGCTTCCTTTAAATGGATACAGAGAACAGACTTTTCCTGGGTGTCCGGGGGAAGAGCAGAGGGAAGGCCTCCAAGGTCCGGCTTTTCATCAAGGATTTCCCAGGAATCAAAGATAAAGTCACAGGTCCGGCAGCCGTCAGAGAACTCAAGATCCAGGAAGGGATCGCCGAAATCTCCCTTTCCCAGGGTAGAAACCTCCTGGCGGAGAAGCTCCAGGCTAAGATTTGGGGTGTCCGGACTGTAAGCAATGGTGGCGCTGGGCAGAGAGCTATGCCTCTGGGCCAGGGCCAGGGCTCCCTGGTCACCCGGCTGAATATGGGCGCCATAATGTAAATGCTCCAGATGATTTGCCTCCTCTATGCGAAAGGCATAGGAGGTGTGGAGAGTGGACAGGCAGAACAGATGGTGGTCATGGATAATCATGGGAATTCCTCCTGTTATTTTTTAAGAATTCATAGTTGCTTGACAAAGGCGATGGTTGTGTTTGTCAAGAATTTGTATAGATGAAGTATAACATGGAAATACAAAGGTTTCAATATAAAACGACTGAAAAGTTTTATCATAAAAATTGCACAAAAATGGGCCTATATTTTTTAATATAATTAACAAAAATAGGTTGATGTTTAAATTTGAAACATATTAAAATGGGAAATGTGTTGAAATCTGCGTTTGCATGGTTTATTTTAGTGACATAAGGAATGACCCCAAAAGAACGGTTCCGAAATATCGGAAAATTTTGGTGGATTGAAAAAGGAGGATATGAAAAATGAAGGGTAAGATCAAGCTGAATGTTCTGTTCCCTGTGGTGACGGCCGTGTTGTCCGTAGTATGGATTTACAAGGGGCTCATGGAATATGGGCTGTGGGATGCGGCTTCCACCAGTCCCAAGGACGGGCTCTTCCCCTGTATCATCGCGGCCGTGCTCCTGCTTGCCAGTATCTTTAATATTATTGGAAGCTTTAAGGAGGAGCCGGTAACCTTTGAGCGAAATGCCTGGTATCTTCTGGGCGCATTGGTTCTCATGTATTATGCCACAGAGTTTATTGGAATGCTTCCGTCCCTGTTTATCTTTTATGTGCTGTGGTTAAAGCTCTATGCAAAGGAAAACTGGAAGAACACCATTATTGCCACAGTTGCCATGTTTGTGATTATCTATTTTGGATTCCAGGTAGGACTGAAAATCCGGTTCCCCATGGGAAGCCTGTTTCAGATGTTAGGTTAGGAGGAAAGAAAAGATGGATACCTTATCTTATTTATTTTCAGGTTTTCAGACTGCTTTAACATTTCAAAATATCGGTGCGGCAGCCATCGGCGCAATCCTGGGTATTATCGTGGGAGCCATGCCGGGTATCGGTTCCCTGGTGGGCGTGGCGCTTTTGCTTCCCCTTACATACGCCTTTAATCCCACCACAGCCATTATTATGCTGGGCGCTATCTATTATGCCAATATGTTTGGAGGAGCTTTTAGCTCTATTCTGATCAATGTGCCAGGTGATGCGCCGGCTATTATGACAGCCCTGGACGGATATCCTCTGGCCCGGAAGGGAAAGCCGGGAAAGGCCCTGATGGTGGCAAATATGTCCTCCTTCCTGGGCGGTCTTTTGGGAATGATTGTCCTGACCTTCTTTGGTCCGGCCCTGGCCCAATTTGGTTTGAAATTCGGACCGGCAGAGATGACCACCCTGATGCTGGTGGCCCTAAGCTCCATCAGCTGGCTCATTGAGGGAAATGTGATGAAGGGTCTGGCTGTTACCTGTATTGGTATTCTGATTGCAACCATCGGAATCAGCACCAACACCGGGGAGGCCCGCTATACTTTTGGAGTGCTCCATCTTTTAAGTGGCGTAAACTTTATTCCCCTGGTGGTAGGCTTTATCGGAATGGCACAGGTGTTTAATCTCCTGGGACAGCAGGAACGAGGAAATGATCTGGTTGTGAAAAAACTGTCCATTGCGGATTGTAAGCTTAATAAAGAGGATTTCTCCCGTATGGGAGCTCCCGTTGTGCGCAGCGGCCTTCTGGGCTCGGTAATTGGATTTATACCCGGAGCCGGAGCCACCATGGCTTCCATTGTGAGCTACACAATCCAAAAAAAATCCAAGAGAAACAAAGAAAAGCTGGGTACAGGCGCTATCGAGGGTATTGCGGCCAGCGAGGCGGCTAATAACGGAGCAGCGGCCGGAGCCTTTGGTCCCCTGTTGGCTCTGGGAATCCCGGGAAGCGGAACCACGGCGGTTCTTCTGGGAGGTTTGATGATGTGGGGACTTCAGCCGGGACCCCGACTGTTTACGGATTCTCCGGATTTTGCCTGGGGACTGATTTCCTCCCTTTATGTGTCAAATATCATTGCGCTTTTACTGGCTCTGCTTATGATTCCGCTGATTATGAAGGTTATCTGTATTCCCAATCGAATCCTGATTCCTACCATTACGGTGATCTGCTTTGTGGGCGCTTATGCCTCCACCACCTCCATGTGGGGTGTTCTGATTATGATTATCGGAGGAATCATGGGATACATTTTCCAGAGATTTGGGTATTCCGCATCTCCCATGCTGCTGGCTACCATTCTCTCTGTTACCTTTGAGGTGAATCTGCGCCGGGCGCTGAATATATCCGGGGGAAGCCTGTCCATATTTGTGACAAAGCCCCTGTCCCTGATTTTCCTTCTCATATTTGTGGCGCTTTTGTTTAGCCCTGTGATTAAGAAGGCTTATAGGAAGGCTAAGGCTCAAAAGGCCTGAACTGATAAATATTAATTTTTAAATGGAGGTATGAAAAAATGAAGAAGAAACAAATCGCGTTACTGATGACAGGTGTGCTCACCGTAGCCACCCTTCTGGCCGGATGCGGCGGAAAGGAAGCAGAGGCCCCCAAGGAGCCGGAAACCTCTACCACAGAGCAGGCGGAAGCACCCGAAACAGAGAAAGAAGCAGACACAGACACGGAGGCTCCGGCAGAGTCCGCATCAGGCTTTACTCCGGAAAATACCATTACCTTTAACGTAAGCTCCAAGGCAGGAGGAAACTCAGACCTTATTACCCGGACCCTGACAGACATCTGCACCAAGGAGGGACTGGTAGAGCCCACCTTTGTCGTAAACAATAACACCGACGGTTCCGGAAATATTGTGAGAATCGAGACCAATGAGAGTAGCGATCCGGATCACACCCTTCTCTGCTTCAGCTCCGGAGATATGCAGTCACTTCTGGACAGCGATATCGGAATGACCGTAAAGGATTTCTCTCCCATTGCCACGGTAGCCGCTGACAAGCAGCTGATTTTTGCCAAGACCGGCGGAAATTATGACAGCTTTGAGAAGGTTCTGGCAGCCGTAGAGGGGGGAACCAAGGTAAATGTAGGAGGAACCAAGAGTAATGAGTTGACCGTGTTTAATATGTTTGCGGAGGAGATCGAGAAAACAGATATGTTTAACTATATGATGTACGATTCCTCCAATGAGTCCATCACCGCACTCTTGGGAGATCATATTGACCTGGCTATGGGATCTCCGGCCGCAGCAATCTCCTATGTGGAGAGCGGAGATATTGTTCCCATCGTGGCACTGTCTGACGAGCGGTTTATTGCTCCTCTGGATGGAGCTCCCACTATGCCGGAGCTGGGATATGATGTGGTACAGTCTCCCATGTGGCGTGGCGTGCTGGCTCCCGGCAGCATGAGCGAGGAGGCACAGCAGTTCTGGAGCGATACCTTTAAAAAGGTTACGGAGAGTGAGGCATGGCAGGAGTACCTGAATAAGTATCTCTTAAGCCCCTACTATAATGATCTGGAGACCACCAGAGAGATTATGCTGCAGTCCCAGGAAGATTATCTTGCAGGAAAATAAAAGCGCCTAATACTGGAGGTATGAAATCATATGTTAAAACCTGTCGTATGTGTATTGCTTGGTGACGCTTCGGGCGTAGGCTCTGAGATTGTGGTAAAGTCCTTTGCAGAGGGAAGCAGCCTTTTAAAAGAGGCCAGAGTGGTTCTTTTGGGAGACCAGAGAGTTCTGACCAGAGCGGAAGCCGTTGTAGGAAAAAAGCTTGTCTATGAGGTCATTGCCCCGGAGGACATCCGTGAGAGCAACAAGGATTTAGTCCTTGTGGATACCAAAAATATAGATCCGGCAGATGCTCCGTATGGGAGGGTAAGCCCTCCCTGCGGGGCGGCCGTTGCGGCCGACATCCGGACAGCCTGCAATTTCTATAAAAAAGGCTGGATCGATGGAATCTGCTTTGCACCCTTTAACAAAGAAGCCATCCGCCGGGCCGGAAATGACGTTGCCAGTGAGCTGGAGCTTTTCCGGGCCTGCTGTGGAGAGTTGGGACTTGACCTGGAGGAGGATTACGGGGAGCTGAATGTGGTGGACGGTCTGTGGACCACCCGGGTGACCAGCCATATTCCTCTGACCCATCTGGGAGAATACCTGACCTTTGACGCCATTATGGCTATGATCCGCCTGGCGGACAAATCCTGCCGGGCTGCAGGGATTAAGGAGCCCCGCATTGCCATTGCAGCCTTGAATCCTCACTGCGGAGAGGGCGGCCTTTGCGGAGATGAGGAGCTGACCCTGATTAAGCCGGCCATAGAGAAGGCAAAGGAAGAGGGATATCACATTGTGGGCATGTATTCCCCGGATACCATCTTTGTCCATGCTTTTCAGGGAGAGGCGGACGTGGTGGTAACCATGTATCATGACCAGGGACAGATTGCCCTGAAGCTTAAGGAATTCAGTCATGCAGTGACTATTCTTGCCGGATTTCCCATGCCAGTAGGCACCCCGGCTCACGGAACAGCCCACGACATTGCCGGAACCGGGAAGGTAAAAGAGAGCGCCTTTGTCACGGCCTTTGGAATCGTGGCCAGACAGTCGGCCAGTACATTACAATAAAAAATAAGGGGGAACAGGACCTATGCCAAAGTGGTTAGAGCAGGCAGTATTTTATGAAATATATCCCCAGAGCTTTTATGACAGCAACGGGGACGGAATCGGGGATATTCCCGGGATTATACAGAAGCTTGATTATATTAAGGAGCTGGGCTGCAATGCCATCTGGCTAAATCCCTGCTTTGACTCCCCCTTTTATGATGCCGGATATGATATCCGGGATTATTATAAGGTGGCGCCCCGGTACGGGACCAACCAGGATATTGTGGAGCTGTTTCAGGAGGTTCACAAGAGAGGAATGCATATTATCCTGGATCTTGTGCCCGGGCATACATCTATCCAGCATCCCTGGTTTCAGGTTTCCATGTCCAGCATGAAAAATGAATATACGGAGCGCTATATCTGGACTCCCTACCGGAAGGTGAAGCCCAAATTTGATCAGCCGGGAGAGAACTACAGCAATATCCGGGGCTTTATCATTGGCTTTGGCGGCCGGCCCGGCTGCTGCGCCGTAAACTTTTACTCCACCCAGCCGGCCCTGAATTATGGCTTTTACCAGGTGGAGGATCCCTCCTGGCAGCTTCCCATGGACGCACCGGGACCCATGGCCACCCGGGAGGCCTTAAAGGATATTATGCGGTTCTGGCTTACCATGGGCTGTGACGGCTTTCGGGTAGATATGGCCGGGGAGGTGATTAAGAATGATCCCACCCAGGAGGGAAATGTAGAGCTCTGGCGGTATTTCCGGGATTTTCTGGATGAGGAGTTTCCCCAGGCAGCCATGATTTCCGAGTGGGGCTATCCCATGTATTCCATTCGGGGCGGTTTTCATATGGACTTCCTGCTGAAAAGAGGAAAACAGCATTACTGGGAGCTGTTCCGGTCGGAGAAGCCCTATTTCTCCAGAAAGGGAGAGGGAGATGTGCTGCAGTTTGTGGAGAATTTCCGCAAGGACTATGAGGAGACCAACGGAAAGGGTCTGATCTGCATTCCCTCTGGAAATCATGATATCTCCCGGATTCGGGAGGAGCTTGACCCGGAGGAGGTGAAAATCGCCTTTGCCTTTATTCTGTCCATGCCGGGGGCTCCCTTTGTCTACTATGGAGATGAGATCGGCATGAAGAATATGCCGGGGCTGGATTCTGTGGAGGGCAGCGAGGAGCGCACCCAGTGTCGGACGCCTATGCAGTGGAATCAAGGAGTCAATGCGGGCTTTTCCACGGCCGGTCCGGATAAGCTGTATGCGCCTCTGGACCCGGATATGCATCGTCCCAATGTACAGGTGGAGATGAACCGGGAGGGAGCCCTCTGGAAGGAAATTCAGAAGCTTATTGGAATTCGCCAGGCCCATCCGGCTCTGCAGGCGGCCGCGGCTGTTCGCTTTGTGTATGCAGAGAGAAACGAATATCCCTTTGTGTACCTGCGGGAGTGTGAGGAGGAGCGCATTCTGGCGGTGATAAATCCCAAGGGAGAGCAGGCAGTATGTAAGCTATCTGAGACCTTTGATGTGAGGGAGGTTTTATATTCCAATCATGGGGAGGCAGCGCTTGCAGCGGACGGTACATTGACAGCTCCGGCGGCCTCGGCTACATTTTTTGTTGTTGCAAATAGTTAGGAGAAGAAGGGGCAAGCATATGGGAGAAAAAAGATTTCAAAAGCTTAACCTCACGGAGATTCAGCCGGCCGGCTGGCTGCTGCGGCAGCTGGAGATCCAGATGGAGGGATTAAGCGGAAGGCTGTATGAGGTCTGGGACAGTGTGGGAAGCTATTCCGGCTGGCTGGGAGGCACCGGGGAGAGCTGGGAGAGAGCGCCCTATTATCTGGACGGACTGATTCCCCTGTCCTATTATCTGGGAGATGAGAAGCGGTGGGAGCTCTGCAAAAGATTTGTGGAGTGGACGCTAAACAGCCAGACAGAGGATGGGAATTTTGGCCCGGTAGCCACAAGAGAGGACTATTGGTCCCGATATGCTATGCTCAAGGTGCTTCTCCAGTATTATGAGATTACGGGAGATAAGCGGGTATTATCCTTTGAAAAGAATTATTTTTCCTATATTGTGAGAGAGGTGGAGGACCGCCCTCTCACAAACTGGTCCCGGGCAAGGGTTCCGGATCTTTTATATTGTATGAAGCAGATCTATGAATGGACCGGGGATGAGGCTGTGATCCGGCAGGCAAAGGCCCTGGATGCCCATTCCATGGACTGGATTTCTTTTCTGGATGTCTTACCCTTTCCCAGGCCCACCTCCTATTATATGACCTGGGAAAGCATTGAAAATATTAACCACAGTGAATTGGATAAGATTGTCCCCTTTCATGCCACCCATATTGTGAATGTGACCATGGGGCTTAAGCATCCGGCTCTCCACGCGTATTTTTACCGGGATATAGACGGAGCGGACATTACCCGCCGGGGGATAGAGCAGCTGGAGCATTTTCACGGCCTGGCCTCCGGCTGCATCAGCGGAGATGAGCATCTCTCCGGGCGGGATCCCAGGCAAGGGGCGGAGCTTTGCTCGGTGGTGGAGTATATGTTCAGTCTGGAGGTGATGCTAGAAATATTTGGAAATCCTAAGCTGGCGGATAAGCTGGAGCGTCTGGCCTATAATGCGCTTCCGGCCACCATTACAGAGGATTATCTGGCCCATCAGTATCTCCAGCAGGCCAATCAGGTGCAGGTGGATGTACGAAAACGTCCCTGGTATAACAATCGTAACGACGCCTCTGTCTTTGGACTGGAGCCCAATTTTGGCTGCTGTACGGCAAACATGCACCAGGGTTGGCCGAAGATGGTGGATGCCCTCTGGTTTAAGGAGGGGGAGGAGACGCTGGTATCCATGGTTCTGGCCCCCAGTCAGATGGAGACTGCCCTGGGAGAGGAGAAGGTAAGCCTTTCCCTGGATACGGAATATCCCTTTAAGGATACCCTTTCCTATACCTTCCACAGCTCTCACACAAAGAAAATTTCCCTGAAGGTCCGGATTCCCTCCTGGTGTGAGGGTCCTTTGGTGACCTGTCCGGGGGCGGAGATCACCGAAGGAAGAGAAGGATTTTTGGTGATCACAAAGGCCTTTCAGAAGGGAGATCAGGTTTTGGTGCGGCTTCCCATGGAGATGCGGTTTACTCACTGGTACAGGGACAGCGTGGCAGCGGAGCGGGGACCTTTGGTATATGGCCTGGATATTCGGGAGCGCTTTCAGGTTATCCGGGAAGTGGCTGGAATTCGGGATTACGCGGTTTACGCAGACAGTCCCTGGAATTATGCCCTGTCCCTGGGGGAGAAAATCCGGGTGGAGGAGAAGGACCTTGGGGAGATTCCCTTTGGAAAGCAGGAGCCTCCGGTGCGGATTTATATGACGGGAAAACGAGTGCCCTCCTGGAGGCTTGAGAATGGAAATACCACAGAGCTTCCAAAGAAGGAGGAGATCACCGGGGAGGCGGAGGAGGTTTGTCTGATTCCCTATGGCTGTACAAATCTTCGGATTTCTCAATTTCCCTGGTATTGAGAATGATTTGCAAAAAGAAAGGATGAGAGAGTATGGAGCGATACGGAAAAATTCCTTCCTTTGAGGGAATCCTGGAGGGAAATCGGGTGATCTGGGAGACAGAGGGAGAGCTGGTGTATATGGAGCCCTATGGGAAGAATGCCATCCGCTTTCGAAGCAGCGCTTCCTTTCATATTGATACAGATCTGAACTGGACCCTTCTGGAGCCGGAGACGGCAGAGGATGCGCAGGCAGTCTTAAAGGAGGATCGGGCTGTCATCCAAAACGGAAAGCTGTGCGCGGAGCTTCTGGGGGACGGCACCGTTTTGTTTAAGGACAAAACTGGAAAAATTTTACTGGAAGAGGAGTGGCTGGACAAGAGGACCGGCACGGCTCCTCAGCGGGGAGCCCGGGTTTACGATCATATTTCCTCGGAGGCTTTTCGGACGGATCTCTTTTTTGCGGCAGATCCGGAGGAGCATTTTTATGGGCTGGGACAGGAGCCCAATGATTGCATGGACTTAAAGGGCGCTTCCGTGGAGCTGTTTCAGAAAAATACCAAGTGCACCATTCCCTATGTGGTGTCCAGCAAGGGCTACGGCTTTATCTGGAATAACCCTTCCATTGGCCGGGCGGAGCTTGGATCCAATCACACCAGATGGCATAGTGAGGCCTGTCGGCAAATAGACTATCTTGTAATCGCCGGAGATTCCCCGGAGGAGATCAACCAGAGCTTTACGGAGATCACCGGCCGGGCGGATATGCTGCCGGAGTGGGCGGCAGGCTTTTGGCAGAGCCGGCTCCGCTATGAGAACCAGGAGCAGGTGTTAGAGGTGGCCCGGGAATACAAGAGAAGAGGAATTCCCTTAGACGTGCTGGTCATTGACTATTTCCACTGGCCCAGACAGGGAGAGTGGAAATTTGACGAAAAATACTGGCCGGATGTGGAAAACATGTGCCGGGAGCTTCAGGACATGGGGATTCATGTGATGGTATCCATCTGGCCTACGGTAGATCCCAGAAGCGAAAACTATGACACCATGAAAAAGAAGAATTATCTTATCAAGGCTGAGCGGGGTATCTCTAACTTCTTTATGATCATGGGACCTCAGGGGATTTTCGATGCCACTCATCCCGGCTCCAGGGAGTATATCTGGAGCTGTGCAGAGAAGAATTATCTGGACAGAGGCATTGATATGTTCTGGCTGGACGAGGCGGAGCCGGAGATGCGGCCCTACAGCTTTGAGAATGTGCGCTATTATATGGGAAATGGCCTGGAGGTCAGCAATATCTACCCCTATTACTATGCAAAGGCCTTTTATGACGGCATGAAGAGCCGGGGAAAGACGGAGATTGTGAATCTTATCCGCTGCGCCTGGCTGGGCTCTCAGCGCTTAGGTACGGTTTTATGGTCCGGAGACATTCCCTCGGATTTTACCTCCCTGCGCTGTCAGATTAAGGCTGGTCTCAACACCTCCATGTGCGGAATTCCCTGGTGGACCACGGATATCGGCGGCTTTTTTGGAGGAGATCCGGCGGATCCCTCCTTCCGGGAGCTTTTGATCCGGTGGTTTGAGTACGGCGCCTTTTGTCCCATTTTCCGTCTCCACGGAAAACGTCTGCCCTATGATACGGTAAACAAGCAGAAAGATTTCGATGCATTTCTGCCCTCCTGTGGGGAAAACGAGCTGTGGAGCTTTGGGGATGAGGCCTATGAGATTATGAAGGCGTATATCCTGCTTCGGGAGCGGCTAAAGCCCTATATCATGGCGCAGATGAAAAAGGCTCATGAAGAGGGGACTCCGGTGATGCGGCCCTTATTTTATGATTTCCATTTGGATAAAAAGGTATATAATATAGGGGATGAGTATATGTTTGGACCGGATCTTCTGGTGGCTCCCGTAGTCCGGGAGGGCGAGCGGGCGCGGAAGGTCTATTTGCCGGAGGGCTCTTTGTGGACAGATGCCTGGAGCGGGGAGGAGTACCCGGGGGGAACCTGGGTGGAGGCTGCGGCTCCTATGGATCGCATTCCCCTTTACCTTCGGGATCAGGCCAAACTGCCTATAAGAGGATAGAGAAGGAAGGCTTGAAAGCATGAAGCAGGTAGATTTTGAGAATGGAAGCATTGCCCACAATATTGCCCAGACGGCGTTTCCCATGCTGGTGGCTCAGATGCTCAGTCTGCTCTACAGCATTGTGGACCGGATTTATATTGGCAGAATTCCTGGGGAGGGGACCAGCGCCCTGGGAGCTGTGGGACTGTGCTTTCCCATTATTATTCTCATCACTGCTTTTACCAATATGTACGGCATGGGGGGATCCCCCCTGTTTTCCATGGAGCTGGGACGGGGAGACAGGAAAAAGGCAGAGGTTATCATGAATACGTCTTTCCGGCTGCTGTGTGTCACAGGCGTGATTATCCTGGTGGCCGGAGAGCTTTTTGCAGAGCCTTTGCTTGAGCTCTTTGGCGCTTCGAAAGGCGCTATGACCTATTCTCTGCCCTATCTGCGTATTTATCTCACCGGAACGCTGTTTTCCATGATAACCACAGGCATGAATCCCTTTATCAATGCCCAGGGATTTCCGGGGATTGGTATGATGTCTGTGGTTATCGGTGCGGTGTCCAACCTGATCCTGGATCCCATTTTTATCTTTACTATGGGACTGGGAGTGAAGGGCGCAGCCATAGCCACGGTAATTTCCCAGGGATTATCTATGGTGCTTACAGGCTACTATATTTTAAGCCCCAAGCTTGCATGCCGGGTTCGGATACCTGAGAAGCAGACAGGAGGAATCTGGAAATATTTTCCATATTCCAAGGATATTATGGGCCTGGGCACGGCGCCCTTTATTATGCAGTGTACCAATTCTCTGGTGCAGATTGCCTGCAACAGCGTGCTTATGCGCTTTGGAGGGGAGATCTATGTTTCGGTGATGACCATTGTGTCCTCTGTGCGGCAGATTTTGGATACGCCGGTGGGAGCCATTGCCGAGGGTGCCTCCCCTATTATCAGCTATAATTATGGGGCGAAAAAGCCTGGGAATGTACGGAAAACCATTCAGATTATGACAGCCATAGCCGGCGCGTACACCCTGATCACCTGGCTTTTGGTGCGCTGGCGGCCGGAGCTGTTTATTTCTATTTTCAACACAGATGAGGCGCTTTTGGAGCACGCGGTGCCGGCGCTGCATCTCTATTTCTATGCCTTTATTTTCCAGAGCTTTCAATATAGCGGGCAGACCACCTTTAAAGCATTGAATAAGAAGAACCAGGCGGTATTTTTCAGCGTGTTCCGCAAGGTGGTGATGGTGATCCCTCTGACCTATCTCCTTCCCCATCTGTGGGGGCTGGGCACAGACGGGGTATTTATGGCAGAGCCGGTGTCTAATTTCGTGGGCGGGACCGCCTGCTTTCTCACCATGCTGCTGACAGTGGCGCCGGAGTTAAGAAGCTTGGAGAAAAAAGAAGAAAATCTTTCAAAATAGATAGAAAAATATGCAATTAATGGTACAATAGAAGGAGCTTTATAGGAAGAGGAGAAAGGCCAAAGGCCTTGGAAAGGAATGGTAAGAGGCAATGAAACCAATTATTGGAATCACTATGGGAGATCCTTCCGGAAATGGTCCGGAGATATCCGTGAAAATGCTGCTGGAGCCGGAGGTTTATGAGATCTGCCGACCCCTGATCATCGGAGATGCGGTGTGCATGGAGGAGATCAAAAAGGTGGTAAAGGGTGCAGAGCATTTACAGATCCACAGCATTCAGGATGTGAAGGAGGCTAAATTTGTCCCCGGCACCATTGACGTGTACGATATGAAGCTGGTGGACGTGAGCAAGCGACTTTACCGGAAGGACAGAAAGAAGCTGAGTGAGACTATGTCCCCGGAAGAGCTGGAGGCTGCTTATGAGGAGAGCAGAAGAATGTGCGGGGAGGCTGCCTTCCAGTATGTGAAAAAGGTTATTGAGCTGGCCATGAACCATGAGGTGGATGCCACGGTGACCAATGCCCTGAATAAGGATCACATCAATCTGGCGGGACATCATTATTCCGGGCATACGGAGATCTATGCGGATTTTACCCACACGGACAAGTATACCATGATGCTGGCCCATGAGGAACTGCGGGTGGTGCACGTGAGCACCCATGTGTCTCTCCGGGAGGCCTGTGACCGGGTGAAAAAGGATCGGGTGCTGGAGGTAATACGCATTGCAGATGCCGGATGCAAGGCTCTGGGCATCGCACAGCCAAAAATCGGCGTGGCAGGCTTAAATCCTCACTGTGGGGAAAACGGCATGTTTGGAAGAGAGGAGATTGAGGAGATCCAGCCGGCCATCGATCAGGCTATGGCAGAGGGAATCCTCATTCCGGAGAAGGCTCCCACACCGCCGGACAGCATTTTCAGCAAGGCTCTGGGAGGCTGGTATGACATTGTGGTGGCCATGTTCCACGATCAGGGCCACATTCCTTTGAAAGTCAAAGGATTTGTGTATAATCGGGAGCTGCAAAAATGGGATGCAGTGGCTGGCGTCAATGTAACTCTTGGACTTCCCATTATCCGGGCCTCTGTGGACCATGGCACGGGAGAGGGCCATGCAGGGGACGGCAGCGCCAATGCCTTAAGCCTTCGGAATGCCTTGGATTATGCCATTCGCATGGCCAGGGAGAAATGTAAAGAGGTGTAAGCTTGATTGAGATACTGATTATTGCAGACGATGAGACGGGGATGCTGGATACTGGGGCTCCCTTTGCCCAGAGGGGAATCCGCACGGAGGCTCTTCTCCATAATCCCACTGTGGAGGAGCTTCGGGAGAGCAAGGCCACTGTGGCGGTTATCAACACGGAGTCCCGGCATATTCCCCCAAGGGAGGCCTATAAGAGGGTCTATGAGATTGCCCGGACAGGGGCGGAGGCCGGCGTTAAGATTCTGTATAAAAAGACGGATTCCGTTCTTCGGGGACCGGTGGGAGCGGAGCTGGGAGCTCTGGCGGATGCTCTAAATGGGGAGGTTCACTTCTTTCCCGCCTATCCGGAGGCTGGCCGGACTACCAAAGACGGGGTTCAATATGCAAACGGGGTTCCCATCAGCGAGAGCGCCTTTGGAGGGGATGAGCGAAATCCGGTGAGAGAGTCCCATATTCCCCGGATCCTGGGGGAAACCACCGAGCTTCCGGTGAAGCTGGTAGGGCAGAAGGAGTTTTCTGCCTGGGAACCGGAGGACAAGCGGCAGCTTGTGGTTTTCGACGGTGAGGATGGAAATGGCTTCCGGCAGATTTTACAGGTGTATACAAACAAATGTTCGATTCACTTGGTGGCAGGCTGTGCAGGCTTGGCCAAGGAGCTGGCCAAGCATCTGCCTCTGCCCAAGGAGGACAGGGAGAGCCTTCCCTCTATGGAGAAGATGTTTGTCCTGTGCGGCAGCTCCCATCCCATTACCCGGCAGCAGATGGAGGAGGGAGAACGGCAGGGCTTTCTCCGGTTTACCCTGACAAAGGAGGATCTGGAGGGCAGGGAGCAGATAGCAGCCGCCCGAAAGGCCTGCCTGGAGGGGAAATCCGTGATCCTGGATATGGAATACCTGACTCCCGAAGCTCTGGGAATGACCACGGAGAAGCTTGGGAAGCTGGTGGTGAATGTCCTTGGGGAGGCATTGATGAAATGCATGGATGTGCTGGAGGATTACGTGCTGTTTCTCACAGGGGGAGACACCCTGGGGGCCTTTATTCGCAAAAGCGGATGCAGCAGAATTGAGATCCAGGGGGAGTTAAGCCCGGGCATTGCTTTTAATGTGTTTCATGTGGGAGAGCGGAGGATTTATGCTGTTTCTAAAAGCGGCGGCTATGGCCATCGGGAGATTCTTATGGATCTGAGAAAGGGATAGAAGAAGGAGGAGGAATATGGCAGTTTACACGGACATGGTAAAGGATATTGAGCTGCCCAGGATGATAGAGGTTCGCCAGACCTTTCCCCGGCCCCAAATCAAGAATGTGGAGCAGGCGGTGCGGGAGAGGCTGGAGAGAGAGGAGATCCGGGAGAAAATCAAGCCTGGAATGCAGATTGCCATCACAGGGGGAAGCCGGGGAATATGCAATATACCGGTTATTCTGAAAACCATTGCCGCCTTTGTAAGGGAGCAGGGGGCAAAGCCTTTTATTTTTCCGGCCATGGGAAGTCATGGGGGAGGAACCGCAGAGGGGCAAAGGGAGATCCTGAAAGGCCTGGGAGTGACGGAAGCCTCCTGCGGGTGTCCTATCCGGGCCACCATGGAGGTGGAGCAGATTGGCGTGACAACAGAGGGACATCCGGTGTATATTGATGCCAATGCGGCCCGTGCGGACGGGGTGATTGTGGTCAACCGGATCAAGCCCCACACAGCCTTTCGGGGCCCCTATGAGAGCGGTCTTATGAAAATGCTTACCATTGGAATGGGAAAGCATGTGGGAGCGCAGGTGTGCCACAGGGCGGGCTTTGGATGCATGGATCACCTGGTTCCTCTGTTTGGGCATGAGGTTCTAAAAAGCGGAAAAATTTTGTTTGGATTGGCTTTGCTGGAGAATGCCTACGACGAGACCTGCCATATGGAGGCCCTCCTTCCGGAGGCCTTTGAAGCCCGGGAGCCGGAGCTTTTGAAGAAAGCCTATGAGCTTATGGGGCGGATACAGTTTGCACATGCGGATGTTTTGATTGTGGATGAGATTGGCAAGGATTACAGTGGAGAGGGAGCGGATCCCAATATCTCCGGGGCATTTCCCACGCCCTATGCCACGGGAGGGCTTTCTGCCGAACGCCGGGTGTGTCTGGGTCTCTCTGCGGCCTCCCACGGATGCGGCTATGGATGCGGGCTCTTTGACACCATATCCAAAAGGCTCTATGAGCAGCTGGACCTGGATGCCACCTACACAAATGCCATTACCAATACGGTTCTCACAGCCGTGCAGATTCCCATGATGCTTCCCAATGACCGGGATGCCATCCGCACGGCCTTGAGAGGCTGCAACCACGCGGATATGGACAATCCCCGGATTATCCGTATTGCCAATACGGCTCACATTGAAAAAATCTATATCTCCACCGCGCTGATGGAGGAGGCCAAAAGCAATCCCAACCTGGAGCTTGTGGGAGAACCCATGCCGTTCCCCTTTGACCAGGAGGGAAATCTAATTTTCAACTAATTCTGACAGAGGACGGAAGCTGTAGCCCATGTCCTCCCACTTAGTCAGAAGCTCATCCAGGATTTCTCCGTTGGTCTTGGAGGTATTGTGGAGCAGGACAATGGCCCCCGGATGGATACGGGAGGTAAGCTTGTCCAGGGCCTCCCCATGACTGGGCTGGCTGTCCTGATTCCAGTCCACGTGGGCCAGGCTCCAGAACATGGTATAGTATCCCAAATCCTGAGCCATTTTCAGATTTTCCACATTGCATTTTCCCTGGGGAGGGCGATAATAGGGAGCTAAGGGCGTGCCGGTGATCTCCTGGAAGAGATTGGCCACATCGTCCAGCTCCTTTTGAAAGGAAGCCATGTCGGAGATGGAGGCCATGTCCGGGTGGTGGTAGGTGTGGTTGCCCACGGTATGCCCCTCCTCCACCATGCGCTTTACCAGATCCGGGGCTGTCTCCAGATAATGTCCCACTACAAAAAAGGTGCCCTGTGCATGGTGTTTTTTTAAGGCCTCCAGAATGGGCTCTGTGTTGCCGTTTTCATAGCCGCAGTCAAAGGTCAGGTAAAGAATTTTCTCCTCCTGGGTGCCTACATAATAAGCATTATACCAGGCAAGATCCTCGGGAGAGGCATTTCCTCTGGGCTGGGAACCGGATTCTCCAAAGGACAGGCCCCAGTCCTCCGAGGCCAGGGTAAGCTGCCAGCCCTCCGGGGGAGTCTTTTTTTCCGGTTTTGGGATCTCCTGTGTCATTGGAGTTTCTTCCTCCTCCGGAGCTTCCCCTATTTCCGGAGACGGATTTTCCAGGTCGGCCGGGCAATCCAGTCCGGGAGGCTCTGCTAGGCGCATCTCCTGGGCCTCTGCCAGGGCCACAGGGGCTTTTGACAGAAGGCTGGTAGCTTCGGCCTCTGGCAGCTCCTCCCGGGAGCCGGAGCTATCGCAGCCTGTGAGGGAAAGAGCCAAGAGTAGGGGCAGTATTTTAAAAGATTTTCCTAGGGTATGTTTATTGTGCTTCATCATCGATGCTCCTTACTGCTGCGGATGACCTGGTGGAGAGTCCGGTACAGCTTATCCACCTCCACAGGCTTGGACAGATGGCCGTTCATGCCGCATTCCACGGATTTCTTTAAATCATCATCAAAAGCATTGGCAGACATAGCTACAATGGGAATGGTGCGGCAATCCTCCCGATCCATGCTTCGAATGGCACGGGTGGCATCCAGGCCATCCATTACCGGCATCATAATGTCCATGAGAATCACGTCATAGGTCCCCGGCTTGGTGGAGCGGATGCGTTCCACGGCCTGGGCTCCGTCATACACACAATCCACCTGAAAGTCCCGGTCCTCCAAAAGACTCTCCGCAATCTCTGCATTCAGCTCATTATCCTCCACCACCAGTACATGGCAGCCTGCAAAGGAAATTTCTTCCTCCGGCGCCTGATCCTCCACACTTTCCCCAAGCTTCAGAGAAATGGCAAAGCTGAAGGTACTCCCCTCCCCAAGCTGGCTTTCCAGCTGAATATTGCTCCCCATCATCTGAACCAGACGGCTGCTGATGGACAGGCCCAGTCCTGTGCCCTGCTGCTTGGAGGGATTTGTGCCGGAGGACTGCTCAAAGGAGCGGAATACTCGTTCCTGATCCTCTGTGGCAATGCCGATTCCCGTATCGCTCACTGCAAAATAGATCAGCACTTCTTTTTGACTCGTTTCTATTTCCCGGATAGTCAGAGTAACTCTTCCCTTTACAGGGGTAAATTTTACCGCATTGCCCAGCAGGTTAATAAGCACCTGACTGATTCGCATTCGGTCAGCCAGAAACCAGCTGTGGGTAAGCTGTATATTTTGGATAAAAGCAATGCTTTTGCCAGCCGCCTGGGGATTTATGAGCTCTTGAATAGTATCCAGCATATCGTAGATACTGAAATCCATGGGCTCCAGCTTCATTTTGCCGCTCTCGATTTTGGACATATCCAGAATGTCATTGATCAACCCCAGGAGGTAGTTGGAGGAGGACTGTATTTTTTGCAGACAATCCATAATTCGCTCCGGGCTTTGCTCCTGCTGCAGAGCAATGGCTGTCATGCCGATGATTCCATTCATGGGGGTGCGGATTTCATGGCTCATACGGGACAGGAATTCCGATTTTGCCTTGCTGGCAATGTCGTACTGCTGTTGATTCAGCTGGCTTTGAATGACTCTGCCAAGCTCTGCCAGATCCTGGTATTCCTCGAAATCCTCCAGAAGCCAGGTTTCTATGCCAAGAATACACACATTTCCCATATAATTTCCGCTGTCATACAAGGGCAGCACCACTCCGAACTGCCCCGGCTCCACGCTTAAAAAGCACTGGATCACCGGATCCTGGCTGTCCGTCTGAGAAAAATAGCGGACCTCCTCCGTTCCCAGCCAGTCAAAGAATTGTGTTCGCTCTTCTTCTTTATATTTTCGAACACTTTCCTTATTAGTTTTCCCATTTCTGTGCCATTGATATTCCAGATAATTGGAATTAAAATCAGCTCTCAGAATGGACACCTGCACACCGCCTGCCTGATAGAATCTGCCGATTTTACGAATGAGCAGGTTCATTTGAGCAGGGAAATCAGCCCCCTTGCCAAACAGATTCAGAGCTATGGACACCAGACTTACATCTCCGCTGTAATCCAGACTGTTGATTTCCCGCCCCTGTAGCGGCGGCAGATTTTTCTGCTTCTGCAAGGGAAGATCCTCGTAGAACATATAGGGCGTTGCATTTTTAGAGGAGGCAAGACGATGGGCCAGCTTGGCCATGCAGATAAGCTTTTCCCCGGTCTGTCCCTTTTGACCACAGACCAGGCCCGCATGCACATGGACCTGGAAAAGCTCCTCCTGGAAGTTCTCCCTGACTTTTTTCAGCAGATCCTCTATAAATACCTCTGCCCGTTTTCTGGACTGATTTTCCAGCCACAGCACAAATTCGTCTCTGTCAATGCGAAGGGCTACAACGGCCAAACCGGTTTTTTGGGTAAAGGCTTGGCAGCTGCTCCGGATAAGCTCTCCCAGCTCCTCCAGGATCATATCTCCGAATACAATGCCGTTGTTCTCGTTAGTCTCCTTTAACTGGTCCAGAAACAGGTTTATCATGACACCCTGGGGCTGATGACTCCGACATTCCTGCAAATGCTCCATACCGGCGCTAAAAACATAGAGGCCTGTGACACTGTCCGTGGTATTTTTTCGCAGCTGCTCTGCTTCCCGTTCCTTCTGCTCCTGAATATCCCGGATGCTTCCCACAAGCTTTGTTCGCTGTCCCTCCGTGTTATAGACCGCATTGCCTGTGAGGAGTACCCATGTAAAATCCGTATCACAGGGCCATTTCAGCCGAAATTCCACAGACAGCTTATCTGAATTGTCCTGGAATGCTTTTATAACGGCTTCCTGGTCCAGATCATGAATATAGGCCGGATCTATAAATCCTGTACGAAATTCCCCGCAGGGCCAGTGGCCACTCATGGTTTTGTGATTGACAATATCCAGCACATGGCTTTCCGGATCATAGGAGAAGAAGATATCCTTGGAGGATTCCAGAGCTATGCGGTAGCGCTCTTTTTCCTCCAATAGAATATTTTCTGCTTCCTTCTGCTGATCCGTCAGATCCTTTACCACATCATACAGGGCGTCAACCTCCAGAATATTAGAGCGATTGAATTCTGCAAGGCCTGCGCTTCCCCGGCTAATGCATTGCATTAAATGCTGAACCGGCCTGGTCAGATACCGCACCAGAAAATAAATGCCGAATACACCGAAGATCAGTCCCACAAGAACCGCTATGACGATCCAGATATAGAGCTGGCGGCTCATGCCAAAAAGCTCTTCCTCGGTATTTAAGCCCAGAAGCACCCATTCCGTATTTTCATAGGGAACATTGTTGCTGTATAGCCTTAAGGGGCAGACCACTGCATAGATTCCCTGATTTTCCAGCCGGATGTCCTCCACCAGGGAGAGATTGTTGTAGCGTGTCTGCTGCAGGAGGAAGGGAGCTTTCCTGGAATAGACCGAATTGTAGAGAATGCCCTTGCCAACCAAAGGAATATAGCTTTCGTCATTTTGTCTCACAGCCAGCATATATCCTGACTGCTGGGATTCATTTAGCTCTGCCACCGGAAAGTAGTTGTACAGATTTTTGCTGGAGATTTCCACCCCCAGCACCCCGTACACCTGTCCTCTATAACGGAGGGGCAGGGAATAAGTGATCATCTCATAGGAATCGGTGACTTCCTTTTCCAGAGAAAAGGGCAGGGACCAATAGCCCAGATCCGCCGTATCTGCATCCGGATATTCCGCCCCGGCGCTCCAGGGCTCATAAAAATAGTTGTCAGAGGCATTTTGTCCCTGGCCACTCATGTGAAAACGGGTGGTCCAGTTGGTATCCAGAGGAATATCCCACTCCCTGGACAAGTGCTTGCTTCCCCGCTCCAAAAGCAGATCTGAATAATTCGCCGGATTGGTATTAGGGTCGGAATCTCGGATAAAGAATCCGTCAAATTCTCCGGCCGCCTCTCTGTCTGCTCCTGTTAATATGAGAAAGATACCGGTGGTGGTATTGTTTTGCAAAAGATCCAGACATTCCGGAAGAAGCTGCCCCATAAGCTTATTTTTCAGCTCATTGGAGCCCAGAAATTCCTCCAGATCTACCTGCTCATTTGCTAAAAACTGTTCCAGTGCATGGGTGATATAGGTTTCCTGATCACGGACAGATGCCCAGCGCTGATTCATATCATTCTGCAGGATCACGCCCCTGTTTTCCACCAGCCGGTTCATCATATTGCTGGAGTATGCCTCCAGCATCTCTGTGGTTTTCCGGACTACCAGGGTGCCGATGGTGATAATACTCTGTATCAGCATAATGAGAATAAGGGGAAACAGGAAAATCCTGAATATGGTTGCTTTTTTCTTTTCCGGCTGTTTGCCTTCTTTTTCATCCATAGTTATCACGACCTGCCTACTGCTGCCTGCAGTGCATTACAAAAAGAATTGTACCATTCCTCAAAGGCTTCCTCTGTGACGTAGGGCGCAGACGCTTCCTCCAGGCTCTTTCCCTGGGTCAAAGCGGCAGCTACCTCTGCCCGGTCTGCGGCGGCTTTATCTGCCAGGTTATATTCCAGTATTTTTCTGGCTGCGGAGCCGTTTTCAAAGCTTTTGTTGGTGTACAGGGTAACATTTTTCATTTCCTGAAAAATAGTTGTAAGACAATTATATGTCTTGGGTGCTACCTCCAGCTGCTTTTCTGCAATTACCTGATCAAGCTTTTCTGCGCTGCTGGCTTCCTTTAGCACAGGTAGGTATCCGGATACACATCCAAACTGCAGGTTATTTTCTGCCTCTGTAAACCATTTCAAAAATTCTACGGCAGCATATTCGTGAGCTTCATCGGATTTGCTGACCACCATTCCCGCTCCCTGCTGTACGGCATAAGGCTTCCCGCCCTCAAATACAGGGGCCGGCATGACAATATATTCGATGGCATAGCTTTCATTCTCCAGCTCTACCTGATTGGGGAAATACATGGCAGAGGAGGTGGAGCCTGTATAGGCCAGAAGCTCTCCTGTTTTCACATCATCGGAGCGAAAAGATCCGTAAGCGCCGAAGTAGCCCTTGACCATGGGAACATAATAATTGTCCCAGAGGCGGTGCAGCTCCTCTTTGGGGAGATTTAGGGTCAGCTCTCCGTTTTCCACATGAAAGATCTCCACGCCAAGCTGCTGCATACCAATGATAAAGTAATTGGCCACAGCATCCCGTCCGTAAAAGGCTTTGCCGTCCCCGGGCACGTCGGGAGTTTGACCGTCTGTCCACTCGTAGTAGGCCTGAGCCGTGGCGGTCACGCCCTCCATGGTTTTTAGATCCTCCAGGGAGGAGCCTGTGGCGGCTGCAAAGGGCTCCCAGTCTGTCTTGTTGATCATCATAATTTCTGTAGACTTTGCTGTGGGGAAAATCCGCAGACTGCCGTCTGTTGCAATGCGGCCCTCCTCAATATAGGAATCCACATATTTCTCCAGCTCCTCCTTGTCCAGATAGTCGGACAGATTGGCCAGAGCGCCGGCCTGCTCTACCTCGTAGGCTGTATCTGCATAGGAGGAGAAAATATCCGGCATGGCGTCTGCGCCTACCTTTCCTTCAATGGATTCCCGAACGGCCGTCTCCAGGTCAGAAACAGAGCCCTGGCTGTAGCTTTGTACATAAATGCCCTCTTCCTTTCCCACGGTATCGTTAAATTCCTCCACCAGAGTGTCAAAGGCGGCCTGCTGGGAGCCGTTATAGTAATGCCATACAGTGAGAGATACCGGATTCCCCGGATCCAGAGGGTTCTTCTTCCCACAGCCTGTTATACCAAGGGCTAATACCGCTGCCAGACACAAATTTTTGGTAAATCTTCCTGCATTTTTCATAGGTTGCACATTGCCTCCTCATTTTGCTTTGTACTGATTCCCATTGTAGCATAGACGCCTGGCATTTTCAACCGGACGGTGGCTTCCGGAAGAAAAGCTGCAATTTTCTCTTGTATTCCCTATGGAACGTCACAGTTTGCAATGGTTATATGAAAATAGGGGGGCGGCTATCTGGATCAAAATAGCCGCCCCCCTGTTAAGCTTCTGTTAAAATTTCAAAATCTCTCCCGTATACCCAATCTCCTCAAAATATTTCACCCAGCATTCCCGCATTTTCTCCTCATTTTTCCACCACTTCTCATCCACGCTCACAAGCCCCAGGGTGACCCGAAGCTGTTCCAGGGTGTGGGCCTCATGGGCCAGGGTAATATCCTCATTGGTCAAGGGAGCCCCTGTCTCATAATTGTACATGGTGATAATGGTCGGCACGGTGGCCAGGGGAGTGGATATGGAGCCCTCCACCTTTTCCAGGACCAGGGATTCATTGGCATAATGGATCCGATAGGCCAAGGGAGAATCCGGAGTTTCCTTTACCTCATAGTAGCCAAGGTCGTTGTTGCCGGTTACACCGGGCTCGGGAGTATAATTGCAGATGCAGCCCTTTTCCAGGAGCACTCGGGTGTTTCCGAGACCGGCCCTTGCCATTTGGGAAAATATGGTTTCTGTTGGATTGTCTTGGTATTGCTCCATGAGTTCTCCCACCTTCATGCAGAGGGTAATGCTTCCCGTGGGAACACATTCCTGGAGCTGCTTTTTATCAAACATCCATCCGGCCATGCCGGCATTCTGCTCAAACATCTGGACCATGGGAATGGCCATTTTCTGGCAGTAGACGGCATCGTAGGGATCCTTTGGTTCCATGAGACAGGCATCTCCCCCAATGCTTCCCATGACAAAGGGGCCTGTGGGCAGACCGTTAATATGGGAGACGGCTGTCTCCAGGCCCGGGACGGCCCGGCCGGCACAGTCTGCGTCCACCATGGGAATCCCCTGAATCATGGAGATCAGAATGGGGGTAAAGGTATTAAAGCCTCCCAGCTCCATGGAAAGGGTATAATCCGGGGTTTGCCCTGTGATGGCAGACAGATGCTTTGCCTTTTCATAGGCAGTGATAATGCAGTTAGTGGCATCTACCTTTCCGCCCTCAACCGGGGAGCCCATAACGGCCAGGCCGATGGTGTACTTTCCCTCCTCCATCTCCTCCACCTGGCAGAGCTTGCAGCTCATTTCCTTTCCCGGATAATTGCGCTTGTAGGTTTCCACCAGCTCCATGCCGTCATCCAGGGCGCCGCCGCCCCCTCCGGCCAAAAGAGTGGCGCCCATTAAAATATGTATGATATCCTTTTCCTTTAAAGTAATCATGGTTTTCCTCCCTAATCTTTTATTCGCAGGCCAATGCCTGAATGGTCTCCCTGTATATGGTCCGAAGCAGCAGAAAATCCTCCAGCAGCAAAGATTCATTTCGCTGATGCTCTGTCATCTCTCTTCCGGGGAGCATGGGGCCGAAGGCCACAATATTTTCCATGGCCCGGGCATAGGTGCCCCCGCCCACCACCGTTGGCTCGCTGGTATCCCCGGTTACCTGCCGGTAAACCTGCATGAGAGCGGTGATAAGCTCTCCGTCCTTGGCCATGTACACAGGATCGATCTGCTCCAGCATGTGCACGGAAATCCCAAAGGGCTCCACCCTTTGTTTCAGAGCTTTGGTGACCTGTTCAAGGGGAATGGTTACAGGATAGCGCACATCAATGGTGAGATCGCAGGTGTTTTCGGTGAGAGCCAGCATTCCCGCATTTAAGGTGAGACTGCCGCTTTCTTTATCGTGAAAGCCAATGCCGGCCTTTTTTCCCGTATAATCAAACCCAATGCAGGACTGATAAAACCTTGCAAATTTGCAGGGAAGCCCGGATTTTTCCATCTGCTCCATGAGATGGGAGATGGCGTTATCCCCGTCCTCAGGCATGCTTCCATGAGCGGATTTTCCCTGGGCCGTGAAAACCACCGGCTTTCCGTCAGCGCCCATAATGGAGGCCCGGGCCTCCTCCGGCACCATGTTGGCGGCCATGCCGGCCCTGACATCTAAAAAGCCGGCCGTATTTCGATCCATGGAAAGGGTAAAGGCTGCAATGCCCTTCTCCCCGTAGATGGCAGGAAAATCTCCGTCCGGGGTAAAGCCCATGACCGGAAGCTCCTCCGTGGCCCGGTAATATTCCATATCGGTCCACTCGCCGGATTCCTCCGTCTGGCCAAAGATGATTCGCACCCGGCGCTTAAACCTCCTTCCGGAATCCAGAGCGTCCTTCATGGCATAGATGGAGGCAATGGCGGGCCCCTTATCGTCAGAGACTCCCCGGCCGTAAAGCTTGTTGTCCTTTAAGGTGGCGGCATAGGGTTCCGTATCCCAGCCGCCTCCGGCGGGCACCACATCCAGGTGGGCCAGGATTCCCACCAGCTCCTCACCCTCCCCAATCTCCGCATATCCAATGCGGTTGTCACAGTTTTTTACACGAAAGCCCAGGCTCTCACAAAGATGGAGGACATGTAGCAAAGCTTTGTGGACCTCTTCTCCATAGGGAGCCTCCGGGTTATCCGAGGGCTGGGATACACTGGCAAACCGGCAGAGTGCATCCAGGGATTCTAACATTTTCTCATTGGAAATCATTTGCAAAAGGCCCTCCAATCCACGTCGTATCCAAAGCTTCTGGGGCCAAAGACCTCCAGCCCCCGCTTGGTGGTCCAGGCTTCCGGCGCCGGAAGGGCCAGCACAGATACAGGGGTACCGACTTTGGCATAGGGATTCAGCTGGGGAAACTTTTGTTCCTCATTGAGAACCACTATCAAATCCGGCACGGTTACATAGAATTCCCCGTCCAGCCAGCTGATAATATTTTCGTTCTGATACCAAATTTTCAATTTATGGCCCTCCCAGGAACCGCTACCCTGGATTTCCATGGTCCCGTAGGTATAGCCGTCTCGGGTCTCGTACTGGCTATCGCTGATAAGGCCTTGGAACATATCCCGTCCCCGTCCCTTTTCCCGCACTGCAGACACAAAGTCCCCGCCGGACTCCACCGCATCCTGGAAGGCCTTACCAATCTGCTCTGCATAGGTGATAGCCCCGGTGATCACGGATTTGCCAATCCTTTCCGCCGTGTTTACATGATCCACCACCGCAATCTGATTCTGACTTACCACAGCCAGGGCCCGCACCAGGTCCTCACCCCGCTCATCATCGTAAACATTGGTAAAAATGGCGCTCTCCCCAAACTGATTGGCCACGGCCATGGGGCACATGGGAATCCCGTTTAAATAGTAGGTGGAGTGCTGAAGGGCCGGCACAGAGCGTCCCGCCGGATCCCCATCCATAATCAACCGTCCCGTCATGGCCGCACTGTAAAAGGCGGTGGCCGTGTTCATGCCTCCCAGCTCCGTGCTGATAATCCCCTTGAGTTCCCGGCCCAGAAAACGCTCCAGCTGCTCCAGGCCAATGAGGTAAGGACTCTTATCCGAGACCTGCAGCCTGGCGTATTTGTCCCGCTCCTCCTGGGTGAGGGGAGAAATGGCGCCGCAGCCGTAGGGAGTTCCCACATAGTCATCCGCCGCAAGCTCCTCAAAGGAGGCCAGGGTAAAGGTTTTTCCAAGGCTAAGGGCCTCGTCAATCAGGGCCACGCCCTCCTCCATGGTTCCGCCGCCGCCTGTTCCCAGGATGGTGCAGCCGTATAAAATATGAATCAGATCCGCTCTCGAGAGATTTCTCATTGTATAGTTCCTCCATTCTCATTGCTTTGCTCTGCATAAAGGCACCGGACGTAATGGCGCTCATTGTAATAGGTCTCCTGGGGTATCTCCTCCTTGCACCGCTGGGTAGCCATGGGACATCTGGTATGGAAGGGACAGCCAGAGGGCGGGTTGATGGGACTGGGAATCTGGCCCTCCAGGGTGCGGATCCCCTCCATTCCCGTCTCCCCTATGCGGGGGATGGCGTCAAACAGCGCCTGGGTGTAGGGATGGCGTGGATGCTCGAAGATTTCCTCCGCAGGTCCGAACTCCACGATTTTTCCCAGATACATAACGGCAATCCGGTTGGACAGCTCGTGAACCACTGCCAGATCATGGGAGATCAGGATGTTGGTAAGCCCAAACCGTTTTTTCAGATCCTTGATAAGGTCCAAAATCTGGTTTTGGGAAAAAACGTCAATGGAGGAGGTGGGCTCATCCAGAACCACCAGCTTGGGGTTGGAGGCTAAGGATCGGGCAATGGCGATCCGCTGCCGCTCCCCTCCGGAAAATTCGTGGGGATATTTGTAGCAGGCATCCTCCGGAAGGCCCACCATAGCCAGCAGCTCCTCCACCCGGCGGATTCGTTCTGCCTCCCCCAGCTTTTCATATACATCCAGGGGTTCCGCCACAATGTCCTTGACCAGCCACCGGGGATTTAGGGACCAGTAGGGATCCTGGAACACAATCTGCACATTCTTTTTAAAGGCGTTTCCCTGGCGGGCCTTGAGCTCCTGAAACACATCCTTTCCCTCAAAGTAAACCTTTCCCTCTGTGGGCTCAAAGAGATCCAGAATGGTATTTACCAGGGTGGATTTTCCGCAGCCGGATTCCCCTACAATGCCCAGCACCTCCCCGCAGTGAATGTCAAAGCTTACGTCATCTACCGCCTTTAAGCTCTGGTGGCGGATATGCTTTACCTCGTCGTTGATATCAAAATATTTTTTTAGGTGCTCTACTTTCAGCAGGATTTCCTCCCGGCTGTCATTGGTGGGCTCCAGCTTGGTCTCGCAGGCCTCCCGCAGAAGTCGGGTGTAATCCTCCCTGGGATTTGACACCACCTGATCCGCCGGGCCTTCCTCAATAATCTTTCCTCCCCGCAGGATCCCCACCCGATCGCAGAAGGCGCCTACTAGGCTTAGGTTGTTGGCAATAAACAGCACGGTCATATGATGTTTCTTTTGCAGCTCCCGAAGAAGCTTGAGAATGCTGGCCTGAATGGTCACATCCAGATTTCTGGTGGGCTCGTCGGCAATCAAAAAGTCGGCGCCGCAGCAGAGGGCCAGGGCAATGATCACACGCTGACGCTGCCCGCCGGAGAGCTGATGGGGATACTTGACCAGAGTGCTCTCCGGATCCGCCAGCTTAACCTCCTTTAGGAGATCGACAGCCGCGGCAAGGGCTTCCTTTTTGGACATGCCCTTGTGGTTCTGCCGCAGGGTGTCCACCATACAGTCCTTAATGGTAAACACCGGGTTCAGGCAGCTCATGGGATCCTGGAAGATCATGGCAATGCGCCTTCCCCGAATTTCCGCCTGCATTTTTTTCTCTGTCTTTTTTAGCAGATCCTCTCCCTCCAGGAGAATCTCTCCCTGTGCAATGATTCCGGGAGGACACTGCAAAAGTTTGAGGATGGTCAGGGCCAGCACGGTTTTTCCCTGGCCGGATTCTCCCACCAGGCCGTAGGTCTCTCCCTTTTCCAGGGAAAGCTTATCAATATCCAGAACGGTTTTGACCCCCTCAAAGGATTTATGCTTTACAAGCAGATGATTTATTTCAAAATAAGCCATGGTTCTTTCTCCTTATTAAAATCGCTGCGCGATGGCTTGAAAGGAAACTTCAGAAAAACTTCACACTTCTCAGGGGAGCTATCTCTTGCGGGTCTTGGGATCCAGGATCTCTCTCGCCGCGTCTCCCAAAAGATTAAAGCAGAGAACCGTGATAAAAATGGCAAGCCCCGGGAAGATACAGCACCACCACATATCCGGAAAATAGGTCCGGCCGGTGGAAATCATTAGGCCCCATTCCGGGGTGGGCGCCTTGGCTCCAAGACCCAGAAAGCTTAAGGAGGCGACCGTGAGGATCACGCCTCCCATATCCATGGAGGCCTGGACAATCACCGGACTGATGCAGTTTGGCACAATATGCCGGAAAATAATTTTTAGCTTGCCGGTGCCGATGGTCTCCGCTGCCTGGACAAATTTTCGCTCCTTGATGGAGATGGCCTGTCCCCGGACCAACCGGGTATACCAGGGCCACCAGGAGATGGCAATGGCCAGGATGGCGTTGGTCAGGCTGGAGCCTAAAATGGCTACCAGGGAAATGGCCAGGAGAAGGGGCGGGAAGCTAAGAAAAATATCCGTGATCCGCATAATGACATTGTCCACTCGTCCGCCTATGGTTCCGGCTATGGCTCCAAGGGGAACGCCGATAAGCAGGGAAATCCCCACGGTGAGAATGGCAGTGGACAGAGACACCCGCCCGCCGTAAACCACCCGGCTGAATACATCCCGGCCCAGCTCGTCGGTTCCGAACCAGTGGGCGCCGCTGGGAGCCAAAAATTTGTCCGCAATATGGGCCTCGTCCGCAATATCCTGGGGATAGGGCACGATCCAGGGGGCTAAAAGGGCCAGAATCACAATGACACATAAGAGAATCAGGGCAAACAGGGACAGGCGGTTCCGGGCCAGCAGGTAGAAGCTTTCCTGCATACTGCGAAGCTTAGGTTTCAAAGAATCCATCCAGTTTTTCATATGCATCGCCTCCTTACAGTCGCACCCGCGGGTCGGAAGCAATGATAATGTCCGCCAGCAGATTCAAAATAATATAACACACGGATCCAAAGATGGTTACCCCGATAATGGCCGGATAGTCCAGGGAGGTGATGGCCTTGGAGATATAGCTACCGATGCCTGGCCAGCTGAAAATCGCCTCCACCAAAAAGGTGTTGGTCAGGGTGTAGCCCATGGACAGAGCCACGTCCGTGGCCGTTGCGCCCAGGGAATTTTTCAGAGCATATTTCCAAAGCATCTTAAATTCCCGGATTCCGTAGGAGCGGCCTGCAGTGATATAATCCTCGTTCAGGATTTCCAAAAGGGCAGACCGGGTCATGCGGGACACCAGACCAATGGGGTACAGGGCGATGGTAATGCAGGGCAATATAATATGAAGAAACCCATCTCCGAACATCTGCCATTTGCCGGTGAGAATACAGTCAAAGAGCAGCATTCCCGTAATCTGGGGCCGTTCCTCAAAAATGGTGGCTGTTACGCTTAAATCGCCGCCCAGAGGCAATAGATTCAGACTTTTATAGAAAATCAGCTGTAAAAACAGGGCCACCCAGAAGGTGGGCAGGGATACGGCTCCGATGGAAAAGAAGCGGCTTGCATGATCCAGCATCCGGTCCTTTTTCTTGGCAGAATAGATGCCCAGGGGAATCCCGATGATAATGGCCAGAAGAAAGGCCAGAAGCACCAGCTCCAGGGTAGCCGGAACATACTGCTTTAGCTCTGTGGTTACGGGCTGCTTGGAATTCAGGGATTTTCCCAGATCCCCCTTTAACAGCTGTCCAATATAGTTGACATACTGCTCCGGAAGAGATTTATTTAATCCCAGCTCTTCCCTGGCCTGGGCCAGCTGCTCCTGGGTAGCCCGGTTTCCGGCCCACTTGGCTGCCGGATCGGAAGGCACCACCCGGGCAATCACAAAGGTGATGGTGACAACGCCCAGAAGTACCACAATACTGCTCAATAGACGTTTCAGGATATATTTTCCCATATCTGTTCTCCGTTTAAAATGGGACGGCACATCTTCATGCGCCGCCCCACGCCTGTGAAAATTTGCGGTTGTCCTTTGCCGGTCGGCAAAGATCAACAGACTTTACTTCTTTGTTACATGGTAATAATTAATACAGGAGGCATAGGCAGGATTCTCGTAGACACCCTCCACCTGATTGCTGATAATAAAGGTGTCGATCTTGTCATAGGGGAAGATAAAATCGCTGTTTTCCACCATCTGCTTCTGCACTTCAATATAGTTGCTTTCCGCCTGATCCCGGTTTGTGGCCGTTACCTGGATGGCGTCATTGATAAGGGCATCGTACTCGGCATTGTAAATATATCCCAGATTGAAATTGATGGTATCCTCACTGCGGACCATGCTGGTAAACCAGCTCTCCGGGGAAGCGTAATCCGGCCACCACATGGATACCAGAAGATCCTGCCGTTCGTTGGGATCCGTTGCCTTGGCCTTATCCCACTGGGAATCCCACTCCATGGGCTGCAACTCCAGGTCAATGCCAAGCTTCTTAAGGTTTACTTGCCACAGCTGCGCCCAGTTGTTGTATTCGTCCAGGCCTGTTGCATAGGTAATGGTAAGCTTAAGCCCCTCCGTGCTAATGCCGGACTTATCCAGATACTCCTGGGCCTTGTCCAAATCCGTGGTGTACTGCATCAGGCTTTCGTCGTGTCCCCAAAGACCTGCGGTTACAATGCCGTGGGACTGTACGCCGTTGCCCTCCAGCACGTTCTCAATGGTTTCTTCATAGGGGAAGGAGTAGGCCAGGGCTCGCCGGAAGTCCGCATTGTTGGTGGGCTCCTTCTCGTGATTGGGAAGAATCAGGAGATTGGTGTATGTAGGAAAGGTCTGGGTACTCACCTTATCTGTCTGGGACTTTAGGGCGCTTACGTCGGTGGAGGAGAGCATGCTGGTAATCTGCGCCTCACCCGTCTCCAAAAGCTGCCGTCTGGCGCTGGACTCCGGGGTTTCCTTGATAATCACATTTTTATACTGGTTATCCTGCCACCCGTCCCGGTAATCCTCAAAGCCCTTTAAAACCACGGTGTCACCGGTGGCCTGGGCAATGGCATAGGGACCGGTGCCGCCGTCATTTCCCTGGTTGAACCACTCTGTGGTCTGGTCAAGTGCTGCGTCGCTGACAATGTATCCCGCATAGCAGGCAGAGGAGATCAGGTCAATGGGGGAGCCGTAGGAGCAGGTGAATTTCACCTCGTAATCCCCTGTCGCCTCAATGCTTGTAACGGAATCCCAAAGATAGGCGGCTCCCTGTCCCAGCTCCTTTACCTTGTTAATGGAGTTTACCACATTGGCTGCCGTCATGGAGGTGCCGTCGTGGAACTTTACATCCTCCCGAAGCTTGAAGGTCCACTCGGTACCCTCCTCATTGGAGCTCCACTCCGTAGCCAGAAGGGGCTCTACATTTCCGGTCTGATCGTTGTAATGGGTCAGGGTCTCATATACGTTGTGGAGCACCATGACTCCGTTGGAATATTCTACCCGGGGATCCAAAGTTACATAGGGCTGCGACGCGTAGGAATGATATAATACATCCTGGGAAGAGCCGCCGGCGGCCTGGGGAGTCTGGGTAGCACCTTCCGCTTCCTCTTTCTTCCCGCCGCACCCGGTTAACAGGGCAGCCGTCAGTGCAGCCACTAAAAGCGCACAAATCTGTTTTTTCATAATGCTATCCTCCTCATAAAAATATTGTGTTAATCATATACCTATTTTCCCCATTTGTAATTATCATTCATAATAAAAAATAGCAGAGTTTATTGTCCTAATCAACAATGAACTCTGCCAATGGGCCATTTATTCTTCCAGGAGACGCTTTAGGGCCACTGCCCGGTATAAATCCATCATTTCCGGCATGTCTGTCACCCGGCAGCCCAGCTTCTCGGAGATCTTTTTCAGCCGGTATTTGATGGTATTGGGGTGCAAGAACATTTGTCTGGCTGTTTCCCCTGTATTCATATAAGCGTCAAAATAAAATTTTGCAAGGGTTTCCCCAAGCTCTCTCTCCAGATCCGGATCCCCGCATTTCAGAACCCGGAGGATTCGCATTTGCTCCATGACAGCCGCTTCCCCCTGATCGATAATATCCCGGCATTGTCCTGCGAAGCGAATTTCGTAGGCGCTGAGGATTTCTGCCCGGGGGTACAGACGCACTGCAACGTCCAGCATCTCTGCCATGGAAATATAGGCCCTCCGCACCTCCGTGGTGCTTTCCAAATCACAGCTGTACATAACATGGCAGGCAATGCTTTGCTGGCGGATCTGTTCCTTCATATCTAAAAGGGTGGGGACCCACTGACTGGAGACGCCGTCATCTAAAAATACCACCACAAAATCGTCGTACACATCCATGACCAGGGTTTGACAGTATCTGGACAGACTGTCATGAAGTATTTTCATAATCTTCCGGTAATCGGCCATCTCCATGGTCTGCGGCTTGAGCAATATCATGTTGCGAACCCGGGTCTCGTCAATGTTTAAATTTCTGGCAAGCTGACGCATTTTCACAGGCTCATCCCGGATGACGGACCGAATAAAATCCAGCACTCCCAGATTATCCTTTCTCTCATTCCACATTTTCAGAAACAGAGAGACAGCCTCCTCGATCTGCCGGACAATCTCCTGGGAAATGGGTTCCTCTGCCCCTATGACAATCAAATTTTGGTACAGGGCAGAGTTGTCTTTGACTCTTCCTCTCTGAAAATATTGTTTTTCCCCGCTTTTTCCAATAACGGAATGGCTCTTTTCCTCTGTATTTAAAACAGCGTCCAGCAGGGTTAAAATATCCCGTTCCAGCATCACCGGCCAGGATGCATAGTTTAACAGCCGCCAGGCCCTGTCAATGATAATCACGGTCAGCTGCAGGTGATCGCTGATAATGCGCAGCAGGGAATCAATGCTGCGTTGCTGGGGAGCTAGGGAGGACAATTTATCCAGAACCTCAGGAACAAAATTGGTGGATCGGTTCTGATCCTGAAAAATGGCATGCTGAATTTCCGTGATGGCCTCGGAATAGCGGAGCTCATAGCGGTTTTCAGGCATGCAGATAAGGACAAAGCCCAGCTCATCCGCTGTTTCCAGCAGGCGCTTGTCCACATGCTTCAGGAAAAGCCCCACATAGTACAGCATGATACCAACACCCCCGGTGGCGCTCATTCTGCGGATCACATTGCATTGATCCTCTACCCGGTCCTTGACACTGGCAAGCGCGGAGATAATCAGCTCGCTGCCTGTATATTCCGTGCAGCGAAGGAGCTCATCCTGTAAAACCGTGGGCTCCGTGTACTCCAGCACGGAGACAGCGGAAACAATCTTGTCCAGGCCGGCCTGCCCGGCTAACACCCTTGCCTCCCGCATACAGGGAAGCTTTAGCACATCGCGAATAGAAATACTCATGAAGCATCCTTTCTATTTGACCGGAACCGGCATATAGGTGCGTCTGCTGTGGGTTAATCCCATTTTAGCGTACATTTCCAGCATTTTCACGGCTGTCTGGGCTGCCTCCAGAACGGGAATATCAAAGCCTGCCATGCGCAGCCTTTCCGCTACGTTTTCCGCCACATCAATCATGGCCGTACATCCCAGGACCAGGACCTCCACCCGGGATTCCCGGATAACTCTTATGGCCTCCCGGACCAGGGCCGCCTCCAGAACCTCCTTGTTGTCCAGCTGGGCCACGGGAATGCCAACGCTGGAGATACTCACCACCCGATCCCCCATCCCGGCTCGCAGAACCTCATGGGTAATCAGAGGAAGGACATTGTCCAAAACCGAGAGAATCCCGATCCGATCCCCGATTCCCATGGCCGTCAGCATCACCGGCTCGAAGCCTCCGAAAATGGGAATATGGGTCACCTCCCGGGCGCCCCGAACCCCCGGATCTCCGAAGCAGTTTACAAACACTGCGTCCATGCCCTGCTTTTCCGCCTTTATGCAAAGATCTATGATTTGAGGCTGGGCAAGGGCTTCCTCGTATTCGCTTTGGATGGTTTCCGGGCCCTCAGAAACGCCATCCGGAATCAAAGTGGTATCCCTTTCCAGATATTTTCCGATGTAGGAAATTTCCTCCTCTGTGGTTTCCAGAGTTACGGGGTTTAAGCACATAATTTTTAACATGATTCTGCCTCCTGAAGTTGTATTACCTTTATGGAATGCCAATCCTGATTCGTCCACACGGATTGGTGATTTTATTCTATTGTAGCAATTTGTTTGTATGGAGGCTAGTCCTAAAGGGTGATTTTTTCTTTTTTCTTTAAGCAAAAGACTTGCGGATAAGGGTAAGCGGACTTGAACTTCCCGATCCTGTGATATACAATGGGAATAGAAAGAGCGTTCACCCAAAATAATTTTAGGAGGTTTTACTATGAAGGTGCAGATTAATCCCAAAAGACAGCTTTTTAAGCGGGACAAGATGATTTATGGCCATTTTCTGGAACATTTTCACCGACAGACCTACGGCGGCGTATACGATCCCGGCAATCCGCTCTCCGACGAGGACGGCCTGCGGCGGGATGTCATAGAGGCTATGCGGGAAATTGAGGTGCCGGTGCTGCGCTGGCCGGGGGGCTGCTTTGTGTCCTCCTATCACTGGAAGGACGGAGTAGGGGAGAAGCGCATCCCCCTGTTTGACAAGGCCTGGCGGGTAGAGGACCCCAACACCTTTGGCACAGATGAATATGTGGCCATGTGCCGGAAAATCGGGTGTGAACCGTATATCTGCACCAATGCAGGGACGGGAACGGCGGAGGAGATGAGTGACTGGGCGGAGTATTGTAATCTGGAAAATGAGGGCCAGTATGCCAAATGGCGAATTGAAAACGGACACAAGGAGCCTTATAGGGTAAAATACTGGAGCATTGGGAACGAAAATTACGGAGATTGGGAGATTGGAGCCAGGGATGCGGAGGAGTGGGGCCGTCTGGTGCGGGAATCCGCGAAAATGCTGCTGCATGTGGATCCTACCATAGAGCTGTCAGCGGCAGCACTGGCGGACGTGGACTGGAACACCAATATTCTCAAGAATGCCGGCAGTCGGCTGAAATGGATATCCATTCACAAATACTGGGATCGCAATCACGAGGTAAACACGGAGGCGGATTACCGCCAGTGCATGGCCTTTACCGGGGAGCTGGACGAGGGAATCCGCCAGGTGAGAGGAATTCTCTGCGCCATGGGCCTTGAAAAGAACATTCGGATTGCCTTTGACGAGTGGAATCTGCGGGGCTGGTATCACCCCGGCTGCCGCTATGAGTACGGGGTGACGAAGGAGGATTATCTGTATCCCCGGGATGACAATGACGACAACACCAAGTATACCATGGCGGACACGGTGTTTACGGCCTGCTTCCTGAACACCTGCAACCGGAACGGAGATATTATGGGCATGGCCAATTACGCCCCTATTGTCAATGCCAGGGGCTGCATTTACACCCATAAGGATGGCATTGTGCTGCGGGGCACGTATTATGTGTTCCAGATGTATGTGAAGCTTATGGGAGATACCATTCTCGATCTGTGGGATGCGGATCCGGAAATGATCACCTTCCCCCATCTGAAGGGCGGAGAACGGCAGGTGCAGGTGCTGGATGTGCTGGCTACCCTGCGGTCCGACGGCGCGGTGGTGGTTTCCGTCATGAATAAGGATCCGGAGCGGGAGCGGGCCCTGAATCTCTCGGTACCTGGCGTGAAAAAGTATCGCATACATACGTTAAACGGCGAATCCACGGAGGCCTACAATGATATTGGCATCCAGGGCATTGTCCCCAGGACCGGAGAGTGGCTTGCCTGTGACGGGGCGGTGGATCTTTGGCTGGAGCCCCATTCTGTGAATATAATCGAGCTTCTGTAGGGGAGGCCTGCTTTTGCGGAGCCTGGATGTGGCAGACAATTTTTTAAACCTGTAATAATGTTGCATGTGCGTAATAGTTCAGCGTCATGGTAATGTTAGAATGTCCCATGATATACTGTA
>CANPIM010000015.1 GCA_947574135.1 uncultured Lachnospiraceae bacterium
TGCAGCAGCATGGCGCAGGTTCCGCTCATAAAGCCCTGTACCATCTCCGTAAACCCCCAGGAAATAGAGTCCTCCGGGGAGCAGTCCGTGTAGAGCTTCTTGTAAAACTCCAGCGCCTCCATGGCCTCCGGAAGGCGGTAGATGGTTCCCCCGTCCTTGGTAAAGGCCCGATAGCTCTCATGGTCCAAAAGCGTATCATCTCCCAGGTAGGAGAGGAGAAGATAATCGTATTCAAACTGGCCTCTGGTGCCTCCCCGGAAGGCAAAGCCATACTTTCCGTTCTCCGGCTGGGTAAGCTTTACGCCAATCTCATACACATCCTCCCAGGTCCACACCTCCGGTGGCGTGATTCCCGCCTCCTGGAACCGATCCACCCGGTAAAACAAAAGCTTCTGATAAATGCCGTAGGGAATGCACCAGATATCCGTGCCGTTTTTGGCATAAATGGTCATCCGACTTTTCGCCGCATCCGACAGGGTGTCCATTTCCTCCCAGCCCTCCAGATAGGAATTCAAGGGCTGCACCCAGCCGTTATTGAGACACACAGGAAAGCCGTTTCCCGTATCAATGAGATCCAGCTGCTCGTTGGACATAAGCATCTGCTGAATCTTCTGATCCGCATTCTCCGTGGGGGGAGAAATCAGCTCAATCTTAATATTGGTATGCTCCTTCTCATAGGCCGCAATAATGGTCTCCAGGGCGGCTGTTCTGGATTCGCTGGCCAGGGAATCGATCATCCGAAGGGTAATGGTCTCCCCGCTTCCGGCATTGCTCCCTTCTGCCTCTGTCTTTGCCTCAGGCGCCGCAGCCGGCTTCTCCTCCTGTCCCTTGCTGCCACAGCCGGCAAGCAGTGTCACGGCCATACTCACTGCGCACAACAGTGCCATTCGTCTCTTCCTGTTCTTTTTCATTTGCTAACCTCCTTCAACTATGAAATGATTTCCAGTGCCTGTTCTATATCTTTCAAGAGCACCTTTGCCCCCTCAAGCCCACAGTGAATCCGGATAATGCCCCGGGACGCCCCATACCAGCGAGCATATTCGTCGGTATTTTTCAAAAGCGGCATAATGGCCAGGGATTCATGCCCGCCCCAGGAGGGGCCTATCTGGAATACCCGAAGCCGGTTGATAACCTGCACGGCCTTGGCCGGGGAGGCGTTTACCTCAAAGCTTAAAAGTCCCGAGGAACCTGTCTGCTGCCTTTTGGCCAGGTCATATTGAGGATGGCTCTCAAGACCCGGATAATAAACCTTTTTCACCCGGGGATTCCTTTCCAGGGCCCTGGCAATTCCAAGGGCCGTCTCCTCATGCTGGCGCATGCGCACAGGGAGGGTCCGCAGTCCCCGCATTAAAAGCCAGGCCTCCATAGGTCCCATAATTCCTCCAAACCAGGGCCTCTGCTGCCCCAGCCGCTCCATAAGCCTTTCCTGAGAGGTCACCAGCACACCCCCGATTAGGTCGCTGTGGCCCCCCAGATATTTTGTGGTGCTGTGCATGACCATATCGATGCCAAGGCTCAGAGGCTTCTGAAATATGGGGGAACAGTAGGAGTTGTCCACATAGGTGACAATATGGTTTGCCCTTGCAAGCTTAGCCACCTGCTCCAGATCCACCAGGGAAAAGGTGGCCGAGCCCGGCGTCTCCAGAATAATCAGGGAGGTATTGGTCTGTATGGCTTCCTGAATCTCTCCAAGGCTGTCCCCCCGCACAAAGGTTACGGTAATATCCAAATCCTTGCTGCAATAGTCAATCAAAAAGCTTTGCAGGGGTCCATAGGCATTGTGTACGCACACCACATGATCCCCCGAGCGGCAGACAGCCATAACAGCTGCCGTAGCGGCCGCCATACCACTGGCATATAAAAATGCCCGTTTTCCCTGCTCCAGGGCCGCAAGCTTGCGCTCCACGATCTCTACGGTGGGATTGCTGTATCTTCCGTAGAGATAGGCCCCCTCAGGCACATTGTAATAATCCTCAATCCTCTCAAAGGTATGGAGAGAATTCATAAAGATGGGCGGAACCACGGCCCTGAGATATTCTTTATTATTCTCCGCATAATGAAGCGCAATATAGGCGTCCTCATTCCCATAATCATTTGACATAAATAACTCCCCCCTCAACCCATATAATATTTTTTTCTTATTATTTTCCGGTTTCCCTTCCTATTTTTCATTATATGCCCCTGTTTCCCCTGTGTCAATAATAATTTATTATCACTTTGTTATATTTGTATGATTAACCAAGTTTATTTCTTAATTTTTGTGCATAATTTACATTTAAAATTCCTTCTTGCTTTTTTGAATATTTTATTATAATATTATTTTATTATTATCATCCTTTTATCACCATGCAGGAGGAGTTTATGGAACCTACAAGGAAGCTTTTTGTTGGCCAATTTGCTGAATTTTTGCATTTAACTCTGGGCCCCTCTTTTCGAATTCTCTATTACACCTGGGAAAAGCCGGGAATCCTGGCAACCGCCTGCTCCTACGGCTATGAGAATCCCCAGGAAATCGACCAGATCGGGGAGATGATCCAGGGCCTTCTCAAGGAGCAATCCCCCAGGGAGGAGCTCTACAAAACCAATCTGGTCTGTGAGCAATTTCCCGATTACCGGCATCATGTGTTTTTTATCCGGAACGGAGATGGCCTTACCCAGGGCGTCTTTGTCCTGTCCTCCAACCATGCCGCCAAGGAGCAGCTTCTAAGCTCCCTGGAGAGCTTTTTCAATCTGGAGCATACCCCCACGGCTCCCCCGGCCGAGGCTGAGAGCGGGGCTGCCATCCCAGATATCTCCACGGCCAACCTTCCCAAGCTTATCTACCAGCTTTTGCAGGATCTGGATGTGGATCCGGGACAAAATCTCAATCCCAATCAGAAAATCCAGGTGATCACGGAGCTGAACAAGCGAAATGTCTTTACCCTGAAGGGCGCGGTGCCCATTGTGGCTCAGCTTCTCAACACCTCTGTGCCCACCATTTACCGTTACCTGGGCAAGATTAACCAGCGGGAGTCCAATGTTTTCTGGGAGCCTGTTAAGCTTATCTAGTCCGTTTCTCAAAGGAGGCTTTTGTATGCGTGTCCGATTTGGCTTTTGGAAGCAGCTGCTTCCCCAAAGCTTTTCCCTGATAAAAATAAATTTGCTTTTTCTTCTGTGCTGCCTGCCGGTGATCTCCATTCCCGCTGCCCTGACAGCCATGACCTGGATTCATATCCGCCTGCTGGAGGGGGAGCCCTACGATCTCCTGGCGGACTTTCTTCATATCTTCCGGACAGAATTTCTGTCCTCCCTGAAGGCTGGGCTGGTGTTGGTAGCCGGACTTTTGCTCTTTGGCTATGTATTTTGGTTCTATGAGACCGCCAATGCAGAACATATGTTCTTCCTAACTATGCTGCGCTCTGCCTCCCTGCTTCCTCTGCTTCTTCTCTACTGCTCCCTCTGCTATATTCAGGTCATGCTGGCCCATGTCTCCCTCTCCACCTTTAGCCTGCTGAAAAACGGCCTGTTTCTCTCCGTAATCTGCCTGCGCTCCACCCTGCTCTGTCTCCTGGCGGGCATATTGCTCCTGGCCATGGAGCTGACCAGCCTGCCCTACTCCGCCCCCTTTGTGATTCTCTTTGGTTTCTCCTTCTGGAATTATGCCTGCACCTACTGTGTGCTCCCGGAGATAAAAAAGCATATTGTTACGCCATCCTGAAAAGTGAATCCTCCGGAGGGCTTTTGCTTTGCAGGACACAATTTACTATAAAAAAAGCTGTCTCCGGAAACTGGTATGTCCGTTTCCCAGAGACAGCTCAAGACAAGATCCCCTCTCCTGTTAAGCGAGAGTATCTTTATTTTATTTCAAGACAAGATTCCCTCTCCTGTTAAGCGAGAGTATCTTTATTTTATTTTATATCTATACCTGCACACATCTTCAAGCTTCACTATCCACAGAGGATTCTAATAGGTCTCCACCCGCACCGTTGCTCCGTCCGAGATAAAGTCCACGCCCCGAATTTTTCCCTCCGAGTAATACGCCTCCACCCCGGCCGTTTTAAGCCGCTCTGCCATGGCCGGATCCGCCGCTCCCTCCTCCTTCTCCCGGTTGGCCGTCACAATGCCATAGGCCGGCTGCACCCGCCGCAAAAGCTCCTCTGAGGTGGCATCCATCTTTCCGTGGTGTCCAAGCTTGAGCACCTGGGCCGCAAGCTCTGCGTCAGAGCTTAACAGGCGCTCCTCCGATGCAAGCTCCGTGTCCCCCATGAGCAAAAAGGCTGTGTCCTTATAAACCACCCGCAAAATCAGGGAATTATTGTTTTCGTTTTCTTTATCTATTTTCTCCGGTCCCAAAACCTGTACTTCAACCCCGGAGCTCTCCCCAAGCGCAACCACATCGCCCAAAAACAGCTCCTCCACCGGCACCTTGGCCTCCCCAGCCACCTCTCTTACATCCACCTTTTGAAAGGAGGGATCGGGAAGCCCGGACAGATACACCCGCTCCACCGGATATTCCTCCAGAATACTCTCCAGCCCTCCTGCATGGTCCTTGTGACCATGGCTAATGAAAATCCCCTTAAGCCTGGTGACGCCTTTCCGATCCAAAACCTCCCGGATCTCCTCAAAATCCTTTTTCTTTCCTGTGTCCACCAGATAAAATTCATCCCCGGGAACCGCAAGCAGCAGGGCATCCCCCTTTCCCACATGGATAAAGGTCAGCACTGCCTCCTCCCAGGCCGGCTTCTCTGCCTGGCTGCCGCAGCCGGTTAGTAGCAACAAACCAGCAAGCAACAGAATGCCCCGGAATCTTTTTTTCTTTCTCATTGTTTTTGTCTCCTATGCCCTTAAAAAGCAGCTTTATAGAAAATTACTCCCTCTGCCTTCATTTATCCTTTTTATTATACCATCCATGCCATAAAACTTTCAATTCAAAAAGAACGCAAAAGGCGGTCTTTCCTATAATGTAAAAATTCCCCAGCTGCCAAAACTCGCGGCTGAGGAATTCCTGTTTTCCCCCGATAAACCTTTTTCTGCATCCTGCCTTTCATACGGATTGCTTCCCCCGCTTCACAGCAGCATATAAATACAGGGAATGGTCACCATAGACAGGGCGCTGCTAATGAGAATCATGCTGGCTCCCGGCCGGGTATCCTGTCCGTAGGCCGCCGGATACACCACCGTATTCATGCCACAGGGGCAGGCGTAAACCAGGCAGGTCATTACACAGAGCATCTGCGGCGCATGCAATAAATGCAGCACTGTCAGGTAGAGACAGGGAATTGCCAGCAGACGCAGAAAGCTTACCATATAGAAGGGGCGTCCGCTTACCATCTCTTTTACCTTGTAATCCCCCAACACAAATCCCACCAACAGCATGGCCATTACCGAATACGCCCCTCCAATGCTCTTAAGGGTGGTCGGAACCACCGGCGGCAAAAACCGGGCAGCTCCCGTAAGGCCCAGAATGGCTCCAATCACCGTAGATACAAATGCCGGATTGCAGATATTCTTCAAATGATCCGTCCATTTCCGGGCCGGCGGATTGGGAATCATCTGTACAATTCCCCAGCCATAGGTAGCGATTCCATTGAGCAGCTGAAACAGCTGATACTGAAACAGGCCGGCGGTTCCAAAAAGCGCCAAAACCACAGGAGTTCCCACCCCGCCCGTGTTGGGAAAGGCCAGCACATACCGGTAAATTCCCTCCAGATAGTGATTCTTTCCGGCCATAAGCTTAGCCAAAAGAACAGCCAAAAGCATAGAAGCACCCAAAAAGATGATTCCATACAATACCCAGGACCCATAGGTCCGAAGATTTTCCACCGTACACTGATCCATAAAGGTATAAATAGTCAAAGCAGGCAGAAACAGCTGGGTAACTAATTTAGACACGACCTCCTCCGTGTGATCCGGCAATAGTCCCAACCGATTCATAGAGTACCCGATCAACAGTAACGCAAACAGGCCAAGCATCTGATTAAACATGGCCCAAAACGTAATCTCCATGATTTTCATCCTCCGCGATGTTTCATCGCTTTCCCTTGTATGATTCAGTTTTTTATTCTACCCCTTTTTTCCGGTCCTGTCCAGGCCGATTTTGGCAAAAAAGGATACCTGTCTTTATTTTTCAACTATTTTTCAACAAAGACCTCCGCCTTTAGCCAGGTCCTCATGGTCTCTCCCGGCTCCAGGGAAAGTGCCTCCCCCTTTTTCAGCACCGCCTCATAGCTTCCCGGCATAGCGGACCAGGGCTCCACACCCATGGTATAGGCCCGGCCATACCAGGGATACTCCTCATGGCCGCAGTACATGCCCCAGATCCATAAATACCGGAACACCTGTTCGTCCCAGGTCATGCGCATGCCCAGCCCCAGATTTTCATTCACCAGCTCATAGGAGCCCTCCGCCAGATCACTGATACAGTATTCCATATACAGCCGGTCCGCCGAATCATAGGCCCGGCTCATATCCACCATGCTCCCATCCTTCCCGGGAAGCAAGGGCCAGGGACCTTCCGTCTCCTTGTCAAAGGGACAGCGGTGGGCAATATTCTCCGCCGGCACCCGCACATGGGGCGTTCCCTTAAGCCTAAGCCGCACACTCTCGTCCAGGAAGGGAAACCCAAAGGCCGGATGATGTCCCCACATAAACTGCTGGCACGTGCTGCCCAGATTGGTGCAGGCCTGCTCCATGGCAAGCTCCCCGCTGTGCTCCCGAAGCGTCAGGGTCTTTTCCAGTAAAAAGGGCGTGCGAATGGTTCGGAGGCTGAGCCGAACGGAGATGCATTCCGGCGTGTCCGTCAGCACCTCATAGCTCCAGGGATACAGACAAGCCTCCCCGTGAACTCCAATCTCTCCTCCCCGGTACAGGGTATTCCCCCCATAGGTGGGAAACAGCTCCTGCCAGCCGCCCCCGTAGGAATCCAGAAAATTCCCTCCGCTGCTTGGCACAGTGGACTGGTGATTCATATTCTTCTGCTCGTTAAAGGAATGCCACATAAAGTCCACATCCTTTTGCTTCCAGACAAATTCCACAATGTCCGCTCCCTTGCCCAGGGACAGAACCACCTTGATCACATCATTTTCTAGGGACAGCATCTCGATATCATTGCAGAAATAATGCCGGATGCGGCACCCGTAATTGCGCGTATGAAAATACGGCTCCTTTGTCTGCATGCTTATTCCCCCATTACCATCACCTGAACCGTGCGCTTACGGGCTCTGGTCTGGTCAAAATCAATAAAATGAATAAACCCAAATTCTCCCAAATCCATCTGACCATCTATGAGCACAATGGTCTCGCTCCGGCCAATAATGGAGGATCTGAGATGGGCGTCCGTATTGTGACAGCCCCGGGCATCCTCCCCGTGCTCCTCTGCAAATACCAAAGCCTTGGGACCCGGGTGCAAATACTGCCCCTCTCTTCTGCAGGTGGGAATGATCTCCTCCATCACATCCACCAGATCCTGCTGCAGGGTTTCCAGCCCTGTCATAGACATATCAAAGGCACATTCCTGGGTAATCACACAGCAGGTGGTATGATGGGAATACACCACCACAATGCCATTCTGAATCCCGGACCGCTTTACAATCTCCTTGGCCTGGGCCGTCACGTCGTGAAAGCTGCAGGCGTGATCCCTGGACTGCACCTGAAATTCCTCTCTGTAAATCATAAGGCTCCCCTTTCCCCGGCTCTCCCTCCATCCATTCCCCGGATGGGAAAAGCCTGTCTCCTTGTCTCTATTTCTCTTTGGCTGCCAGATCGTCTGCCGCCCGCCTGGTGGCCGCGATCATCTCATCAATCATGGCAATGGGATCCGCCGCGTTCATAATGCCGGAGGCTGCCCCCGCTGCCTCAGATCCTGCCATAATAAAGGCGTACACTTGTTCTCCATTGGTGATACCCGCCGCCTGCTCCACCATAATGGAGGGATCGATGGCCTTGATCTCCCGAATGGAATCCATGACAAAGCTCATATCGCTGACCTTTCCTCCCGCGCCTCCAATCAGCTCCGAGGGCTCCGGATTGATAATATCCGGGTGCAGCTGGGCAATGGCCTTAGCCTCGTCGATGGTATCCGCACAGGCAAATACCAGGAAATCCAGCTCCCTGGCCCGGTCAATGGTGGCCTTCATAGCCGGAAGGCTCATAGGCTTCTCGCAGTGGTTGATGACCACCCCCTGAGCCCCCGCTGCCTTTAATCCCTCCGGAAGGATATCCGCCATCCCCCGGCCCGGCCGCAGGGTGTCCATATAGGGGGCCAGCACAATCAAATGCTTGGTGTGAGAGGTAATATTGCGAATCTCTGTGGCAGGCGCAATAAACAATACGTCAATGTCATATTTCTCTGCCGCTTTATCGGCTGCCAGAGCATACTCCAGCACCGTATCTCCATAAATATAATTTTTTACGCCGATCTCAAAGTACGGCGTGCGAATTGCAGGCTTCATGTTCTATCTCCCTTATGAAATTCTGTCTCCATTTAATTATTGAGGCCCGGCAGGGATTCCTCCCGGTTTCCGGGCCCCTGGTATTTCGTATTGCCCTATGCAAGAATCTCCACGTCAAAGCCCATCATTCTGCCAAAGGCCGCCAGCTCCTCCAGGGAGGCGTCATATACCATGGCGGAGTGGTGGGTGCCGCCCAGCATGGAAAATTCCTTCAGGAATTTCTTCACCGGCTTACAGGGCTTCATCCATCCCTGCATGGCCCGACGGTAGGCTCCAAACTCCAGCCCCTCATTAAGGAGCTCCACGGGGGTGAGAATCAGGGTAAAGCCCTCTCCCATAGGCGCCAGATTCAGATAAACGGCCTTGCCCGGCCGCATGCACAGATAGGCTGCCGCCGTGTCCCCGCAGGAATTGTAATTAAAGGGCACATCCGCCAAAACAGGCTTCCACTGCGCCAGATTCAGGTTGGCCTCTCCCATATGATTGAGAAGGATCACATCCTCCTTCCAGTCCGGACAAAACATCTCCACAAAGGTCGTATTGTAATACACACTTCGAAGCGCCCCCACCAGTCCGGCCGTAAGCACGTCTCCCTCCCCTGCATAGCCCATACCCCGAGCCAGCATCTTGGAACACTCTGCAAAGGGCATCTTGGGCAGCCCGCAGGTATCCAGGGTGAGAAAGTTCACCGTGGCAGCCGTAAGCTTCTCATCCTCCGCCCACTTGCGCACAGCCAGGCCGGAGAGAACGGCTGCGCGATAGCACTCCTCATTTTTGATCTCCCAGGTAAATCTCTCCTTATCCAGGGCAATCTCCTCAGCAATCTCCTCCGGGGTCACAGCCGCCACATAGCGCTCCACTACCTCCGGGGTCATATAGCACACCTTTGCCCCGATTTTCTCCTCATAGTGCTCCGGAGTCACCAGGAAATCTCCCATGCCCACAAAGGAGCCTCCCACAGAGCCCACCCGGGCATTGTGGTAAGCCTTGGCCACAGCTGCAGCCCGGCACATGCCCACAGTCTCCGCAATCACCTCGCTGTGCATGGCATGCCCCGCACAGATGGTATATTTACGGCCCCTCTGCTTCAGGAGATTGCACATATCCTGCACCCCGTGAATGCCATGGTTGGGGCTGATGCCGCTCCGATATCCGGCTATGGAGATAAGCTCATAGTCCGGAGTGGTATCCAACACAATAATCTCCGCTTTCAGCTTTAAAAGTGCCTCAATCGACTCCAGAGACGGAGAATATGCTAAATGCTGGGTGATGACCGCATCCACATCCGCCTCGTTAAACATGCGGACAGCCTCCTCAAACTCCGGCTTTATCCGGCACACATCTCCCCGCACAACCTCCAGGCCGTTTCCTTCCAGCATGCTGATCAGCGTATTCATATATGCAACCAGGGGCTCTCTTGTATGAGGATTACTGTCATCGTACAATTTAATATAAAGAGGAAGATATCCCACTTTTATTTTTTTCATGGCTTTTATACTCCTATTAAAGTTCCGCTACAGTCCTTTCCGCCTTCCGGATCTGACCTTCGCTGTCTTTTAGTTTCCCTATGCCCCGTAAATATCTCTCCGGGCACCGTCAATCAAGTCTTTCGCATTGTTATAAAAAGCATCCTCAATATCTTCTCTGGTAAGGCCCACCGTCTTAGCCGCCCGCTTAAAGGCCAGAATCTCCTCATACATAAAGAAGGTGATCTTTTTAGCCTCCTCATCCGACACCTCTCTCAAATGGCGGTCCTGGGCGGGATCCCCATAGAGTCCCGGGGGAATCAGGTTGATATAGGTGCCGTTCTCCTCAATGCGGTGAGTCCGCATGCGCAAAATAGGCATATCGCTGCCAAACATGACCCGCTTGGGCCCTACGGCCTCCAGCATCTTCGTAATGGCAAACTCACAGCAGTTGGCGCAGAAATCAAACAGCAGGTCTGTACACCCAGAGAGCTCTTCAAAGGCATTCCCCACATCGCTTTCCACATAGGCCCTGCCAATATGGGCAATAATCAGACGAATATCCGGAAATTCCTGCTTCAGCTCCCGGATCTGGGCCAGATTTACCGGATCCTTCAGCCTTCCGTCCCGGGGAATGTGCAGCATCACAATGGCCTTCATCTCATTGACCTTTCTCAGCTGATGCTTGGGGAAAAAGTCAAAGATCCGGATCTCCTTCTCCGGCAGATACCAGGGGGCCAGATTCAGATAGGATTTCAGCCCCAAAAAGCCGCCCTCCCGAATTTTCTGCTCAATCTCCTCCCCACTCTCCTCCGGCCGGGAATAGTAGAGGGCCGGATATCCGGTTTTTGCCGCGCATTCCTTCACATACACGTTCAAATCCGGAAGGGCCTCCCGCTCGCCGCTTGCAAACATCATAGGCGTAACCTCTTTTCCCGGAAACATCAGCCGGTAGGTCTCCTGCAAATCCTCCACGCAGTTATCCTCCGCCACCAGAGACGGCCAGGTTACAGTCCTTTTCACCTCCCCCGGCGCCAGGGGCCTGGGCCGCCGAAGGCTCTTCAGCCAAATATGCGTATGAATGTCAATCATTTTCTCCGGAAGAAAATCCCGAAGCTCTTCCTCATAGATCTGACGGTCATACTCCTTCACCTCAAACAATGCCAATTCTCTCAACACTCCTCTCTTTTTTATCTATCTGCACAGGCCGGAATTAACCCTTCACCGCACCTGCCACCAGACCCTTGATAAAATACTTCTGCAAAAATACAAACATGACCAAAATAGGCAGAGACGCCAGAATAATCCCTGCAAAGGCATAGCCATACTCGCTCACATAAGCCCCGAAAAACTGCTGAATGCCCACCATCAAGGTGGGGGTCCTGGCACTGTTCAGCAGGGAATTGCTCACCAGGTAGTCATTCCACATGCCGATGCCGCAGCGGATACAGCAGGTGGCCGTCACCGGCGCCTGCAAAGGCAGGAAAATCCGTGCAAACACCTGAACCGTGCTACACCCGTCTATGTACGCTGCCTCCTCCAGCTCCTTGGGAAGCCCTCCCATAAACCCCGTATAGAGGAACACTGCAAAGGGCATATTCCAGGCCGCCTGTATCAGCACGCAGCCCCAGAGACTATTGTAGAGATTCATTCGGTTGGAAAGCACCACCAGAGAAATCACGCAGCCAATAAAGGGCACCACCATGAGGGCTACCAGCAGAGAATAGTACACCATAAAAATCCGCCGCTTAATCCGGGCAATGGCAAAGCCGGCCAGAGCGCTGCAGATAATCACAATAACCAGAGCCATCACCGTGATAAAGGCAGTATTTCCCAGGGTTTTCAGGAAATCCATCTTTTTCCATACATAGGTAAAATTTTCCACCGTAAACAAATCCGGCGAAATTTTCAAGGGATATTTAACAATGTCCCGCCGCTCCTTAAAGGCCCCGATAACAAAATAATAAATGGGGATCCAGCAGATAATCGTCAAAAGCAAAAAGAGGATTTCACCAGCCAATATCCGAATCCGTTTTCCCTTCATCAGTAAATATCCTCCCTTCTCTTCAGCACCACCAGCTGCAGCAGGGATATCAGGGTGATAATAATGATCAGCACCACTGACAGGGCCGAGGCCGTACCGTAATCCATGGACCTAAAGCCGTAAAAATAAATCCGCTGGGTCAAAAGCCGGGTAGAATAGCCAGGCAGTCCGTTGGACACCAGGTAGGGCAGCTCATAGGCCTTAAAGGCTGCAATGGTCGTGGTAATCACATTGATGGTAATGGAGGATGCCATCATGGGGATGACAATCTTCCGCAGCTGCTGAAAATAGCTGGCCCCGTCAATCCTTGCCACCTCCAGAAGATCCTCGGGAATGCTCTGCAATCCGGCCAGAAAAATAATGGTACACATCCCGATCTGGCACCAAACGGATGCCACAATCACTGCTCCCATGGTCACCCCGTAGGTTTCCAGCCAATTTACCTTGGGCAGGTTCAAATACCCTATCAGGGTATTTATCAAGCCATTGTTATAGTTGTACATAATCCGCCACAGGATACCCACGATGGCGCCGCTGAGCAGGCAGGGCACAAACCACATGGCCCGCAGAAAGTTTCGGTTGATCCGCCCCTTTCCCTTTAAATCCAGCACCAACGCCAGCAAAAAGGCAATCACAATGACCAGAATTGTAACCCCCACCACATAAATGACCGTGGCCTTGGCCATCTCCCAGAAGCCCTCCGTGGAAGGCAGCCTCAGGAAATTGGCCAACCCCACAAACTTCATATTGCTGCCAACCCCATTCCATTCATATACGCTGTACCGGAAAATATCTACCAGCGGCACAATGACAAAAATCAGGCATAGTATTGCGGAGGGGAGCAAAAAGCAAGCGCCTGTAACGGTACGCTTTCTTTCAAAAGTCATTTTCTTCTTCATCGTACACCCCGTTCCAAATTTCTCTATACAGAAGGGCGCCCCAAAAGGCTGGCCTTTGAGACGCCCTCATCCTATCTCCTACTTTCTAAAATTCCCCTAATCTTGGGCAGCCTAATTCAGATGGCTTCCCTTTAAAGCTTCTGCCATACTAGCCACTGCATCCTCGGCCTTCAAGTTTCCGGAATATACATCCTTCAGGGCCGTGCAGGAGCTGTCATAGAACTCGCTGGTCAGCAGGTTAAAGCTCATCATTACATACTGGGCCGCATTCATGGCCGGCACGATGTCTGCCACTGCATCGGGAAGAACAATGTGCTCATCGGTCATATTGGTCAGTACGGGCACCGTACCCCGGGCATTCTGAATAATCTTGAAGTTCTCCGGCTGGAATACCCACTCGTAGAACACCTTGGCAGCTTCCGCCACATTGGGATCCTCCTGTACTGTACATGCAAAGGCATCCTCAGGAGATACGGAAATCCAGGGATCCTTGCCTGCCTCATTAAAGGGAACCAGCACAGCGGCTGCGGCTGCGGGATCCCCGGCGGCCTCGCCGATAGCGTCACAGATATTGGCTGCAGTCCAGTTGCCGGCAATGGCCATGGCCACAGCGCCGTCTGCAAATGCGGCCGTTACGTCATCCTCCGTCATGCTGGAGGTACCGGTCATCATATGGCTGGAAATAGCAGCCAACATTTCCGTTGCCTTGGGATTCTTGGCAAAATCAAAGGTACCGTCCTTGATCTGCTCATCGTACACGCCAAAGCCCAGCTCATCGCCGTATACATTGGCCAGAATGCCCTCCCATACCATCCAGCAGTTGGTGGTCTTGTTGGCCGCTACGGTAATGGCAGCCACATCGGTATTGGCCTCAATATCCTCACAGCACTTGATAAGCTCGTCAAAATTGGTAGGCGGCGCTTCCCAGCCTGCCTGCTTTAAAATGTCCATATTCAGGAACAGCACGGTAAAGGCTGCACCCTGGGTAATTCCCATAAACACCCCGTCGTGGGTATAGGCATCCTTGTAGGAATCCGGCACATTGGCAGCCACGGAAAAGCCGCTGGCATCCAGAATCTTTCCTTCCTCACACAGAGCCCATACATTCTGATTGTTGTTAATCTGCGTAATGGCCGGCAAATCGTTGGCAGCGGCCCGGGTGGTCAAAAATTCTCCCTGATTCTCCTGCACGCCTACGGAAACCACGTCGATCCAGGGATATTCATCCTCAAATTTCTTTTCCATATCATCCCATTCATCGGACCAGTCAGGCTGTACAATACATACCTCCAGGGTTACATTCTCATGCTCCTCCCCGCCTGCAGCCGGCTCTTCCTTCGACTCCTCTGTCTTGCTTTCCCCCTCGGCCGGCGCCTGTGTGGGTGTCTCCTTAGAGCCACACGCGGATATTCCCCCCAGAATCATCCCCGCACACAACAGCAATGCCAGCATCTTCCTCATTTTCCTCATACCTTTCCCTCCATTTCTTTGTCACTCCTTCGGTGACCTGTGAACCTTTGGCAGTGTCAGCTTTCGACACTCCTCCTCCCTTGTAAATAGGTTTTATAAAACATACTCAGCTCTTCTGCACCCCTTTTATAGGAGGCAAACAGCCTTGCATATGCTTTCACATGCTCCGGATCGGGAAGAATCTCCCGCTCCTCCACGGCCAGGCATTGATAGCCCTCCCGGGCGTCCCCAAATACGCCGCTGCCCATGCCGGCCAGAACCGCCGCTCCCACACAGGCCAAATCCGCCACCGCCGGTACCCGCACGGGAAGTCCGGAAATGTCCGCAATAATCTGGCACCACAGAGGACTCTTGGTGGCTCCCCCGGCCAGCTTTAGGCTGGATGTGGGGAACTTTTCCCGGAAGCTCTCCAAAATCCACACAATCTGGAAGGCAACCCCCTCCAAAATAGCCCTGGCCACATCAAACCGGTCATGAGACAAATCCATGCCCAAAAGGGTGGCCTTGGAGGTCCGCTCCCGAAGAGGAAAGCTGCATCCGGTAAAATAGGGGTAGAAGGTCACTCCCCTGGCACCTGTGCCGCTTTTCTCCGCCATGTCGTTAATGCGTTCATAGGAAAGAGGCTCCTCCTGCTCTCCCAAGGCCAGGTTCTTCCGAAACCACTCCAGACACACGCCCCCGGTAGTCATGGAAACTAAGGATCCCCAGAGCCCTCTCACAGCCGACGCGGACTGGGAAAATCCGTTGGTAAAGTCTATCTCCTTGGACAGAGCCGTCACCACCCAGGCCGTGCCTGTACCGATAAGAATATCTCCTGCCTGGTTGCATCCGGCCCCCACAGCCACCGCATACTGATCATGAGCCCCGGCCACCAGTACCGTGTGCTCCGTAAGTCCCAGCTCCAGGGCCGCCTCCCGGGTCAAAGGCCCAATCACCTCTCCGGAGTGGACGATTTTCCCAAGCTGCTCCTCCCTGATGCCGATAAATTTTAAAATCTTGGAATCATAAATGCCCTTTTGAATATCTGCCAGCTGATTAATCCCTGCATCGGAAAGATCCACCGCAGGAATCCCGGTCATTTTGGCAGACACATAGTCCGGCACAGACAGAAAATAGGCGGCTTTCTCAAACACCTCCGGCTCATGACGAGAAAGCCAGAGGATCTCCAGGGCATTCAACCCATTGCTCAGTCCCCAGCCGCACTTTTCATAGAAATATTTTTCTCCAAACTCCCGGGCAAAATCCTCCGCCTCCTGCCGACACCGGCCGTCATTCCACACAATAGCCGGCCGCAGAGGCTCAAGATCCTTATCCACAGGCACCATGGTGCCTCCCTGCAGGGAAAGGGAAATAGCCTCCACCTGCTCCGGATTCTTAAGCTCCCCACAGACCGTGCGGACGGTTTTCACCACAGCACGCCACCAGTCCCGGGCATCCTGCTCACTGTAGCCCACCTGGGGAGCCTTCAGCCCATAAGCCATATAATCCCCGGCAATCATCCCCCGCTCTGTAGAAAACAGGATGGTTTTTGTCCCCGTGGTTCCCACATCAATGCCCAAAAGATATTTTTCCATATATATGCCTCACCCGTTTGCCTTCCGAAGCCCCTCCTGCTGCGAAAGTCTTTTCTCTGACAAAAATACTATTTTTCTGAAAATAAAAAATTTTCAATTAATTAAAGAATCCTTCTCTATATAGTTTATATAATACAATTTTTTCTTTCATTTGTCAACAGCATATTTGACTGATTCTTTCATTTTTTTGATTGAAAATGACGGTTTCAAATCTGCAACCTATCTCAGACAGTCAAAGCTTACAAAAGAAAATTCCTCTCCCAGACCCAGCTCCCGGGCGCGGAAATAAGCCACCCCGGCTACGGACACATCCATGGCTCCCGTTCCCACCGGTATGCAGATCACCCGCTTGCCGGACAGATCCCCCATCTGCCGCCGGCCGGCGGCCAGCTCTCCGATGGTGTAATCCATAGCCTCCACAGAGAGCCTTCCGGTCTCTATGACCTTTGTGAGGGCTCCCCGGTGGGAACACTGGCCCACATGATCCACCACAATGTGATCTGCCGCCAAAAGAAGCTCCTCCTCACATTCCTGGTGAGAGCCCATGGGAAACACAATGGTTCCCGGCTGCACCCATTCCTTTTTCAGAAAGCTCTTCTTGGCCTGGGTCACGCAGATAATCACATCCGCCCGGGCCGCCTCCTCCGGGGAACCGGCCACCACAATCTCCCCTTTTACCACCTCTTTCATATCCTGAGCATACCGCTGGGCCGCCTCCCGGGAGATGTCATACACCCGAACCTCCTCAAGGTCAAACCATTGAGAAATAGCCAGGGTCTGGGTATGCCCCTGTCCGCCCGCCCCATAAAGTCCCAGACGCAGGCTTTTTTTGCCTGGCAGGAGATATTTCAGAGCCACGGCTGTCTGGGCTCCTGTGCGCAGGCCCGTAATATACGCTCCGTCCATCACGGACAGAAACAGCCCCAGCCTTGGATCCGCCAGCAAAATCATGCCATTGATAAAGGGCAGACCCAGCTGCTCCCGCTTGGGATTCATAAATCCTCCCACCCACTTCATGCCTGCAAGATCCAGCCACCCCACATAGGCCGGCATGGCATTGAAAAAGCCCCCATAATAAGGATAATTTCCAGTTTCTCCCAGATCTAGCAGCACCTTTGTGGGGTTTACCACCGTTCCCTCTCCCATTCCCTGAAAGGTTTTCTCACAGATCTCCACAGCGCTTTTCATATCCATCACCTTGCGGATATCCTCCTGGCTAAGCAGCAATGTTTTCATCTCTTCACTCCTTTTCTATGTTTCTTCTGCAGATCCTTGCATCAGGGCAATTCTTATTCCTTTTTCTGCGCCTGATCCGATTCTCCCATCTGCTGAGTTAAGTATAGCAGCCCGGGTGGATTGTGTCTGTTTTTATGCAAAAGCACCTGTTTTCACCACTTTTTTAAGCGATATATATGCAAAAAATCCGAAGAATACCTTTTTTTAGATATTCCTCGGATTTCTGACAGACCTTATTATGCTGTAACTTTTTCCTCTGCTTTTCACAGCTCTCTGTTACCTTTTTCCAAATTCATCAACATGACAGCAAAGTAAGAAACCGGCTGCACATCTGATCAATGTCCTCCCAGATCTCCTGCCTGGCTTGCCAGGAATTTCGGCTCCGCAGGGCCTGATAAATGGCAAAGTGATAGGGATACAAATCCGGGAGAAGTCCCTTGATCTCCTCCTGATTCTCTGTCCGATAGCGATACCGGAGAAGCTTATCCTGCATTTCCCCATAGAATTGCAGCAGCACCGGATTGCGGGAGGCCTTTACAATCAGGGCGTGAAACTGGGAGTTCTCCTGGCTGTACCGACTCTCAAAGGCTTCCTGCTTCCACTTCTGCAACAGATTTTTAAGCTGAGACAACTCCTGCTCCGTGATCCGTTTGGCCGCCAGAAAGGCTGCCTGACCCTCCACAGCCTTGCGGGCCTCCATTAGCTCCAGATATTCCTGGCGGCTCACGGCTGTTACCCGGGGCATTTTTCCTCCGTCCTTTTCCAGAAATCCCTGCTCCAGCATACGGTTTACCGCAATGCTCACCGGCGTGCGACTCACCTGCAGCTCCTTGGCAATGGCCGCCTCATTGATCCGCTCTCCGGCCTGTCTTTCCTGGCAGATAATCTCTCTCACCAGCTCCTCATAAACCAGATCACTCAGGGAGGCAAAGGGCTTTTCCTTCTGAAGCTTCTTAAAATACTCCTCCATCCTCTTGACCTCTTCCTGGAACTTCCCCCTTCCTAGGGGTTTTCCCTCCTCCATTTTTCCATATCCACGCACATAAGCCGGGTGGAAAATCCCTCCAGCTGCTCCCGAATAGCCTTGTCAAGGCCGCTGTCCGTCACCAGCAGGTCCACATTGCCAAGCTCCGCATATCCAATAGGCTCGCACTCGGCAAATTTGCTGGAATCCCCCAATATCACCGTCATATCGGAATTGCTGATGGCAATCTCCGCCAGGCGGGCCGTGTCAAAATCCGTTGTGGTGAGATATTTCTTTCCGTCATAGCCGTCCGTGCCAATAAAGCATTTATCCGTATGAATCCGGGACAGGGCAATCTCCGCCAGATAGCCGCTAAAATCCTTTCGGTGCGGCCGATACTCCCCGCCCAGCATTACCACAGGAAGATAGGGCGACAGCACCTCCAGAATGGCCAGGGAGTTGGTAAACACCTGAATATTCAAGGGCCTTTCATGGATCCGCCGCACAATCTCCATGCAAAAGCACAGCACCGTGGTGCCGGAATCACAGAAGATAGTATCCCCGTCCCGCAAAAGCCCCACGGCTGCCGCCGCAATGGCCCGCTTTTCCTCTATATTATTTTGCGCCACCCGCTCAAAGGAATACTCCGCCGGGTTCTTGGCAGACAGCTGAATCCCTCCATAGACCCGGATGATCTTTCCCTCCTCCTCCAGTCTGGAAAACAGCCGCCGGGCCGTGGATTCAGACACCTGCAGCAACTCAACCACCTCGCCCAGCTCAAGCTTCCCTTTAATCCGCAGCTGATTCATTAACTCCTGCTCCCGCCAATCCTTCATACTCTGTCCCCGCTTCCTGTTGTCCGTTGTCCGCATTTTAAATTATCCGTATTATAGCATATAAACCCTATATTTGTATATACATTTTATAAATTATTCTCACACTTTAAATTTCTCATGTTACCTTTCCGCATATTATCCAAAACACAGCCGGAATGAGAGGAAACCGATCCAAAAGCAAACCATTCAGGGATGCTTTTAACGGAAGCGAAATCCACTGCTTACGGAGACTAAAACGCGAAGGCATTCCTGAGCGTTTTCTAGTCGTAGTTAGCAGTTAGTTCGCTGGAGTGTTATCCCGTTTGCGTTGGATATGCTTCCTCCCATTTCGGCGTCCCTTGGCCAATTCATTGCCTCTTGTACTCTCTCCCCAGATAATACTGCGCCTTAAAAAATACCAGCACCAGCCAATAGCACAACCCATAATGCCGCCGGCGCATAAGATATATATACAGCCGGATAGAAAGGGACAGCTGATCCATGGTATGAGATCCCAGGGCCTCCCGCACCATGGTATCCTCGCAGATCTGCCGCACATGCTCCACCACGGCCTTCCTCCCCGCCCGGTAATTCCGGTAGATCTCGTTTTTCACGGCCAGCACAGAGAGACTGAGGAAATCATTGCGGATCTGGGGCTTAAAATCATACACCTTCTTTACGTCGCTGATACGATATAGCTGCCGGGTAATGCGTTTTACCTTCTCCAGGTAGGCGCTGTCATGTTTTCCCGTCATAGAGCTATCGGTAATCCAGTAGTGATAGGGATAAAAATCCGGGAGAACGCAAAGCTTTCTGGCATCCAGGAGAACGGGAAAGGTAATCTGCATATCCTCCCCCACGGAAACCCTGTCGCTGCAAAATTGCAGATTTTGCTCCAAAAGCAGTCTCCGGTAAAGCTTTGTCACCCGGGCCGGCTGAATGGTCCGCCCGAAAAAATGTCCGTCGTTGATAAGCCTGGGAAATTCCGCCTCCAGCTCCTTGCGCTCATAAACCTTCCGGCGAAAGTTGGAGCCCTCCCGACGCCCCGGAATCCTGGGATCCTGAAACTCATAGACCAGGCCGCAGACCACCACATCAGCCTTTTCTGCCACCGCCGTCTCATACATGCGGGCATACATATTTTCATCTATCCAGTCGTCGCTGTCCACAAACCCTACATAGCAGCTGGTAGCCAGAGCAAGTCCCGCCTTCCAGGCCGAGGTAAGGCCTCCATTCTCCTTGTGGAGCACCTTGATCCGGGCATCTTTTTTTGCATAGGCGTCACAAAGCCCGCCGGAGCCGTCGGTGGAGCCGTCATCCACCAGAATAATCTCCAGATCCTTTTTTGTCTGCCCTAAAATGCTGTCCACACACCGCTCCAACAGATGCTCCACATTGTAAACCGGCACAATCACACTGACTGTCGCTTCCATCCTGTTCTCCGCTCCTTTTCCTGCCGCCTGATGCCCCTCATCCCCGCTCTCTTTCCTTCTCCCTACTGTTTTCCGCTCTCACTCTTCACCCGCTCCAAAAGAACCCGGTAAAGCCCGGGCACATGGACAAAGAGCCAATATCCCACTTCGGTCCGCAGAGGAAACCTTCCGTAGGCCCGCACCCGTTTCTGTCCCTGCCGCACCAATTCCTGAATCCGCCGCCTGGCTTCCCTGTTTTCCGGCTGGAAATCCACCAGGCCAAAGTAAATATCGATCATCCCGTCTGCAAAGGCCTGCAGGGCCTTTGGCATAAGATGGGCATATCCGTTCTCCTCAAAAAAATCCAGGCGCTCTTTCACACCGATAATCCAGTCCAGGCGGCGGGGATTAAAGCCCCGTGTAATACTGGCGGGCGCCACAAAATAGCCATATAGCGGCCGATCCACAAAGGCTCCCTGCCCGGTCCGGTGAAAAAGCTTGTAGGTCGTGGCCTCGTCCTCGTGAATCTGTCCCAGAGGATAGCGGATCCCCTGAAAAAGCTCCCGACGATACAGCTTATTCCAGGCCACCACAAAATAGGCTCCGTCGGGATCATACAGCATCTCCATCAGCTCCCGGCGTCCGTAAACCCGAAGCCCGGACACTTCCTCCTCTTCCACGCTTCCTGCACGGGCAGCCGTTTCTCTCCCTTTTTCAGGCAGCTCCTCCCCGTGCACATACATCCAGCGGCACAGACTTAGCTGGCTGCCGGTACATACGCAGGCCTTATAGAGGCTTTCTATAAAATCCGTTGCCACATAATCATCAGAATCAATAAAGGAAAGGTAGCTTCCCCGGGCCGCATCGATTCCCGCATTTCTTGCCCCGGAAAGGCCTGCATTCTTTTGATGAATCACCCGCACCCGGCTGTCTGCGGCTGCATATTTATCACAGAGGGCCGGACAGCCATCCGGAGATCCGTCATCCACCAAAATAATCTCCAGATTCTCATAAGTCTGGGCCAGCACGGAATCCACGCAGCGCTCCAGATAGGCCTCCACCTTATAGACGGGAATAATTACCGATATTAAATCCTTCATCCCTGGATATCCTTTCCAAATTTTTACAGTTCATCTGTCCATTGCCTCTTTCCTGGGCTTCCATTAGAGACAGGGGAAGCATTCCCTCTGCATTTTCTCCTGGCCCGCACCACAAAGCTGCGCAAAAGGCTTAAAAGCCAGGTAAGCCCTGCAAATCCGTGCCCCAGGCTCCACTGAATCACCCGGTAATCCAAAGGCCCGGGCCTTCCCAGCCGACAGGCCCGGCGCACCTGTTTGTCTTTGCAAAGCCTTCGGATTTCCTCCCGCTTCTGCCTTCCCGTCATCTCCCTGTCAAAGGGCAGCCGCTCCACATCATCCAGACATTCACACAGAAACCGGGTTTCCACCACCTGATAGATGGCACGCTTCTCTTCCTCCCCCAGGCTTTCCCCCTCTTTTTCCAAAAAGGCTTCTGACAGAAAAAATTCCTCCGCCTCCTTCCGGATGCGCTTGGCTAGCTTAAGCTTATCCCGCCGCTTTTTATCCGACAGACTTTGCCCCGTTTCCTCCTGGATATAGTGATAAAGGGGCCTTTCCACCAGCACCACACGGCTTCCGGAAAGGTCCGCCTCCTCCCTGCCGAAAGCCCCTCTGCAGGCCATGAGATACTGGAAATTAAACAGCAGATCCTCCCCCAGGCTTAAATCCTCCGGAAAGCTTCCCGTCAGTTCCCGAAGGAAGAGCTTATTCCAGGGCATATTCAAAAAGCCCTCTTTGTATAAATCCAGAAGGGTCTCCTTTGCCCGGGGCAGCTTTTCCACATCCGATCCCACATAGTGATGATGATATCCACAGACAGCCATGAAGCCCTTGCTCTTTTCCAAAGCCTGGCGCATAGCATGACAGTAATCCGGTTCCACATAATCGTCACTGTCCACAAACTGAACATATATTCCCATCGCTGCCTGAAGGCCGGCGTTTCGGGCCGAGGACACCCCTCCATTTTCCTTGTGAAGCACCCGAATCCGGGGATCCCTCCTGGCAAGATCGTCGCAGATACCCGGACAGCCATCCGGGGAACCATCGTCCACCAGAAGAATCTCCAGCTCCTCTTCCCTCTGGGCCAGCAAACTTTCCACACAGCGGACCAGGGTTTTTTCACTTTTATACACCGGCACAATCACACTGATCATCTCTGCCTCACCTACTCCTTCTCCCTAAGGGGGCGCTGGGGCTTGTGGATTCCCAGATAAAGGTGCCTTGGCTTCACCTGTCCTCTCACCACAGTGCCCGCCGCGATAACCGCCCCGTCTCCAATGACGCTTCCCTTTAGGATTACCACATTGGCCCCAATCCACACATCCTTCCCGATATTCACCGGAGCCGTCTGATAATGCCCCCATCCGGCCCGGTAATCGTGATCGTGATCCACGATGACCACATGGTTGGCAATCTGACATCGATCCCCAATGGAAATCCGGTCCATACAGGTAATGCTTACCTGGGTATTCATAAAACATTTATCCCCTATGGAAAGCTCGCCCCCCTCTATCCGCAGAAATAAGCCAAACCGGGAAACCGTCTCCTTTCCCAGACATAGCCTGCCCTTTTTGTCTATATGAAGCTCCGTATGCTTCCCAAAGGCCTGGACCCAAGGCAGGGAAAGCTGCCTTCCATATTTTAATTTCCACCAGAATATTCGTGGCAGAGACACCGCTGCCCGCACGGCCAATTCCTTCATGCCTGTTTCCTCTCTCCTTGTCCTCCGGCTGCTTTCCCGCCCGCTCCCTTTTCCCAAGGCATTCTCCCAGCCCATTTGCTTGCTTCCACTTCTTTTTATCCCCGCCCAAGCTTTTCCTTAAGCTTCCTAAATATCATCTCCCGCTCCCCCCTTCGAAGCACAATGAAAAAGTTCACCCCCAGGGCCACCACGCCGGTGCTGCACCCCACCAGAAACAATTCCGCCCAGCTGTGAATGGGAAAAAGGAGCTGAGACAATACTCCCAGAAGCCAGATACACCCGATGGACACCAGGCCCATGCCAATGTCCCCATAGAAATAATTCCATTTCAGATCCAGACACCGGGCTGCATAAATGGGCGTGAAGGTGAGATTCCGAATAAGGCCGATAACCGTGCTCACCCCGGCAATGGCATAAAGTCCCAAATCCGTCACCTGCAAAAGCGCAAACACAATGGCTGTAGTTACGGCTCCGCTGCCCACCATGACCAGAGAATTCACCCGTACCTTTTTGGTGATAATAAACACATGGTACAGCACCTGAATGCTGGCGCTGACAAACAATACGGCCATGGACAGCACCGCCAGCCGATACAATAGCTCCTGATCCGAGCGCCAGTGCATCCACAGGGAGAAAAAGGCTCTTCCATAGGCTACCACAAAGGCAATGGGAATACTCATCATAAAAATCATTATCCGGTTGGAGCTCTTGATCACATCCAGAAGCTCCTGCCTGTTCTCCCTGGCATAGGCAATGGTAATGCTGGGAGTGAAAACGCCTACCACGGTTCCCATAAGGGAGGAGAGCATGGTGGGAATCTGCTTGGCAATGGCCAGAGAATTCATGGCCCCGGCGCTGATAAACACATTGGCAATAAAGGTGTCCAAACCGTCCAGCAAAACCTGTCCCAGCCTGGTCACAGAATTCCAAGCCCCCAGAGAAATCAGCTCCCGCACCTTTTCCCAGCGGAAAAAGCCTTTTCGGATATGAATCTGGGGAAGCAGCCGGCGGGTAAACCGGAAATTGGCTGCCGCCACAATCCCCGTGGCCACCACAGAGCCCAGGCCCACATACCAGAGGCAGGCAGGAAAAAACCGGTAAGTAATAAAGAGCAGCAGTACCCGGCTAAGCTCCGATGCAATGGTAGCCAGGGAGGTTAACTCCAGCCGATTCAGACTGTAGGTCGTCACGCCGAATACGGAGGTGATAATGCTCAGGAAAAAATTCACAAACACAAAGCCCCAGAGAATCTGTACATCCCGAAGAATTTCCCCCGGCACCTGGAGCAGCTGATTCAAAAACAGCACCACACACACTGCGGGAATCAGAAAAATCCCTGCCATCATGAGATTGGCATAGAATACCGAAGAAAAATATTCATTGGCTCCCTGATTGTCATTTTTGTGCAGCTGAATGGTGATAAAACGGCTGGCCATGGTATTCAGCGCCGAAACCACAATCTGCGCCCAGATCACAATGTCATTGGCCGTCTTGATAAACCCGTAGCCGTCGCTGATATTGCTGTCAATCACCCCGGTGAGCACAAAACTGATTCCCAGATTGATGACAAAAACCAGCAGCTGAGCCGACATATTAATGGCTAAACGCTTTTTATCCATGTACCTCCTCCAACAGGCCTGCCTGGCCCATATCTCTTTTCCCTGTACAGGTAGATCCTCTATCGGATAACCAGCACAGCCTTGATCAAATACATAACCGCCAAAAGCTGTCCCACAAAGGCTGCATAGGCCAACCCTCTCTCCGGATTTCGCTCATAGAGCAGCAGCCGGTTCCGGCCCACCAGCATAAGCGCCGGCAACAGAGGAATCAAATACCGGCCCTGCACTCCCTCAATAGACACATTGCCCATAGGCGTCCAGGTGAGCAGCATTCCCACCAGAATCATGCCAAAGCTGGCTCCGCACACCAGCACCACCCACCATTTCTGCCAGGCTTTTACATAGAGAGGCTCTTCCCGTGTCTTACACACAGACAAAACCAGCAAAACCAGGAATAAAATGGGAATGGCCTCAGAGATCTCGATCTCCACCCAGCCCATTTTCTGTCCCACCAGAGACTGGAGGTAAAATCCCAGCTTGTCCGTAAGGGTACTCATCATCATGGATACAAAGGCCAGGGGATCCTGAAGAAAATAGCCTATGGTATAGCCTGCCGTGGTGGAGGAGCCCACCGTGCTGGTGGCCTCCGTAGTGGTCACAATCTGGCTGACCGTGGCGGTATTTCGATTCAAGAAGCTGAGCACAGGCAACAAAACCAGTCCGGCCATGGCAAACAGCTGCACTCCCTTTCCCCGAAACTTTCTGGCCGGTATCAGCAGGGCCAGGAAGCAGACAGGCAGGTAGACCCCGCTCTTGCCATAGATCATCACCACCGCCAAAGCACCAAGCACCAGCATGTCCTTGGGCCGTACCGGCTCCTCCCCGTAGGCCAGGGACAGACACCAGCAGGTGTATAAGATGATCACGCCGCTAATCACCGCATCATAGGAAAAGGAGGTGCACTGCTGTAAATTCATGGGAAGCACTGCCACCAGAAACAGGGTTATTTTCCCAAAGGGCAGCTTTTTCATTCCCCAGTAGACCAGCAGGGCAAAAAACAGCAGACTGCACCACCGGGCCAGAAGCATCATGGGCACCGTTCCCAAATGCAGCAGCCTGGCCAGAGTCATTCCCAGCACCGCAGGCAGGTATACGATAAAGGGGGCCTGGGTGTCCGAGGTAGCCTCTGCCTCCACCAGCCTGTCATCCTGCACCAGGGAAAAAAGACCATCGTACACAAGCTTGTAATTGGCCAGGGTGGGCTCGGAGGTAAAGAAAAGCTCTGCGTCATCTGCACGCTTATAGCATTTATTTTCTCCCGCCGACTGGATTCCCAGAAGGGCATTGGAATGGCGGTAGCTCATATCAATATGATATTTCTCGTCCGGGGTCATATAGGGCACAATAAGGAAATTGTACACCACACCCAGGCTTAAAATCGTCAAAAGGAACACCTTCTCCATGGGCCACCGGCGAATAAACAAAGCCCAGTAAAAGGCCAGAGCCGCCAGCTCAAAGAAGGCAAACATGGCAAAGAAGTATTTTTTCAGAAACAGATTGAAGTAAAGATGGGCGTTCATACTCAGCCGCCTGGGGCTCTCCTCCCCGTTTACCAGCAGGGTATTTTCCCCATAATATCCCTCTGGGGTCACAAACACACTGAGACCGCTTTGGTACAGCTCAGGAGAGAACTCCAGTTCGATTACATACTCATGCCCCCGGATTCCTCTCTGGGAATTGTCAAAAATAAGCCCCACATATTGTCCGTCCAACAGATCCCCTGCAGACACCTGCGCAGTGCAAAGAAGCTCTCCTGTGGTGACATCCGTGACAGAGGCCACAATGGTACCCTTGGGCACAAATTCCTCTGACAGATCCATGCGGACTCCCAGCCCAACCAGGTTCTCCTCCTCTGTCACATAGTGCTGCTCCAGATGGGCGCTCTCCTTTGTAATGGGCAAAAGCTCCTGATTGTCCCGCATAACAGCCACCCGCTCCGTGGTGTTCATGGCCTTTCGAATCTGCACATCATAAACATGGTAAAAGACTACGGCCACCAGGCTCAGCAGAAGCCCAAGCCCTAACAGAAGCCGGTATTTCCGGTAAAGCCCAAATAGCCCTTCCATTCTAAGGCCCAGCTTCCCTTTTTCTTCGGTTTTTCTGTGCGCCGGACCGGAAGCCTCCCTTCCCTCCGTCTCTCTGTCACATACCGCATACAGCATCAGACCCAGCAGTATGAGCATGGCAAAGCGGAGCAGTGGCTGCTTCACATGATGAACCTGGGTCCGGTAAATAGCATTGTAGATCAAATTACGGGAGAGCGCCTGTCCGTTTTCTAAGCTCTCCCCGGGAGTGTCTGCCTCCGTATTCAGCCAGATAAAGGGACCCTTGTCTACATCTTCCCCCCGAATCTCCACCTCCAGGATTTCCGGCCGGCAATCCTGCTCAAGGGAAACCCCCAGAAAGGCCTCCTCCTTCAAATCGGAAAGCAAATGCCGCTCTTCACCCAGCCGCTCTTTGGTGTTCCCGTCCCGGGCTGTCACTACCACGGTCCCCTGGGTAAAGGTCTGCCCCCCGGCAGTAAAATAAAAGGAGATATCCTCCAGGATCTCCTCCTCTGCCGGATAGCGAAAGGTTAGCACCGTTTCGTCCGTAATCTCCTGCGTTTTCAGGGTTAGAGAGGGTTTCCCCACTCCCTCCAGCCCCTTTGCAATCAGTTTTTCATGGGGAAGGGCTATGCTGACAGCCATATACAGAAATGCCAGAAGCAGATATCCCTGCAGACACCGTTTTCGGTTCCTGCCAAGCCACACGTTCCACTTTTTTATTTTCTCCATTCCAACCTCCGCTGCCTCCGGTTTTTACAGACTGGTAACAGGCAGGCCGGATTTTTTCCAGTCTGCCTGTCCCCCATCAACTCCCGCTCCGGTACTGTTTCCATACTTAAAAGCCCCAAAAGCCTTACCTGCTATTCTCCCAGGCCACTCTCAATGGCATCCACCAAGGTCTTTAAGGCCCGCTCCTCGTCAGCGCCGCTGCAGATCATCTCTATCTCGTCGCCGGATTTGACACATGCCCCCAGCACGCTCAAAACACTCTTAGCATTGGCTGTGGTATCCCCAAAGGTAAAGGTAATCAGGGACTTAAACTGCATGGCGGTCTTGCACAATATTCCTGCTGGACGCAGGTGCAGGCCTGTCGGATTCTTGATGACTACTTTTTTGCTTACCATAGTAAAACCTCCCGTTCTTATATCCTTTGCTCACCTTTTATACTTCCCCAATTCTTAATCCTTCAATCAACGTCCTCAGCGCTTCCGGCGCTTTCACTTCCCCCGGTGCCCTCCGCACTGCCACTTCCGGCACTTCCGTTTCCTACGGTGCCCTCTGTACTGCCACTTCCGGCACTTCCGCTTCCTACGGTGCCCTCTGCACTGCCACTTCCGCTTCCGGCACCTTCTCCGGCACTTCCGCCCGTATTCCCGGCACTTCCCCCGGTACCACTTCCGGTTTCTTCCTCCTTGTCTCCCGTATCAATATCCGGCAGCTCAGAATTGCCGAGACCGCTGGTTCCTTTTAACAGCTCATATTCCACAGATACCTCAGCATCCACACTGTATTTCTCGGGCGTATGTATCTCCAGCTTGCCTGTACGGGTTCCGGGTTTGCTGCCTCCGGACACGCGCAGAATGGCAATGATCTCCTCTGTATCCAACACCTGCAGATCTTCCTCCAGGGCGCTAATCCGAAGAGAAATCTCCTTCAGATCTCCAAAATCCACACTGTAGCCTTTGGGGATTCCCGTGAGAGCCACCTGGGAAATGGGAATGGTAACCTCTGTGGTCTGCATCCTCTCGATTTCCACTGTGACTACCGCCAAGCCGTCCGCCGCCTCGTCCACCAGACGAATATTCTCCGGCAAATACTGACTTATGGGAATCTCCACTGTCTGGGTCTCCATAAAGCCGTCAATGTTCACTGCCTCATTGGGTATGGTAATCGCCGTCAGGCCCTGGAGCGCCTCCACGGTACCTGCGATCTCAATGGTCTCCGGTTTAAAGTTTATGCCTCTGTATACGGCCCCGGTGCCAGCCGTGCCGGACACACCAAACCGAAGGGAAACCTCTTTGGTTTTCAACATGTTGATGCGCACCGCCATGCCGGAGGTCTTGCCATTGTACTGGAGATAGGTGGTATCCAGCTGATCCCCGTCCGTATTCAACATCTTCAGGCTGCAAACCACCGTGTCGTCGGCCGTGCGCCCTGTCACATCCACCTCAGCCTCAATGCGCTTGATACGCTCAATAATAGACACCGGGCCGGTTACCTTGATAACTCTCTGCTCCGGGACCATCTCGCCTACCACATAGCCGCTGCCCGGGGTTCCTCTGGGCTTCACCACCACATTGAATTCCTCGGTAGCCGAATCCTCAATGCTCACCTTCACATTATTTCTGCTCTTCTTAATGTCGGCAGTGCTTACATTTCTGTCCATGCAGGTCACATTGATGGCAATCAGGTTATCATATTGGATATCCTTCTCCATATCTGCGGTAGCTACAAAATCCGCACTGGTCAGATTCCGGTGCACAGAACGCCTGGTGGTGACTGTCACCGAAATCACATCGCTTTCATCCTCAATTTTATATACTTTTCCCTTGCTGGTAATGGCATTCTCATTGAGTATAGACACCCGAATACCTGTGTAGGTCTCTGTGCGCACCGGATCCACCTCATTGGCCACAACCAGCCAGAAAAGCACGGCAGAGATCACGGAAAGTATTTTCAGGGCCAGGTTATTTGTCAGCTTTTTCTTCATGCTTACCCCTTCCTTTCCACAATCTGAATTTCCGGGCATCCTGGCTCTTATCCTGCAGCATAGACAGACGGTGTCTCAGCTCCTGGGGATCCACATTCCGAAACAGCTCTCCCTCCATGGCCACAGACACATACCCTGTCTCCTCCGACACCACAATGGTGAGAGAATCCGTCACCTCGCTGATTCCCACAGCTGCCCGGTGTCGGGTACCCAGCTCTTTGCTTAAAAGCAGATTGTCTGACAAGGGCAGATAGCAGGTGGCCGACACAATGCGGTTTCCCCGAATAAGCACAGCCCCGTCATGGAGAGGCGTGTTGTGTTCAAAAATATTAATCAACAGCTGGCTGGACAAGAGAGAATCCAGGCTAATCCCTGTTCTCTCATACTCTCCCAGAGGTGTATTTCGCTCAATGACCATGAGGGCCCCTGTTTTTACCTTTCCCATTTCAAAGGACGCCTTTACGATTTCATTGATCACCCGATCCGTAAAGCGCACCTCCGTGTCCTTGGCACTCTCAAAGCTGAATACAGAGCTGATTAGGTTCTGCCGCCCAAGCTGCTCCAGGGCCTTTCGAAGCTCAGGCTGGAACACAATCACCAGGGCCGTAACACCAATGCTAAATACATTGCGGAACAGCCACAAAATAGTGCTCATCTGAAAAATCCCGGCAAAAGCCACAATAATGGCCACTACGGCAAAGCCCTTTAGCAGGGCCCAGGTTCTGGTCCGCTTAATCCAAACCATGACCTGATAAATGATAAAGGAAAGAATGATGATTTCCGCAATATCAGTTTTGGTAATTCCCGAAAATGAATCCAAGCGTATATATCGCTGTATAAAACTGCTGATATTCATTTCATGCATCCTTTCTCAACATAACAGATTTACATTCTGGAGCTGCTCCTCCCACTTCCGGAGGGCTTGTGAGCCGGCTGCTGCCCCTTGGAGGCTGCTTTGGCCGGACTCCTGGAGGAGGAGCTTTTGGGCTGGCTCTTCCTCTGGGTGTTGATTTTCTTTACCTTTTTATCTGAAACTGCAATGGTAATCTTGGGAACCGCTTTTACATAATAGTAATACTCATCGTCCTCAAATTGCACATATTCTGTCCGGGAATAGTCCACGCTGAACAGAAAGAACTGTAAAACCACCGCCACTCCCATGGCCACCAGGCTTCCCAGAATCAGGGACAGCACTCCGATAGTGGTCTGAAGCATAATATTTCCCACCAGGACCACTAAAAACTCCGTAATGGTCCCCATAATAATGGCTGCATACCAGGCATAGTCCACAGACATTTTCCGAATCACATAGACCAGCAAAATGGTTAAAGAAAAGGCAACAATCAACAGCAGCATTTCCTTATTATTAACCACATTTTCAAAGAGATTCAGAAGCTTCTGCTGCATGGTCTCCGAACCTGATTCGCTGAGCATGGCCGTGTTAAGCTTCATATAATGAAGCAGATAATAAACCACAGTGCCGCAGGCCACCGGTATGGCTGCCACCGGGGTCCCCACCAGTCCCATCACCAGGGGAAGCACATAGGGAACCTTAAAGGCAAAGGCAATGGGAACCGCCACCAAAAGATACCCCTGCTCCGGCGCCATCCGAAAATAAACCAGGAGCATAATCAGAATCAAAACAGCGGCCACGGCAAAGACCTCCAGGGATAACGCATAGGCATGAGCCAGGATTAGGATCCCTGCAAAAACCGCAATCATATTTACCGGCAAAAGACAACAGGCCAGGGCCAGAACCAGAGGGATGGTAGGGCTTTTCAGCCTGGTCATAAAGCCCACATTCATATTAATCATTAAAAAAGCCAGAAAAGCCAGCAGAAATTTCCACATGGGCGTGGTGTATATCTCTGCCCTGGCATAAAATAATTTTAATTTTTCCCTAAATTCCAGTAAAGTCGTCATCTTCCTTCGTTCCTCCTGCGGTATGCTTGCCAGTCCCGGTCTTTCCCTCCGCATCGTAAATCCCGGAAATGTGCTTTAAAATCTGGTAATACCCGGCAAGGCTTTTTCTGTTTTTCATGTACCTCCAGCTGTAGTACACGTATGTGATAATCAGATAAACCACAAGCCCCGCCACATAGAGAGTAATCACCTGCTCGGAAAATGCAGCCAAGTCCATTTTATGAATATTGCTCATCAGGTATTCCATATTCTTGAATGCCCAGATCCCGGCGCAGAGCGCAAAAGCCAGCGTATAGCTGACCCAGCTCCAGATCAGGTTTACGCTGATATAGTCGCCACGAAAGTAGCGGTTTATGGGAATGGTTTTTTTCCCCTCGTGGGTCTCATAGGCTGCGGCTTTTGTCATCAGCCTGATTTTTTCCTCATTTAACATAAGACACTCCTTTATCCGCTTAGTATATCACATTTAACGGCCGCTTCCAATACTAATACACAAAAAATACACCTTTCTTACTCCCTTTTCCCGAAGCCTTCGGGCGGCGGCATCCATGGTGCTTCCCGTGGTATAAATGTCGTCTATGAGAATGACCGTCTTATATTTTACAGAATCCGCACTGATATGAAACGCTGTTTTTAAATTCTCCCGGCGCTGCCGCTCATTCAGCTGCTTCTGGGGAAGGGTCTTTTTTCCACGCCGAAGGATTCCTGTATCCACCGGCACACCCCACCATCGTCCCAGCTCCCGGGCTACCAGCTCCGCCTGGTTATAACCCCTTTTGCGCTTTCTGGAAGGGTGTAAGGGAATGGGAATCAGCGCCTCCGGCTGCCACCGGCTGGCCAACGCATAGAAGCTCTTTGCCATTTCCCGGGCATAAAACTTTCCGTATTCCCGGCGTCCATGATACTTAAAGGCCGCAATAGAGGCCCGCATACAGTCATCATAGCGAAACAGGGCCCGGCCTCTGTCAAAATCATGGGGTCTTTTCCTACAGCTCTCGCAGTATTCTCTGTCCGCCATGCCCTCCAGAGGCTTTCCGCATTTCATGCAAAAGGGCTCTTTTATATAGGTAAGCCGGCCTCTGCAGGCGTCACAGGCAAGCCCCTCCCCCAGAGAAACCACCTCATGACAAATGGGGCATCTGGGCGGATAAATAAGATCGAATAGTCTGGGAAAGACCGGAATAACGTTTCTGCTCACTCTCATTTTTCACCATATTTTCAAAAACAGCTGCGCTGCCCACCAGCGTTACACAAGCCCTGGCACGAGTGACAGCCGTGTACAGAAGATTGCGGTTCATCAGCATCCGGGGACCTCCCAGGAGAGGAATCACCACAGCCGGGTATTCGCTTCCCTGGGATTTATGTATGGTTATGGCGTAGGCCAGCTCCAGCTCATCCAGCTGCTTAAAATCATAGGTAACCAGGCGTCCCTCGTCAAACTCCACCTGCATATTCTCCGCAAAATGATTGATTTGTTTTATTATCCCCATATCTCCGTTAAAAATTCCCAGCCCCCGGTCCACAGCCATGCCATAGCGGTTGCGTACCTCCCATTCCAGCTGATAATTGTTCCGGATCTGCATCACCTTGTCCCCCTCCCGGAACAGGCCCTTTTTGTACTCCTTCTCCTCCTTTTGGGAGTCCTTGGGGTTTAAATACTCCTGGAGAATCCCGTTAAGCTGCTCCACTCCCAGAGGGCCCTTTCGCATAGGCGTCAACACCTGAATGTCAAAGGGCTTGGCCTTTACATACCTGGGCAGCTTTTCCTGTACCAGAGCCAGCACCACCCGGGCCACCACCAGAGGCTCCTGCCTCTCCAGAAAAAAGAAATCCCGGCTCTTATTGTTCCACTTTATGGGCTCCCCCCGGTTGATCCTGTGGGCATTTACAATAATATCACTCTCGGCTGCCTGACGGAAAATCCGGGTCAGACGTACCACCGGAAAGGCCTCCGAGGCAATCATATCGCGCAACACATTTCCCGGCCCCACGCTGGGCAGCTGATTGACGTCCCCCACCAGGATCAGCCTGGTTCCCGGCAGTATGGCCCTGAGCAGTGCCTGCATAAGAAACAGATCCACCATGGACATCTCATCGATAATCACCACGTCCGCCTCCAGGGGATTATCCCCATCCCGCATAAAAACCGCCCGGTTCTGCTCCTGCTCCGGATTTCCTGTCAGCTCCAGCAGACGGTGAATGGTTTTGGCCTCATAGCCTGTGGTCTCTGTCATCCGCTTGGCCGCCCGTCCGGTGGGAGCTGCCAACAAGATCTCCAGGTTTTCTTCCTCAAAATATTGGATAATGGTATTGATGGTGGTGGTTTTACCCGTACCAGGACCTCCGGTAATAATCAGCAGTCCATTTTGCACAGCCTCCACCACGGCCTGACGCTGCTCCTCCTCCAGGCGGATTTTCGAGCGCCGCTCCACCTGCTCCAGTCTTTTTTGCACCCAGCCCTCGGTCTCCAAAGTCTGATTTAAGGCACAGAGCATGGAGGCCACCCGAAGCTCCATATGATAATAGCTCTCTGCATAGAAAAAGGGCGCCTCCCTGTCCCCATTTTCCGGAAAACCCGTGTATTCCGGATTAGGCAGCATCCGCTGCACAAGCCTTCGCTCCACATAAAGGTCCGTGAGATGCTTTTCCACAACCTCCTCCGGCACCTGCAAAAGCTCTCGGGCCTGAAAAAGAAGCCGGTCCTTTGGCAGGCAGGTATGTCCCTCCCCCGCTGCCTGGAGAAGGGTATACAAAATTCCACTGCGCACCCGAAAATCCGAGTCCTGGCAGATGCCCACCCGCTGGGCAATCTCGTCCGCTGTGCGAAAGCCCACGCCTTCTATATCATCGGCCAGCTGATAGGGATTTTTCTTTATCTTATCATACATGGCCTGTCCGTATTTCTGGAAAATTTTTACAGATAATCCAGGAGAGATCCCGTATTGCTGAAGAAACAGCATCGCCTGGCGCATTTCCCGCTTTTCCTCCAGCTGTGCGGCAATCTCCCGGGCTCTTTTTTCGCTGATGCCCTTTATCTCTGCCAGACGCTCTGGCTCCTCCTCAATGATTCGGAAGGTATCCCCCTGAAACCGCCGCACAATCCGGGCCGCCAGGGCCGCTCCTATCCCCTTTACCGCGCCGCTGCCCAGATATCGCTCCATGGCCAGCACATCCTTGGGAGCTATACTGGTAAATTTTTCCACCCGAAACTGGTCTCCATAGGTAGGGTGCACCTGATAGGCTCCCTCCAGCTCCAGATATTCTCCCTCATTGATGCTGGAAAAGCTTCCCACACAGGTAATCTCCTGTCCGTTGTTTATCAAAACGAACACTGTATATCCGTTTTCACTGTGATAGATGACGTGCTCTATATAGCCCTCCAGCTTCATCCAGGTCCCTCCGCTTTCCCCAGGCGCAAAATCGCAGGTGTTAACCTGCACAAAAGAGCATGACGAACAAACGCCATGCCCCTCTTTCTTTAATTTTCTCTACTTTTCTTGGCTTTCCAGACACCAGGCGTTCCTGTTCTGCCCTGGTCGCCAGAAAGGGTCTATGAATTCTCCGGATCCCGATGGCCGGACATAAATTCCACGAATTTTCCTGTGCCAATAGCCACACATTTCATGGAATCCTCTGCTGTCATGGTATTGATGCCGGTTTTTTCCTCCAGCAGCTCCTCCAGCCCCCGCAAAAGCGCGCCGCCGCCAGTAAGTACAATTCCCCTGTCCGCAATATCTGCCGCCAGCTCAGGGGGCGTTTTCTCCAAAACGCTGTGAACCGTCTCCACAATCTGGAGTGTGGTCTCCCGCAGGGCCTCCTCCGTATCCTCTGAGGTTACACTCACCGTCTTGGGAAGGCCTGTCACCAGGTTTCGTCCCCTCACATCCATGGACTCTACCTCCGGCCGGTGATAGCAGCTTCCCACCTTGATCTTAATATCCTCTGCCGTCCGCTCACCAATCAAAAGATTGTGCTTTTTTCTCATATAGCGGACAATGGCCTCATCAAAATCATCTCCCGCAATCTTTACAGAGCTGCTGACCACCGTGCCTCCCAAAGAAATCACGGCCACATCCGTGGTGCCGCCGCCGATATCCACAATCATATTTCCGCAGGGCCGGGAAATATCAATCCCTGCGCCGATGGCCGCCGCTATAGGCTCCTCAATAATCAGAACTTCCCGGGCTCCCGCCTGGTAGGTGGCGTCCTCCACTGCCTTTTTTTCCACCTCTGTAACTCCGCTGGGCACGCACACGGCAATCCGGGGCTTACGCATATACCGCTTTCCCAGAGATTTCTCTATAAAATAACGAAGCATTTTTTCCGTCACCGTATAGTCGGAAATCACACCCTGACGCAGGGGACGAACGGCCACAATATTTCCGGGGGTTCTTCCCAACATAAGGCGTGCTTCCTCACCGATGGCACGAATCTTATTTGTATCTCTGTCAAAGGCCACTACAGAGGGCTCCTTTAACACCACACCTTTTCCCTTTATATAAACCAGAATACTGGCTGTACCCAAGTCAATTCCAATGTCCGTTCCACTGCCCATACAACTCCTGTCCCCTTTCCCTTCGATTATCTATATGTATTTCCATTTTATTAGTGATTATACGAATACACCTTATTATAAACAATTCTTCCCAATTTGCAAAGGGTTTTTGCAAAAACTTTTCTTAATGTTTCTTAATGATTGTGGGAAAGGGGAATGCAATGCAGGGAGGGACGCAATGCAGTTTGGTAAAAAGTGATTTTGCTTATTCCGTCTGTTCCTGGTGGAAAAGCCGGCCGGATGCACGGGACAGAGCGATTAGGAGGACCATGCCTAGCACGCCGCAGCCGATAATCTCTCCGACGCCTATGGTCAGCATCAGGAAGGGAATTGGCAGAGGCACTCCATAGCCGTAGAATAGTACAAAGGGCACTATGAGGGTATTGGCTATGATGGGAGGCAGGGGAGCTAAAAACTTGCCCTGTTTTCGCAAAAGATAGGTTCCCACGGCCCCCAGGAGGGTGGCCAGGCTTCCGCATAGTACATCCAGGGCTATGCCGCCTCCCAGTATATTGGCTATCAGGCAACCCACGAACAGGCCGGGAATGGCCGCCGGTGTGAAGTAGGGTAAAATGGTTAACGCCTCCGCCACCCGGATCTGCACCTCTCCATAGCTAATGGGGGCAAATACCAGGCACAGGGCCACATAGATGGCCCCAATCATGGCAGCCTGGGTCATTTGAACTACGCTCTTTTCTCTCATATTCTGTTTTCTCCTTTAGTTTTGTTTTACGTGTGGAAGGTCTCGAACACACGATTCATTTTACGGCGGGAATCGCCGGCAAAGCCCCGTAACGACCTTGGTTTTTTGGACTCTGCAATGTGTCATAGAATATCACAGCCATGGAGGATTGTCAAGAAAAGCTTGCCGCAAACTCTCACAGCCTTTAAACTCTCACAAACCTTAAACTCTCACAAACCGGAACATCCTGCTGGCATAGTCCCCATACAGCCGCTCCACCAAAAATCCTCCGTACATAAGCAGCCGGCCGCTGTACACCTGGCCGCTGTCTCTCCACTGGCTGATGTCTGTCACCGGGGCTTCCCTGTGTGTGTCCGCGTCAGCCGGACGATTAGCCTCCCGGCCCGCGTATTTTGGCCCACTGATCTCCATGCGGTACCAGGCGTCCTCCTGAAGGCCCTTCATCCGCAGGAGACGGCTGTGATAATTGGGCTCTGCCAGCACCTGCACATAGGTCATCAGGGCCTCCCGCTGATCCTTGGATACCACTGCCCAGCAGTCATATCGGTGATTTTCCCGAAAAGAGGCAATCCGGTAGTAGTCTCCCTCTCGCACCAGGGGCTGGATCTGATGATACAGTCTCACCTGTCCCTCAATCTCCTTTCTGTCTGCCTCCGAGATATGGGTGATATCCAGCTCATACCCAAAGGTCCCGGAAAGAGCCACATGGCCCCGGGTGGCTAAGGGCGTCACCCGGCCGGTAACATGATTGGGACAGTCACTCACATGAGCCCCCATGGTACTTAAAGGATACAGAAGAGCCGTCCCCTCCTGAATAGTCAGCCGCTCCACGGCGTCCGTGTCATCGGAGCACCAGATCTGGGGACTGTAATAGAGCATGCCCGGGTCAAACCGGCCGCCACCTCCGGAGCAGTTTTCCAGAAGCAGCCGGGGGAATTCTGTCACCAGGCGCTCCTGCAGGGCATAGACTCCCAGCACATACCGGTGCAATAGCTCTCCCTGCCGCTCCTGACCCAGATACCCGCTGCCTGCATCCGTCAGCTGCCGGTTCATGTCCCATTTTACATAGGAAATATCCGCGCTGCGCAGAATGGCTGCCACAGCCTCATACACATAATCCTGCACCTCCGGCCTGGACAGATCCAGCACATACTGCGCCCGTATCTGCACGGGATCCCGCCCGGGCACTGCGATGGCCCACTCCGGATGCTCCCGGTAAAGGCGGGAATCCGGGGATACCATTTCCGGCTCAAACCAGATACCGAATTGCAGGCCCTCCTCCTTCACCCGGTCCACAAGATTTTTTAAGCTTCCCTGAAGCTTCTCCTCATTGACCACCCAGTCCCCCAGGGAATTATCATCATGGTTTCTACAGCCAAACCAGCCGTCGTCCATCACCAGCATCTCAATGCCTCGCTTCTTTGCCTCCCGGGCAATATGGACAAGCTTATCCCCGTTAAAATCGAAATAGGTGGCCTCCCAGTTGTTAATGAGCACCGGACGCTTTTGGTGGAGGTAGGGACTGCGAATCAAATGATTTCGATAAAGATCATGGAACGTATGGGTCATTCCTCCCAATCCCCTGGAGGAATACACCAGCACTACCTCCGGCGCCGTAAAGCTCTCCCCGGGAGCTAAAAGCCAGGTAAAGCCCTCGGGATGGATTCCCATGGTCATGCGCAGGCTGTCATACTGGCTCCGCTCGGCCTGGGCCACAAAATTTCCCGAATACACAAAATGCATGGCATACACCTGCCCCTGATCCTGGTCTGCATGCTTGTCCAGCACAGCAAGAAAGGGATGCTCCTGATGGCTGGATTCTCCCCGAAGGGAGGACACCTGCTGCCGTCCATACCCCAGAGCCCGGCGCTCCATATGGCGCTCTCTGGCCCAGGCTCCGTTTAAGGTGAGCACATCCCGCTCTCCACAGTCCATATGCAGGCAAGCGCTGAACACCTTCTCCAGATAGAGGGGCTCTGTTCCCTCATTCCGAAGCTCCACGCTGCGCACCACAGCCTCACTGTCCGCAAATACACTGTAGCGCAAAATAGCCTTGAGACCCAGGCTCCTGTCTCTGCAAGAAAGCTCCAGGGTCTGTCCGCCTCTCTGCTCTGTGCAAAAAGTCGCCGGAAGCCCGGGCAGCGCCGGCTTTCCCTCCAAAATCCGGTAATCCTCATAGACAAGCTCACACCCCCGAAAGCCCTCCGGCGTGCGCACCACCAGGCAGGTTTCCCGGTAATCTCCCCTCCCCTGCACCGGATACTCAAAGGGAAAGGTATCCATAAAAGCCCCCGTCTCTCTTTTATTCACCGATGGCACATAGGGGCCCTCCCCGGTGCGCATAAGATATGCGCAGCCATCATCCTCTATCCTTTGGCCAAAGTATACCTGTCCCACATACCGGTCGTCTGCCAGCCCTATGACATACTCGGTTTCGCCGGACGTAAGCCGGAAAAGCTTCTGTTCTTCTTTATATACAATTCCCATTTCTGCCTCCCTGTGCAATTTTTCCTTATGTTCCTTACATTCCTACATCATGTGAATGAATTTTGAAAAACATCATCATAGCTATTATATACACTGTCGCTTATTTTTCAATAGGGAATTGAAAATTCTCTACTATTTTAGCAGGATCGTTTTAGCAGGATAAGTCCAAAGGTGCTGCCGCCTCCCTGGGTGTCCTCCACCGTAATCTTGGCTTTCATGCACCGGGAAAGCTCTGCCGCAATGCCAAGCCCCAAACCAAAATGCTCCTTGTCATGGCGAGAAGCATCCATCCGGCTGAATCTTTCAAAAATTTTCTGTCTCCACTCTTTTGGAATCCCCGGCCCGTGATCCCGCACATAAAGCATCACCTGGGAGCCTCTTTCCTCGGCCAAAATCTCTATCTCCCGATGCTCCTTTCCACAGCCATAGGCAATGGCATTGTCCAGAAAAATGGCCAGGATCTGGTAGATCCAACGGGCATCCCCCTGCACGGTTGACAAGAGCTCCCGGGGCAGCTTCAGATGCAGGGCAATCTTTCGGCTTTCACACAACGGCTCATAGGCCTCTAAAAGCTCCAACAACACCTGATCGGCCTCCACCACTTCCCGGCCCTCCTCCTTCTTTTCCGTCTCTGCATCCAGGGAGGCCAGCACTAAAAGACTTTTTACCAGCCTTCCTGTGCGGATACACTCCCGCTTTATGATCTCTGCCATGTGGGCGCCTTCCTCCGGCACAGCCTCCATGGCAGAAGCGCAGGTCTGAATCACGGCCAGGGGAGAACGAAGCTCATGGGAAGCCGCAGCCACAAACTCCGTCTGCTTTTGATGATATTCCTCCACAGGCCTTACGGCCCGGCCCACCACCTTGCGGCTTACCAGATACAGCGCCAGCACCCCAAAGGCCTCCAGTGCAAAAAACAGCATTTTCTGCAGACAACCGGCCTCCCGGCGGGCTGCAGTGTCCAAAAGAAGCACCAGGGAACGGAAGCCCTGACTGGTGCTGACTACCACCACACTGCCCAGATAGGTGTCTCTGTGATCCCCCTTTACCGAAAAGATTCCGGTCTCCCGGCTGGAATAGGAAAAGGGAGACTGGGAGGTATCCACCCGTTCCAAAAGCGCCAGTCCCTTTGCCCGGGCCACCAGAGATTCCCGTGGAGTCTCCGGCTTCCAGGCCCCCTTAAAAAACAGAGGCCTTTCATTGTCCTCAATATAAACAATCAGCCGTCCCTCCATCTCTATCCGGGCCAGCCATTCATCGGAAAAGCTGTTATCCAGCTCTAATCGGTGCTTGATTTCCGTCAGATATCGCAAAAAGGCCTGTTCGGTCTGGGTCTTTAACTGGGTATCCTGGTAGAGAAAAGCCACGCAGAGCAAAAGAGTCAGGATCAGACTGGTGGCCCCGGCAAACAGCAATGTCAGCCTCCGATACAGCGTTCTAATCATAGGGCTTTCTCCAGCCTGTAGCCCAGTCCATGGACTGTGGCGATTCCCGCCTCACTGTGCAGGGTCTTAAGATGCTTTCTTAAATAATAAATATAGGTATCCAGATTTCCGTCCTCCACCAGGCCGTCCGGTCCCCAGACCCTTCCAAAAAGCAGGTTGCGGGCCAGGGTTTTCTCTGGATTCTGCATAAAGCATTCCATCAAAAGGGCCTCTCTTCGGGAAAGCTGCTGTCTTTTCCCATGGACACACAGCTCATGGCTCTGCACATCATACTCCAGGTCCTTATATTGCAGGCATTTTGCCGGCTCTATGGCTGCCGGCCGGCGAACCAAAGCCCGGACCCTGGCCAGAAGCTCCTCGATATCATAGGGCTTTCCAATATAATCGTCCGCTCCCCCGTCCAGTCCTGCAATGCGCTCCTGCACCGAGTCCACAGCTGTGGCCACAAGCACCGGTGTCTGAATCTGATTTTCCCGAATCAGCCGAAGCAAAGACAATCCGTCCAGCCCTGGAAGCATTCTGTCCAGAATCATCAGATCATACACCGGCTGCAGGGCATAATATACTGCGTCCGCCCCGTGATAGACACAATCCACCTGATATCCGGCATGCTCCAGCTGCAGCTTTAATGCCTCACAGAGCTGCTGGTCGTCCTCAATCAGTAAAATCCGCATCCCCTTGCCTCCCTTTCATTTTTAACATGTAGTATAGCACGGGAATCTCAAAAAAATCTTTAAAGTATTTTAAAGAATTGCAGGACTTTCTCAATTTTCCCGGGATATGATGGGAAAAACCATCTTTATCAATACCAATCATTGCTATCAGAAAGGAGTATCCACATATGAGTACAAAAAAATTGCAATATCTGGCCCTCACGCTGGCGCTGGCTGTGGGTGTATGCACCGGCTGCGGCAAGGGGGGAGATGGCCAGACCACACCCGGGAATACATCCGGAAGCGCCGATGTCTCCGACACACCGGCAGCCGACGGCGCCATGGGGCGCTATGCGGAAACAGACATCCCCCTTCCCGATTCACAGGCGGAGCCCTTTGGAATCCTCTGGGAGGACGGAGCCCTGACCCTCTATACCAGGGATTCGGACGCTGGCGCCTTTTCCTGCTACCGCTATGAGAATCAGGCCTGGTCTCAGCCGGAGCAGGCGGCCTGGCTTGAGGATGCCTGGACCCGCCTGGACCTGGGCGCATCCTATATCTATTCCGGACAGGACGGAAAAATCTATGCCATGGCATATCCCAACTCCCAGGAGCTTCCCTTTGGCCAATATATTCTGGGAACCGAGGACGGAACCACTGCGGAGGATCTGACCCCCCCATCTGTGGCTGAGCCTGGCCAGGACGGGTACCGGGAGTATCTTCTGGATATGGCTGTCCTCTCCGACGGCACCCTGGCTCTGGGAATGGGGGCCGGCGTAGGGATGTACCAGAACAACAAACAGACCCTTTTGCTGGAAAGCATTCCCCTTATCATGGATCACCAGACCATGGTGGCAGCTTCCCGGGAATCCCTGGCCGTCTACGCTCCCGACAGCAAAAGTGTAGATATTTACAGCACCTCGAATTTTGAGAAGCTGACCACCGTTGCCACAGATCAGGATCTCTATGAGAGCCTTATCTTCCCCGGGGAAAACGGCGTCTGGTATCTGGTTACCCAGGGCGGTATTCTGCGGTTTGCCCAGGATGGCAGCATTGTGGAAACCATTATGGCGGGAACCAACGGCCTTATGGGTTCTACCTCTACAGGGAAAATCCAGTTTCTCTGTGGGGATCAGGAGGATTTCTACGGATTGTATCGGAATTATTCCTCCGGAGCCTTTTCCCTGAAATACTATTCCTATCACGATGACATCCCCTCCTCCGCATCAACCACCTTGAGTATCTACGGACTTCAGGAGAGCTCTACCATCTCCCAGGCCGTCTACGAGTTTCAAAATCTCCACCAAGAGGTACAGGTGCAATACAATTTTGCCACAGGTCCTTATGAAACACCCTCCGGGGATGTGATCCGCTCCTTAAACGCAGAGCTTCTAAACGGCAGCGGCGCCGATGTATTGATTCTGGACGGCTTACCCATCCAATCCTATATGGAAAAGGGAATTCTAACAGATCTCTCGGATCTGGCCGGCAGCCTGGGACAGCAGGGCGTGCTTATGGATGTCATCGGGAACGCGGCTTCCCTGGGAGGAAAGACCTATGCCCTCCCGGCCCGCATTGCAGTCCCCCTTCAATTTGGCTCTCCCGATGAGTTAAAGGCTGTGGAAAGCCTGGAGGCCCTGCACAGCTATGTGGAGACCCATCCGGACAATTCTCTCCTTGGCTATACCATCCACGATTTGGCCGGTATGACCCTGTTTCACACCATGTACGAGGATCTGCTCCTTGCCGACGGAGGTCTTAATGAGGAAAAGCTGACCCAGTTTTTGGAGGACTGGCTGCAGATCTGCCAGACTGCCAACACGCAAAAGCTTGAGGAGCTTTGGGAGATGAACACCGCATGGGATCGGATCCAGATTCCCTTCTACTCAGGCTATGATATGAATAAAGAAAATTATGTACAAATCTCCCAGATAGACGGCGTGATTAGTTCCATCAGTCCCTATATTACCATTCAGGAGAAAAATCTCACTCCTGCTCCTGTCCGGGGCTACTATGTTCCCAGGGTTTTGGCCGGAGTCAATGCCTCCTCCTCTTCCCAGGAGCTGGCAAAGGAATTTGTGGAGCTTTTGTTCTCCGATTCTATCCAGGGGCTTACCAATACGGACGGCTTCCCCGTAAGCGCCTATGGCCTGGAGGCTATGATGGATTATTCGGAATCGGAGGTTGCCAGAGGAATGACTATTAGCAGCGGCAGCGTTGATCCGGAAACAGGAGAGGAATATATAAAATCCGGCACCTACCCGCCCCGGGAACGGCTGGAGGAATTGGTGGAGCTGATAAAAGGTCTGGACAAACCGTTTCTTGTGGAATCCGCCATCTCCCAGACAGTGTGGGAGGAAATGGAGCGCTGCTATCAGGGACAACAGACGCCTGCCGAAGCATCCCGGGCCATTTGTCAGAAGGTGAGTATGTACTTGGCTGAATAGGCCGGATTTTCAGAAAGGAGCCCCCATGAAGAAACAGATCAAAACCCCTTATCTTTTGCTGCTTCCCAGCCTTTTGGGCACGTCTGTCTTTGTGCTGGCTCCTTTTCTGGATGTGATCCGCCGCTCCTTTTTCCAGGCAGTGGGCGGCGGCTTTGTGGGGCTCTCCAATTACCGGCAGGTGCTGGAAAATGAGGCCTTTCAGCAGGCCCTTTTCCACACCCTCCAGTTTCTTTTTACCTGCCTGCCCCTTTTGCTGCTTCTCTCCTTTCTTCTGGCTGTGCTGGTTTATCATCTGCCCTTTGCCCGCCCTCTTTTTGAGGCCGCCTTTTTGTTTCCCATGGCTATTCCTGTGGCCTCTGTGGTGGTATTCTGGCGGCTTACCTTTCACAATGAGGGACTTCTCAATAAGGCCCTTTCCTTTTTAGGCTTCACCGGTCAGGACTGGATGAATACTCCGGCCGCCTTCTGGGTTCTGATTTTTTCTTATATCTGGAAAAATCTGGGCTATGATATGATTCTGTGGATTGCCGGCCTGTCCCAGATTCCAAAGGAACAGTATGAGGCAGCCGCTGTCAGCGGAGCCGGTCCGCTCCGGTGCTTTTTTTTCATTACTCTGCCCCAGATGAAGGGCAGCATGGCTATGATCGGGGTCCTCTCCTTTGTAAACGCCTTCCGGGTGTTTCGGGAGGCTTACCTTATTGCCGGAGATTATCCCCACAACAGCATATATATGCTCCAGCATTTGTTTAACAACTGGTTTACCAAGCTGGATATTCAGAAAATGACGGCCGCTGCCGTGATGCTGGCCCTTGTAATCAGTCTTTTGCTTCTGGGACTGGAGCTCTGGACAGAAAAGCAGGAGGATGTATGAAAGCGATTTGTAAAATTTTCCCATATTTATTCAGGAAACCCAAAAAGGGATTTTTTCGCCTTCTCCCCTGCCTGCCCCTCTCCCTGCTGGCGTCCCTGATGATTTTTCCCGTTCTTATGATGATAGCCAATTCCTTTATGGATACTCAGGAGCTTTTGGAAGCCTATGGGAGGATTCTGGGAGACAAAGGCAGCGAAATTGTCCCCCGGCTTTTGCCACGCTACCCCACCCTGCGGCCCTATGTGGAGCTCCTGCTGGATTCACCGGATTTTTTCGTCATGTTCTGGAATTCCTGCCGCCAGGTGTTTCCCATTCTTCTGGGACAGCTGCTTTTGGGCATGCCGGCCGCCTGGGCCTTTGCCCGCTATGAGTTCCCCGGCCGCCGGCCTCTGTTTCTTGTCTATACAATCCTGATGGTGATGCCCTTTCAGGTTACCATGGTCTCCAGCTACCTGGTGCTGAACCGGCTATCCCTCATGGATACCCACATGGCTATCTGGCTGCCCGGGATTTTTTCCACCTTTCCGGTGTTTATTATGGAAAAATTTTTTCGCGCCATTCCCGAATCCCTCATGGAGGCCGCCCGGGTGGATGGGGCCAATGCTCTTCAGCTTTTCTGGTACATGGGAATTCCTCTGGGAGCCCCTGGCGTCATGTCCTCTCTGCTCCTGAATTTTTTGGAATACTGGAATGCCATGGAAGCTCCCATGACCTTTTTAAAGACCAAAGCTCTGCTTCCCCTGTCCCTGTATCTGCCGGAGATCACCACAGATCAGGTGAGCGTTTCCTTTGCCGCCTCGGTGGTCATGATGCTCCCGGCTGTTCTGGGCTTTCTCTGGGGACAGGATTATCTCCAGCAGGGAATTGTGGCGTCCGGTCTAAAGGAATGAAAAGGAGGCACTGATAAATATGAAAGAAAAAATCGGCAGGGCTCTGCTCTCATTTTTTGTCATAATGCTTTGCTGCACCCTGGTCGCCCGGGGCGCGGATTCCATAACTACGGCTAAGGTGCAGACCACCACCTGCAAACCCGGAACACTAAAGCATTCCTTTTCCGGCACAGGAAGCCTGAAAACCCGGGAACGCAATTTCCAGTTTCTTCCAGTTAACCAAAAGGTGGCAAACGTTCTGCAAAAACCAGGTTCCCAGGTGGAAACAGGGGCTCCTCTGATTCAGCTTGATCAGGATTATCTGGCCGAACAGATTCGGGATCAGAAGCGCGCCGTGGAAAAGATGCAGCTGCAAATCCAGCAGCAGCGCCTGAACGGACAGACGGCTGCCAGGCTTCCGGCCACCGCCCAGGCGGAGCTCTCCCTGGATAGCGCCCGGGAAGCGCGAAATAAGGCCCGGGAAAATCTAAAGGCGGCGCAGGAAGCTTATCAGAGCTTTCTGGACAATCCGCCAAAGGTATTTAAGCCAGGGGAAGATGCTCCGCCCGGGCCGCAGGAGCCGTCCGCCGGTGGGGATGCCTCCCAAGGGGATAACTCTTCGCCGCCTCTGGGGCCGACAACCGGAGAAGGCGAATCTGAGGGCGGCGCTTCCTCCCTGCCTCTGGGGCCTTCCGCCGGTGAGGATACTTCCCAAGGGGATAACTCTTCGCCGCCTCAGATGCCGCCCGCTGGTGGGGATGTTTCTGAAGGGGGCTCCTCTGCTCTGCCTCTGATGCCGCCCGCTGGTGGGGATACTTCCAAAGAGGATGACTCTACTCTGCCACAGAAACCTTCCGCCGGTGGGGATGCTTCCTTGGGGGGCTCCTCCGCTCTGCCTCTGGGGCCTTTCGCCGGAGAAGATGCTTCCCACGAGGATGACTCTGCTCTGCCACAGAAACCTTCTGCCGGTGGGGATGCTTCCTTAGGGGGCTCCTCCGCTCTGCCTCTGAGGCCTTCCGCCGGAGAAGATGCCTCCATAGGGGGCTCCTCTGCTCTGCCGCAGGAACCTTCCGCTGGCGGAGACACTTCCCAAGGGGGCTGCTCTGCTCTACCTCTGAGGCTGCCCACGGCTCTCTCCCCCTATGTGATTCCCCGCTCTGTTCCCCGGACAGCCACCAGCATTCCGGGAGAGCTGACCCCGGATGAGATAGAAGAGAAAAAGCAGGAGCTACAACAGCAGGTAGACCTGGCTCAGTCCCAGCTGGATGCTGCCCAGGAGGCCTATGATCAGGCCAAGAAAAGCTATCGGCTGGCTGAGGAGGAGGAAGCCAATGCTCAGAGCAACGAGGCTGTTCAGGCCCAGAGCTCCCGGCTGAGCGTCCGGGGAATGGAGCTGGATTTAGAGGAGCTTCAGGAGGATCTTGCAGTGCTTGAGAATCTGCAAAATGCAGGCGGCCTGGTCACAGCCAAAACCACGGGGATTCTGGAATCTGTGGGCGTCTCAGAAGGCGCTCTGACCACAGGCACGGAGCCCATTATCCTGGCCTCCCGGGAGCTGGAGGCCTGTGGTCTTATCCCGGCTGAGGAAATCGGCCGCCTATCGGCAGGAGATGAGGTGGAGGTCCTGTTCTCCGGCAGCGCAAAGCCTGTAATCCTCACCGTGGAACGCCTGGAGGCAGACGGACAGGGCAGTCTTTTTTGGTATGCCCCGGTAGACCATCCCAACTCCCTGGCCGGCACCCCCTTTTCCTATGCTTTCAACCAGATTTCCAACTCCACCTATGAGCAGGTCATCCCGCTGTCCGCCCTGTATGAGGGCAATGGCAGCGTCTATGTGCTGGTAGCTGAGGTTCGCTCCGGCATTCTGGGAGAATCCTACACGGCCGTGCGGGTGGATGTGAATCTGCTGGAAAAGGATATGCAAAACGCCGCCATCCAGACCAGTCTGGGACGGGAGGCAAAAATCATTACCCAGTCCAACAAATATGTGAAAGAAGGTGATCGGGTACGGTTAAACGATTAAAGCCCCTTCAAAGACTACTTCTACTCTCTGCCCTCTGGGGGATTCTCTGGGGACTGAGCATGCATTTTTATCATATTTTACATCTCACCGGGGATCAATTTGGCTTCTACGAGCTGGAGGTTCCTGTGACCAGGGAGGAACTGAAAAGCTTCTGGAGCGGCCTGCCCCAAAGCCCTCATGTCTCTTCTTCCGGGAACCCGGAAGCGCGGAAGGACAAGGCAGAGCTCAGGGATCTGACCCTGTTTCGCAGCTCCCAGGAGGTAGTTATAACTAACTCATCCTTAAACCGAAACGCCTCTGTGTGTCTCATAGAGGCCGCCGGAAATATGGATCTAATCCTGCCGGACACTCTGATGCTGGGAAGCCTGCCCTCTCCCGACGATTCCCGGGGCTGCGCCGTCAGCCGCAAAACCGCAGAGACCCTCTACTCCTCCCGGGAAGTCCTGGGGGAAACCCTGTATTATGAGGAAACCCCCTATTTTATCCGGGGAATCCTGGACATCGGGGAGGAGCTGTGTCTTATACAAGGTCCTGGGGAGGCCGGCTATCCAAATCTGCTGGCCCATGCCCCAGGGCTGCCTCTGTCCGTGGTACGCCAACAGCTGAGCGGCCTGCTTTCCGGGGAGATTCCTGTCCTCTCAGAAGGAAATCTCTATATGGGCCTTGGCAGTATATTTCTCTGGCTGCCGGCCTGGCCCTTTCTATACTATCTGCTCAGGCTGGCGGCCCAGGGAGGATTGCTGCTGAAATCCCGGCTTTCCAAGCGTTCCTGGATGCCCTTTGTCTCGCAGCTCCTTCCCTATCTGCTTCCGGTTTTGGGATTTGCCGGGGTTTGCCTGATTCTCCTTGGCTGTCTCCATTTCTCCGACGACTATGTACCCACCGCCTGGTCTGATTTCGAATTCTGGACAGAGCTCTTTTCCGGAAAGGCAAGGCAGCTCCAGGCACTCGTAAGCTCCTCCCTCTCTTATGAGGATCTGCGGGCTCTCAGCTCTCTGGCAGGGCTTTTTGTGGCCTCTCTTGCGGAGGCGCTCCTGCTACCCCTTTTATGTCGGGCTGTGTTTCCCGGTTCTGCTTCTCTGGAAAGTGAGGCGGACTAAAAGCTGCAATTTTTCGTTCTGTGTTCTAAATTTTTCCGTTGAATTTTACAGCAAATCCTACCAGATCGTCCACCCGCCATCCATCACCAAGGTGGCCCCGGTAATATAATTGGCGGCATCTGAGGCCAGGAAGGCAACCGGCCCTTTGATGTCGTCCTCATTGGCCCAGCATCCTAAGGGGGTATTTGCTATATAGGTTTCCACAAACCCGCTCTTTTCCGAATCCTTCAGGCCCGGATCAAAGCCTCCCGGGGCAATGCAGTTGACCCGGATATGATGCTTTCCGTAGCGGCCCGCCATATATTTGGTCAGCCCAACCATAGCCCATTTCTCCGTGGTATAATTCACGGGCTGATCTCCCCAGGCTTCCGGATAGAAGGGAAAGTGGGGACAATCCAGCCCCCGCATGGAGCTGATATTGATAATGCTGCCCCTTTCTTCGGGAATCATATACTCCAGCACCGCCTGGCTCAGCAAAATCTGGCCATTCAGGTTGGTGCTGGCAGAATCCTGAAGCTTCTGCCGGGTGGCCTCAGAAAGGGAGGTCATATTTCGGCGGTCCACAGCATTGTTCACCAGAATATCGATCTTCCCATACCGATCATACACCTCTTTGGCCAGGGCCTTAATGGAATCATCATCGCCAAGATCCAGAGACAGGCCTATGGCTTCATATCCCTGATCCCGCAGAGTCCTGGCATACTCCTCACATTTTTCCCCGCTACGGGAGGCAATGACAACCGTTGCCCCCATCTCACAAAGGCCCAGGGAGATGGACGCTCCATAAAGCCCCCGTCCACCGGTGACAATAGCGATTTTCCCCTCCAGACTAAACAATTCTTTGGTATGCCGCATCAATCACAGCTCCTTTCCGGCGCAGCCCGCCAATGCATTTGTCCCTACTTCCCGCTTTTTACCTCATGATACTCCTTCTCCGTATTCACGCTCCAAATATTTTCCTTCTCCTTCTTCCCCTTTAAGAGATTATCCACCGCCTCAAAGGAGGTGGCCATGGAATGGTCCATATTGTTGTAGCGGTGTTGCCCGTTCCGGCCCACGCAGAAAAGGTTCTCAAACCGATTCAGATAAGCAATCAGGGTGTCAATCTCTCCATAGGTGTCGAAATAGGCCGGATAAGCCTTTTTCACCCGCTCCCGGTGAGCGTCCAGCACCTGACTCTCGTCAGAGATCACTCCCATTTTAATGAGCTCGTGAGTCCCAAGCTTCACCCATTTCTCCTGGCTCAGCTTCCAGTATTTATCCCCCTCGTCGCAGAAATATTCCAGTCCAATCCAAACCGTGTGCTCCGGATCCTTTACCAGATAGGGGGACCAGTTGTTGAACACCTGGATTCTCCCAAGCTTTACCCCCACGTCCTGCACATAGATCCAGCAATCCGGCACAATGTGATGCAAGGTTTTTAACGTCGTCTCATTTTTCAGGTTAAGCTTATTGACCAAAAGCCCCACGGTAACAAAATCCCGGTAGGGAAGTCCTGCCGCGATCCGGGCCTCCTTTTCCGGCACATCCGGCATACCGGCTACCAGATCCTTTAAGGGCATGGAGGAGAAAAAGGCGTCTCCCTCCACCGTGTAGGTCTGGCCGTCCTTCTCATATTTCACGGCTGTGATTCGATTATCCGCCGTGCAAACACCCGTCACCCGGCAGCCCCTTCGAATCTCTCCCCCCATGTTCTCCACCTCGGCCGCCGCCGTCTCCCACAGCTGGCCCGGGCCGTACTTGGGATACTGGAATTCCTCGATAAGGGAGGTCTGCACCTTATGCCTGTCCTTCTTCCCCGGAAGGGCCTTGGAAGCCATATCCTTTAGAATCCCCATAATGGACAGTCCCTTGGTGCGCTGAGCCCCCCAGTCCGCCGCGATCTGGCTGGGATGGCGGCCCCAGAGCTTCTCTGTATAGCCCTCGAAAAACATGGAATAGAGCTTGCGTCCGAAGCTGTTAATGTAAAAATTTTCCAGTGAATCCTCCGGCTTTTTGTGGACCACCGAGGCCAGATAGCTAAAGCCTGCAGACAGCAGCGTCAAAAAGTCCAGCTGAAATATAATCTTTCCGCTAATGGGATACTCAAAGAATTTCTTCTTATAATAAATCCGTGACACCCGGTTTCGGGTTAGCATAACCCGATCCTCCTGCTCCGGGTCAGGTCCTCCCTTTTTCAGGGGAACCTTCCGGCCCAGCACCTTATCATCGTAGGAGGGAGCGCCCTGTCGGGGCATGATCTCATCCCACCAGCGGGTCACCCTGTCATCCTTGGAAAAGAACCGGTGCCCGCCGATATCCATCCGGTTGCCCGCATAGCGGACTGTCCGGGAAATCCCGCCAATCTCCTGGCTCTCCTCCAGAATCAAAACCTCATACTCCCCGGAACGCTTCAAAAGCTCGTAGGCGGCCGTTATCCCGGCCGGCCCCGCGCCGATTATCACTGCTTTTTTCATATAAAAACCTCTCTGTGTTGTGACTCCTTCCTGCCTTTTACATGCTGTGCCGCCGGAAGGGTTAGACTGCCCCACTTTCTTTTCTGTTTATTCTACACGAAAAGCCGGCATCCGTCAATGAAGGAGGGGGCAGATATTTTTCTTGTACTTTTTTCCCGTAAATGGTATAATTGTTACAGAATTATTACAAAAAATGCAAGCCCTGTCAAAGGGCACTTTTCAAATGAGGGGACCTTTTCATGTACTATTTTATTGTGAATCCAAGCTCCCGCTCCGGGCGGGGGCGTCGGGTCTGGCAGCAGGTAGAGGAGGAGCTGGAGCGGCTTTCCATGGAGTACCGGGTATTTTTCACCTCCGGTCCCTCCCATGCCACCACCCTGGCCGCAGATATCACCCGCAGGCCGGGCCGCCATACCCTTGTGGCCGTGGGAGGGGACGGCACCATCAATGAGGTGATCAACGGCATCCGGGATTTTGAGCGCATTACCTTTGCCTACATTCCCACCGGCTCCAGCAATGATTTTGCCAGAAGCCTGGGGCTTCCCTGGGAGCCTCTGGCAGCTCTGCACAATATTCTTCATCCCACCTATTACCGGCGCATCGATCTGGGGCAGATGGAGTACGGCAATAAAACCCGGCTCTTTGCCGTCAGCTGCGGCATGGGCTTTGACGCCGCCGTCTGCCGGGAGGCCTTTCGCTCCCGGATCAAGCATGTGTTAAACCGGGTGGGCCTGGGAAAGCTTACCTATGTGGGAATCGCCCTGCACCAGATGCTTCTCCTCAAGGCGCATCCCATCCATATGACCGTGGATTCCTCCCTGAAAAAGACCTTTCCCAAGACCTTTTTTATCTCTGTCCTGAATTGTCCCTACGAAGGGGGCGGCCTAAAACTCTGCCCCAAGGCCAGTCCCTCGGATAAACGGCTGGATTTCTGCGTGGTGGAGCGCATGAACAAGCTTTTTCTCTCCCTTATGCTCCCCACTGCCTATTTTGGACGCCACACCCATTTTCGGGGGATCCACATAGATACAGGCACCGTCATTCATCTGAAAAGCTCCGCTCCCCTGCCCGTACACGCAGACGGAGAATACTGTCAGGCCCAGACCAGCCTTTCCATTTGCTGTATTCCGGAGAAATTAAAAATAATTGCCGGAAAATAAGAGAGAACTTACGAAATCCGGTATGATTTCTGAAAAATTTCTTAAAATATTAAAAAGCCCATTGTACTTTAAAATCCCTTGTGCTATACTCCGGATAGTTCTAAATCCCCTGTGTATACAAGGGAAAAAACGGGATCATTGACAGCAAAAAGGAAGTAGATTTACTATGAAAGAATTTTTCCGTACCCATAAGCACATCTGGGTTGCCGGCTACCTGTTTATTTACATGCCCTGGTTTCTGTGGCTGGAGAGCCGGGCCAATCAGCCCTACCACGTGATACATGTGGCCATTGACGATATGATTCCCTTTGTGGAATATTTCATCATCCCCTACTTTTTGTGGTTTCTCTATGTGCCCATTGTATTCGTGTATCTATTTTTCAAAAGCAAGAAACAGTTTTATCAGTACACAATTTTTGCATTCACGGGTATGACCCTGTTCCTCGTCATATCCACCATCTATCCCAACGGTCACCTGCTGCGGCCGACGGAATTTGAACGGCAGAATATTTTTACCGCCTGCGTGCAGCTTTTGTACCAGGCTGACACCTCAACCAATATCTTTCCCAGTCTGCACGTATTCAATTCCATTGCAGCTCATATGGCGGTTGTAAACAACGAAAGCCTTGGCCGGAATCGCTGGATCCGGGGGGGCTCCCTGGTGTTGATGGTCAGCATTGTCCTGGCTACCGTATGCCTGAAGCAACACTCCATGGTGGACGTCATCGGGGCCATTCTTCTGGGCGTGATAATGGACCAGGCCGTATACCACACGGATTACAATGCTCTGCGTGAGCGGATGCATGAGAGAAGCCGGCGGCAGAGAAAGCGGATTGCCGTTTAAAAAGCTGTACAGTAAAAAAGCTGTATAACAAAGAAGCTGTATAACAAAAGAGGCTATCGTTAATGATAGCCCCTTTTTCTTGTCCTAATTAAATCCCACAAACCTCTGGGCCAGCTTGTAGGCCATCTCGGAGATCTTTCGCCCGCCCCGTCCCGGCAGGTTCATGGTCCGTCCCAAAACCCCCCATTTCAGCTCATAGTACACCCGGGAATCCCGCTTTTTTAAATACTTCCAGAGCTCATATTTCTTCTGAAGGTTCTCCCTGGTGCCGGAGCGAATGGCAATGATGGAGGAGACCACCATAATGATTTCCAGATAATTCTTCATATAATGGCGCAGCTTCCGGCTGGGGATAAGCTTCTTATCGGAAAGCTTATAGTAGTCTATCATAAGCTCATTCACCTTGAGCTGCTGATCCAAACGTCCTATCATCACCTGTTCATTGACCGACTGATCCGCCCGTCCAATGTAATACCGGTAAAAATTCACATTGAGATAATAGAGATTCTTCACATAGGGAAGGGGATAATACACAAAAATATTGTCCACATAAAAGGTATGCTTGGGCAGCTCCAGCCCGCATTCCCGAAGAAGCTTGGTCCGGTAAATCACCGAGTGCATAAGAATATACTGTCCCTTGTGGAGAAATCGCACGTCATTCCAGGTAAATACCTGGTTCTGGGGAAAGGCGCTGCTGTAGCGCATCACCTTCTTCCGCCGCTGTCCCTCCTTCTCATAGACAAAATTGCTGATAAACATATCCACGGTCTGACAGCTACCGGCCAATTCCTCAATGGCCTTTAAAATCTCCCTGTATGCTTCCAGATTTACCCAGTCGTCGCTGTCCACCACCTTAAAGTACAGGCCTGTGGCATTGCGAAGCCCGGTGTTGACCGCCTCTCCGTGGCCGCCGTTCTCCTGATGCACAGCCTTTACAATGCCCGGATAGCGGGCTGCATACTCGTCCGCAATGGCCGCCGTGTTGTCCTTGGAGCCGTCGTCTACAATGATAATCTCCACCTCGTCGCCCCCGGGCAGCAGAGATTCCACACAGTTTTTCATATAGTCCTGTGAGTTATAGCAGGGAATTGCGATTGATAAAAGCTTCATGTTGTCCTCCTCATACTACCGGTGATACTGCTTCACCAAATGATTTTCTTATTGAAGGCCCCTTGCCAGGTGCAAAGCCCGGGCCGCCATAGCATCTATATTATAGTATTTGTACTCCGCCAGCCGACCAAGAAGATGGAAATTTTTTACTTTTCCAGCCAGAGCCGCATACCTTTCATAGAGGGCCTGATTCTCCGGATTCTGAATGGCATAATAGGGAATCTCCCCCTGGGCCCCTGTGTAGGCAAAGGGATACTCCTTCACAATGGTGGTGTCCGCCGCCTGCTGCCCGGTCAAATACTTAAATTCCGTAATCCTGGTAAAATCCTCACTCACCGTATAGTTTACCACGCTGTGGCCCTGATAATCCGGTCTGTCATAATGCTCAAAGTCAAACCGCAGGCTCCGGTAGGGAAGCCGCCCATAGCGACAGGCAAAAAGCTCATCCACTGGTCCCGTGTAGATTACAACTCCCGGAAAAGGCTTTCCCTCCAGATACACCTGTCCCTCCTCCGGAGAAATGTTAAGCGCCCGGGCGCCGTCTGTGCCTGTCTGAACCGTAATATTGGGGTGATCCAGGATTTTCTCAAACATAGGGGTATAGCCGTCCAGGGGCATGCCCTGATATTTATCCCCAAAATAGCGGTTGTCATAGGAGAGCACCACCGGCACCCGCCCTGTCACTGCCGGGTCAATGTCCTCCGGCTTCTGTCCCCACTGCTTCATGGTATAGCGGAGAAAAATATTCTCATATACATAATCCGCAATGGCCTGAATCTCCGGATCCCTGGAGGAGCGCAGCTCCAGGATAGGCACCCGGCTTCCTGACCCATAGGTACCCGTAAGCTTTTTCTCAAGCCTTGCTCCCTGCTCCTCCCCATAGACCATTTTCAGAGTATTCAGGTTAAAGGGCACCGGAATCAGCTGATCCCCCACCCGGGCCACCACCTCATGTCCAAAGGCATACCAGTCCGTAAACCGGGACAGCCAGGCATAGACCTCCTGGTCGCTGGTATGAAAAATATGGGGCCCGTATTTGTGAATCAAGATTCCCCAGGCATCCCGCTCATCATAACAGTTTCCCCCAATGTGGTTCTTTTTCTCCAGAACCAGCACCTGTTTTCCCTGCTCCTCCGCCAGACATCTGGCCGCCACAGCGCCAGCCACGCCGGAGCCGATTACGATTGCATCCATAGCTTCTCTCCTTTTACAGTGTTTCCCTTAAATATCTTACATATGCCCCAAAGGCCGAGGGAATGGAAAATTTTCGATCCATCTCCTCCTTCTCCACAAACAAAAGCTCCTCCTTCGGCTGCTGCAAAGGCGTCATCTCCGGCTCCTCAATGCGCACCAGATACCCCAGCATGTGCCATTCCACATGGCTGAACACATGCTTGGCCTCCGGAAGCTGACGGATACGAAGAGGGGAGAGGCTCTGCTGCCGCACATAGGAAAGGACCTGTTCTTCCGATAGTTTTCCCTCCACATTGGGCAGCTCGTAAAGCCCTGCCAGAAGGCCCTTGGCCGGCCGCTTCCGCAAAATGGCTTTGTTGTCCGACACCAGCACCAAAACCGTCCGATCTTCCAGCCTACGTGCTCTTGGAGGCGTCTTTTGGGGCAGCTCCTGTTGAATGCCCCTCTTTCGGGCAAGACACAGCCCCAAAAGAGGGCACTCCTGGCATTTGGGCGGACCATTGGGCACACAGACCAGAGCTCCCAGCTCAATGAGAGACTGATTAAAATCTCCCGGCCGGATTTTCGGGATCACCTTTTCCACCTGTTCCTCCATGCGCTTTTTCACCGACTGCTTTAAAATATCCTCATAGCTTGCCAGGAGCCTGGACAAAACACGCAGGACATTTCCGTCCACAGCCGGCTTGGCAATTCCAAAGGCAATGGAGGCAATAGCTCCCGCCGTATAGCTGCCAATCCCCGGCAGAGCCCGTATTTTCTCAAAATCTGCCGGCATCTCCCCTCCGTATTCCGTACAGATCAGCTGAGCGGCCTTCTGCATATTCCGCACACGGCTGTAATAGCCCAGCCCCTCCCAGAGCTTTAAAATCTGATCCTCCGAGGCCCGGGCCAGATGAGAAATATCCGGCAGCTCCTGCAGGAACCGGGCGAAATAAGGCTTCACCGCCTCCACCCGGGTCTGCTGCAGCATAATCTCAGAAACCCACACCCGGTAGGGAGTGGGCTCCTCTCTCCAGGGGAGACTCCTGGCGTTTCCATAATACCATTTTAAAAGCGGCTCTACGATCTCTGTCAGCTCCATGGGTCCCTCCCCTTTTCATGCTTTTTATTCCCGTATTAGTCTATCACAGGTTCCCCCAAATTGCCAGGGGCTTCTCTTTTTCTTCATAACCTTCTGCGCAAATATTAAGAAATTATTAGGAACTGTAAAAAGCTGCAGGCAGAAAGCCTACAGCCATTCATATCTTTTCACAATCGAACCGGCACCCTCTCCCGAAGCTCCAAAAGCTCCGGCTCCACCCGGCAGTCATAGGCCAATATGTGCACTCCCGCCTCCTTGGCCTTTCGCAGCGTGTCTCCAAATTCTTTATGGGTGACATCATTGGGCTCCAGATATCGGACGTCCTGCATCTGCACCAGAAAAAGAATACAGGCCTCATAGCCCTCCTTAAGGCTGTCCGTCAGCTCCCGGATATGCTTTACTCCCCGCAGTGTGGGCGCATCCGGAAAACGGACAATCCCCGCCTCCTCCAGAGTCACGCCCTTTACCTCCAGAAGAATCTTTTTCTGCTCCTTCTGAATAAGAAAATCAAACCGAGAATCCCTGTAGGTATGCTCCGGGCAAATAAGGGCTCCCTTTGGGCACAGCGGCCAGTCGCCCCGGCGAAGCCACTCCTCCACTACCCGGTTGGGCGCCTGGGAATCCATATTGATGAGCCGCTCTCCCTTTTTCACCGCGATCAAGTCCAGGGGGGTTTTCCGGCTGGGATTCTCATTTCGCTGGACATAGAGGGCAGCCCCGGGAAGCAAGAGCTCCCTGCAGCGGCCCGTATTCTTTACATGGCAGATTTCTTTTCCCCGCCGGGTTTTTACCCAGGCAATAAACCGGTTGGGCCGCTCCAGAAACACAGCGGGCTCCATATTCTCGTATTTCATAGCCTAAGCCTCCCTGCGCAGCACTTAAAAGCTTTTCCTGGCCATCCCTTACCTTTCATATTCCCGGGCCAGCTTTTCAAAGGCAGGCATGGCGTTTACAATGGTCTCCTCCGCCACGCAGTAGGCGATCCGCACATACCCCGGACAACCGAAATCATCGCTGGGCACCAGCAGCAGATCGTATTTCTTCGCCCTCTCGCAAAAGGCAGCCGCATCCTCCTCCATGGCCTGCACAAAGAGATAAAAGGCTCCCTGAGGCATAATACAGGTATAGCCAAGCCTGGTAAGTCCCTCATACAGAAGATCCCGGTTCCGCTTATAGGCATTGATATCCCCTGTGTCCTCCACGCACCGGGCGATCACCTGCTGAAACAGACTGGGCGCGCACACAAAGCCCAGCACCCGGGCCGCTCCCGCCACAGCCGCCATAAGCCGGTCGTAGTCCTCCACCCGCCCCGGCAGGGCAATATAGCCGATGCGCTCTCCCGGCAGGGATAAGGACTTGCTGTAGGAATAGCACACCAGGGTGTCTCTGTAATATTTGGTCACAAAGGGCACCTGACACCCATCGTAGACAATCTCCCGGTAGGGCTCATCCGTGATAAGATAAATGGGGCTCCCATTTTCCCGGGATTTTTCCCTAAGCATCTCTGTAAGACGGATAATAGTCTCCTCCGAATACACCACACCGGAGGGGTTATTGGGGGAATTTACAATCACAGCCTTGGTCCTTGGGCTGAGCAGTCTCTTAAAATCCGCAAAGTCAATCTGAAAGCTTGACGCCTCCGGCCGGGCAACCCGAAGAGTGGCTCCTGCCCCCTCTACCCAGCAGCGATATTCCGGAAAGAAGGGGGCAAAGGTGATAAACTCGTCTCCCTCATTGGCCAGGGCGTTAATACAGATATTTAAGGAGGCCGCTGCCCCGCAGGTCATAAAAATATTGGCCCCTGTAAATTCCTCCCCAAACCGGCGGTTCAGAGATTTTGCAATGGTGTCCCGCACTCCCAGGTCTCCCGGGGCCGCGGTATATGCATGAATTGTCTCCGGCTGGTTCTCTATCACATCGAGAATCGCCCTTCGGACGCTGTCCGGAGCCGGTATGCTGGGATTTCCCAGGCTGAAATCGTAAACCTTATCCGCCCCCACCTGGGCCTTTCGCATCTGTCCAAAGGAAAATATTTCACGGATAATGGAGCTCTTGCTGCCCAGACGGTAGTTTTTTTCTGATATCATAGGGGGTCCTCCTGAAGCCCTTTGGGCTTTTGTGTATTTTTTGTTTTATCTATTTTACACTTTTGTGTGTGGATGCGCAAGAGGGTTGTGGGAGGAGATAATTACATCCTGCTTACTTATCATCCGCATCTGCCTGCAATTCTTTCTCTAAAAACTGCCTTATATATGGGTTATTTTCCTCACTCAATGTAGGCTGAAACGCCATGTAACGGCATTTCTGATACT
>CANPIM010000016.1 GCA_947574135.1 uncultured Lachnospiraceae bacterium
GGTTACGTACGATAGCACGGCCCATAGCCACACGCTGTCTCTGACCACCGGACAGCTGCTTCGGCTTCCGATCCAGAAGCTTCTCCAGATCCAGAATCTTGGCTGCCTCATTTACCATCTTGTCAATCTCAGCCTTGGGAACCTTGCGCAGCTTCAGACCAAAGGCCATATTGTCCTTAACGGTCATATGGGGATACAGCGCGTAGTTCTGGAATACCATGGCGATATCACGGTCTTTAGGCTCCACATCGTTTACCAGGCGATCCCCGATGCGCAGCTCACCAGAAGAAATCTCCTCCAGACCTGCAATCATACGAAGGGTGGTGGATTTTCCGCATCCGGAGGGGCCTACAAAGATGATAAACTCCTTGTCCGCGATTTCCATATTGAAATCCTTTACAGCCTCAAATCCGTTAGGATATACTTTGCAAATATTTTTTAAAGATAAACTGGCCATTTCTTTGTCCTCCCGACTGTTTTATTTTATGGACTTAGTATACCGGAAATCCCTGTCTTTTGCCATAGCCTGATTCCCCAAACTTTCCGGAAATCCTTTGTGAGAAACGCCGACTTTCTAGGGGACATTTCCCTTTTCCGGCGAAGTGCCGGGAAACCCCTGCCTTTTCTGGACAATCTGCCGAAACATTCCGGAATGTTTGCTTTTTTCCTGCATTTCCGTTATACTTAAAAATTATATGCAACCTGGCATTTTTTAATATGGAAAGGATTGATACTATGGATCGCTTTTTTAATATGGACAACGCATTTTTCACCTTTATGGGCCGTGTGGCGGATCTCTTAATTCTCAATGTCCTGTGGATTATCTGCTGCATTCCCATTGTAACCATCGGCCCCTCCACCTCGGCCCTCTACTATGCCCTGTTAAAAATCGTGCGTAAGGAGGATTCCTATACCTGGAGCATGTTCTTCCACTCCTTTCGGCAGAATCTCCGTCAGGGTGTCTGTCTGACTCTGATCTTCCTGGCCCTGGGTCTGCTCCTGTTTGTGGATATTCGGGTCAGCAGCGCCATCCCCGGCACCTTTGGACAAATCCTGATGGGGCTATTTCTGGTGCTGATTCTTTTCTATCTCATTCTGTTTTCCTACACCTTCCCGGTGCTGGCCCAGTTTGAGAACAGTGTAAAAAACACCATGAAAAATGCCTTTCTCATGGCCCTGTCCCGCCTGCCCTACACCCTTTTAATCGTGGTACTCAACCTGGTGCCCCTTTTACTGCTTTTTATCTCCCCCTACCATTTCCTTCTCACCATGCCTTTATGGCTGTTTCTGGGCATCGCAGGGATCGCCTGGATCAACTGCCGCATGTTTGTGAAGATCTTCGCCCCCTATATGCCGGAGGAAGAAGAGCCGGATACCCAGCTGAATCCTCTTTCCTAGGCAAGATTTCCCCCTATTTTTAAAACAAAAATATCCTCCGCCCACAGAAGCTCTCAGGCCTCTGTGGGTGGAGGATATTATTTTAAAAAGCATTCATCGAACGTTCCTTCGTCAAATTATCCCTGCAGTACCTCAAACAAGCCTTTCACCGTGGGATAAATCTGGCGGAATTTCTGATACCGCTCTTCATACCGGGCCGCATTCTCCGGAATAGGCTCCACCGTATCCACAATCTCCACGATCCGGGCTGCCGCTTCCTCTACGCTTCCATATTCCCCGCAGGCCACCGCCGCCAGCATGGCGCCGCCCATGGCCGGTCCCTCCTCGCTCTTGGGAATATCCACCTTGATATTCAGAATATCTGCGATCATCTGTCTCCACAGAGGGCTCTTGGCTCCACCGCCACAGATTTTCGTCCGCTCTATGGAGATCCCCAGGGATTTTGCCACCTCAAAGGAATCCCGCAGGGCAAAGGCCACGCCCTCTAAAACGGCCTGGGTCATGTCCTCCCGGGTGGTATCCATGGTCATGCCAATAAAGGTGCCTCTGGCATTGGGATTGTTGTGAGGGCTTCGCTCTCCCATCAGGTAGGGAAGAAAATACACCTGGTTGCTTCCAAGCTTTTTGATTCCCTCCTGCTCCTTTCCATATTCCCCGGTTTTCAGGATCTCCTCCATCCACCACTTATTGCAGGAAGCCGCGCTGAGCATGCAGCCCATGAGATGAAAATGTCCGTCCGCATGGGCAAAGGCATGGAGGGCGTTATTCTGATCCACCCCAAATTTTTCGCTGGAGATAAAGATGGTTCCCGAGGTTCCCAGAGAAATATTGCAGCTGCCGTCTCCCACCGTGCCGGTTCCCACGGCAGCCGCCGCGTTATCCCCGGCGCCGGCTACGATTTTCACCGTCTCCGAAAGGCCCAGCTCCCTGGACAATTCAGGCTTTAAGGTTCCAACCGCCTCATAGCTCTCAAAAATCCGGGCCAGCTGAGATTCCTTTACCCCGCAGATCTCCATCATTTCCCTGGACCAGCATTTATGCTCCACATCAAAGAGTAGCATGCCGGAGGCATCGGACACATCCGTGCAGAAGGTCCCCGACAGGCAGTAGGCCAGATAATCCTTGGGCAGCATAATCTTCTCAATACGGGCAAAGTTCTCCGGCTCGTGCTCCTTTACCCAGAGTAGCTTGGGCGCGGTAAACCCGGCAAAGGCAATATTAGCCGTGTACTGGGACAATTTCTCCTTGCCGATAACCTGATTGAGATAATCCGTCTCCCGGCCGGTCCGTCCGTCATTCCAGAGAATGGCCGGGCGAATCACCTCATCCCTGTCATCCAGAATCACCAGCCCATGCATCTGGCCTCCAAAGCTTATGCCGGCCACTTGACTCTTATCACAGTCAGCCAAAAGCTCCTTTAAGCCCTCAATGGTCTGTGTATACCAGTCCCGGGGATCCTGCTCCGACCAGCCCGGCTCCGGAAAGTAAAGGGGATACTCCCGGGACACGATCTTCTCAATGCCTCCCGCCCCGTTCATCAGGAGCAGCTTGACCGCAGAGGTCCCCAAATCAATGCCAATGTATAACATACTCTTCTCCTACTACTAAATTGAAAGTACCACTACGTGAAATCCTTCCGCCACCTTAGGTCCGGAAGGATTTCACGCAAGGTTGTTTTTTATGCAAAGGGATTTTCCGTCTTGTAGCGCATGCTCTTGGGCTGGTTAAAGCCGATTTCCTCCGGCTCCACGCCCAGATACTTGAATACCTCGTAAAGTGCCTTTCCATAGTGTCCGAAGGCCACGGCGCCGTGATGGGGATAATTGCCCTCGATCAGCACATGGCGGTAGAAGCGTCCCATCTCCGGAATGGCAAAGATTCCGATGGAGCCAAAGGAACGGGTAGCCACAGGCAGCACCTCTCCCTGGGCCACGTAAGCCCGAAGCTTGCAGTCTGCCGTGCTCTGGAGACGGTAGAAGGTGATCTCACCAGGAGCGATGTCTCCCTCCAGGGTTCCCTGGGTTACCTCCTCCGGCAGGCTTCTGGCCATAATCAGCTGGTACTTCATGGAGCAGGAGTTTAACTTCCGGGAGCAGGTATTTCCGCAATGGAAGCCCATAAAGGTATCCTTCTGGGTATATGCATACTTGGGCTTGATATCCTCATTGTAAATATCGGCCGGAACCGTATTGTTGATATCCAGCAGGGTCACCGCATCCTGGCTTACGCAGGTTCCGATAAACTCGCTGAGAGCTCCGTAAATATCCACCTCACAGGATACGGGAATGCCCCGTCCGGCCAGACGGCTGTTTACATAGCAGGGCACAAAGCCAAACTGGGTCTGGAAGGCTGGCCAGCATTTTCCTGCAATGGTCACATACTTCCGATAGCCCTTGTGCTCCTCCACCCAATCCAGCAGGGTCAGCTCATACTGGGCAAGCTTAGAGAGAATCTGGGGCTTCTGGTTGCCCTCACCCAGCTCTGCCTCCATATCCTTTACCACATCGGGAATCCGGGGATCGTCGTCATGCTTGTGGAAGGCCTCAAAAAGATCCAGCTCCGAGTTCTCCTCAATCTCCACACCCAGATTATACAGCTGCTTAATGGGCGCATTGCAGGCCAGGAAATTTAAGGGACGGGGGCCAAAGCTTATGATCTTCAGGCTGGACAGCCCCACCAGCGCCCGGGCGATGGGCAGAAATTCGCGAATCATCTCCGCACACTCCTCTGCGGTTCCCACCGGATACTCGGGAATGTAAGCCCGGATATTGCGAAGCTTTAAGTTATAGCTGGCATTTAACATTCCGCAGTAGGCGTCGCCCCGGCCCTGAATCAGGGAATCCCCGGACTCCTCGGCAGCCGCCACAAACATCACCGGCCCATCAAAATGCTTGGCCAGCAGGGTCTCGGAAATCTCCGGTCCGAAGTTTCCAAGATAAACCACCAGAGCGTCACATCCGGCCTTCTTTACATCCTCCAGAGCCTGCACCATATGAATCTCGCTCTCCACGATGCAGATGGGACATTCATAGATATCTCCTGCGCCAAACTTGTCCTCATAGGCCTTGATAAGCGCCTTTCTTCTGTTTACGGACAGAGACTCCGGAAAGCAATCCCGGCTAACCGCCACAATCCCCACCTTTACCTCAGGAATATTCTGCATGATCTTGTTCCTCCTTCATTATGTATGATTATTTTTTGTTACTTTTTTCACAATCTTAAAATACGCCCAAAAACAATTTGCCCGCTAAAATGTTTCCGCTCCCTATACTGTCAGATTTTCTCCAACAAGGCCCACAAAGGCGCCTTCTGTTCCCAGCCCGGATTCCTCATGGGCAATGAGCCATTTGTTGTTGGCTATCATCAGACGGGATTCTCTGCATTTGTTCTCCACCCGGGGCGCTTCTGTATTGGTTCCCTTTGGCAGGGCAATAACCACCTGGAAGCCCTCCTCCTTTAGGTTGCAGGGGGCATAGTGCAGGGTTGTGGCATACAGCTCCACCACACAGCCCGCCGGCACGGCAAAGGCCTCAAGCTTCCCCGTGTCATAGGTGAAATCCTCCCCTACGTCCTGCTGCCGTCCCAAAAGCAACACGGCTCCCTGGAAGGGAATATTGATCTCCGAGCTGCGATGATACTCCACAGCGTTCAATTTGTGATTATTCCCGTTGCAATAGCCCAGCTGCAACGGCTGTCCCCCGAAAACCTCGTCCCGAAGCATGGCGTACTCCTTGCAGGCCTCCAGCTCCGGAGCCGATGCCACATAAACTACATCCTTTGGAATCGGCGTCCCGGAAAGCCGCTCCAGCAAATCCGGCACCTCCACATCCAATACTCTCCCGTAAGGCCGAAAGGCCTCGTCCCGCACATCCTTGATCTCCATGAAATCCTCCTTTTCTCCTGTGCAATCCTCTCCCTCCCCATAAAAAATCCGGCTCCTTTAAAGGGAAGTGTTGCAGGTGTTGCACTTCGTTCAGTCACAAAACTAACTTAACCCTATAGTACCACCCTAGAGAGGGAATTGCAAGCCTATTTTCTGTTTACTTCTGAAAATCTCTGTATTATAATATAGATAGGACAGTGAACAAACTAAGTGGAAGCAATTTCCTGCAAACTGATTTTCAGCCGGTTTTTGCTTCATTAAAAAGAGGAATTCTCATGATCGGAAGCAAGGAACTCATTCGCGATTTAAACAGCCATTTTATTCTGGAGCGCATTCTTCTGGACGGTCCCATTTCCCGGGCTGCCCTGGCTAAGAGCTCCGGGCTCTCCAAGGCTACGGTGTCCGCCATTGTTCAAGAGCTGCTGGAGCAAAAGCTTATTGTGGAAATCGGAAGCGATGACACCTCTATGGGACGCAAGCCCATTCTCCTCTCCTTTCGGGAAACCTGCGGCTATGTGCTCTCCATAGACGTAAACGCCAGCGTCATCTCTGCCATGACCTGCAACCTCCGGGGACAGAACTGCCGTCTCAAGCTTTACCCCAATCAGGCGGGACGGGAGGAAATTCTGCCTCTCCTTCTCTCCATTGTCCGGGATATGACAGCGTCACTTCCGGAAACGCCCTTCGGGCTGGTGGGCCTGGGCCTGGGGATTCACGGATCTGTCCATAAGAATCAGGTGACCTTCAGCCCCTACACTCCCTATGAACAGCTGCCCTTCTGCCAGGCTCTGGAGGAAGCATTTCAGGTTCCCGTCTATCTGGAAAACGAAGCCAATCTGTCCGCCATAGGAGAACACACCTTCTGCTACCACGTCCCCAACCTGGTGGGCATCAGCATCCATGCCGGGATCGGTACTGGCATGATTATTGAGAATAAGCTTTACACGGGCTTTAACGGGAATGCCGGAGAGTTCGGCCACACCATTATTGAAGTAAACGGCCGCCCCTGCCCCTGCGGCAACCAGGGCTGCCTGGAGCAATATGCCTCGGAGCGGGCCATTCTGGGGCAATATGCCCTTCAGACCGGAAAAGCCCAGAATATAGACACCTTTGTGGAGGCCTGCAGCCGCCAGGAGCCCAAAGCTCTCTCCCTGCTGGAGGACTTTGTCCTTTATATGTCCATAGGCATCAACAATATTCTGAACTCCGTAAATCCGGATATGATTGTGATCAACAGCTCCTTTACCACCTATTTTCCCCAGGTGCTCACCCATATACAGGAGCGCCTGCAAAACCGTATGGGACGCCATTGCCATCTGGTCCCCTCCGGCCTGCAGGACACCTCCATTCTCCTGGGCGCCGCCTGCGTCTGCATCCGCAGCTTTCTGGGCATCGACCAGTTACGACTTACCCTGGAATCTTAGGCTTCCACGCTTACGCCTCCCTTGAAGGGATCAGTCCGAAAAATTCCAGAATCAGGGCAAGCTCCTCATTCCAAAATTCCCAGCTATGCCCCCCGGGCCGCTCATCAAATCCCATGGAAAGCCTGGTCTTTTCCTGAAAGAAGCTTTTCATTTTCTCATGTATGGGATAAAGGGGATCCTCGGTCCCACAGCAAAGGTACATCTGCGGCGGCGCCACATCCTGTCTTTTCTCCAGCTTCTTGGCCAAAAAGCGCAGATCCCACCGGGAGCCGAAAAACGCCTCCTCACTGCCAAAAATCCGATCCAGATTCTCCAGAAAATCCGGGGCCGAAAAGACGTCATTAACCCGTCCCAGAGCCTCATAGGGCTCCAGGGCTCCGGACATACTGGCCGCGTGCCCGTAGATCTGCGGACAATTCATGGCAAGCTCCAGGGCCCCGTACCCTCCCATAGACAGGCCACAAATATAGGTGTCCTCCCGCCTTCCGGAGGCCGGAAACAGGTTTTCCACCACCACAGGCAGCTCCTTTGTGAGATAGCTGAAATAGGCGAGGGTAGATTTTCCATCCACATAAAAGCCCCGGTGACCCATGGGCATAACCACAAGAATATCATGATCTCTGGTTAAAAGCTCCACGTTACTCTTGCGTATCCAGGCTGTATGATCGTCTCCGTGTCCGTGGAGCAAATACAAAACCGGATATTTCTTGTCCGGCATAGGCTCCGGCTTCCTCCCCCGCCGCTCCGGCAGAAGCACCGTAAGAGGTGTATCCATTCCCAGATAATAAGAAAAGAAATCCATATTCACAAGCGCCATATTTCCTACCTCCTACAGCCTGGTAAACAAAACTATCAATAGAGCAATCAAAAAGAGAGGGATCCCAAGAACCGTAAGCGCGTGAGACAATACGTCAAAGGCCGGCTGCAGCTGCTCTCCTGAAAACAGGTTGGTGGTGAGGATCCCCAGAAAAATCATTCCCACCCCTCCTAAAATATTGCCTAGGAATCCCATGCCAATAAGGGAAATAATCCCAGCCCCCAAAAGACACAGGGTAAACAGCATATCAAAGGTGCTGCTCTCCACTCCAAAAAAGGCAGCTACCGTGTCAAAGCCCTTGATATTTCCCGCAATTATAATGCCAATCCCGCAGAGAAATCCGCCAAAACCACCGGCCTTTACTATCATCAGAAAGATGCCTGCGGCCACAAGGGCAATTCCCAAAACAATCCGTATTCCACCCACTACAACTCCCATTTTCTCTCCCTCCATTCCCTGTAAACAATCTTAGATTCCCTGGACAAAAGGGGTCCTGTTTTTCCTCTGTCCATGATGTGTATTATACACCCCGCCCACCGGAGTTTCAACTAACTTTTTCGCCCTTGCCACACTTGAAACGTCTGCATGTTTATGCTAAAATTATCTATAATTTCATATTTGTTGCATGGGGAATTTTCTATGAAGTTTCTAGTAAATCAAAAGCTTGCTACACGTATTGGTATTATCACCACGGCAATTACCATCATAGGCATGCTGCTGCTCTGGTTTGTTGTATCCAATCGCGTGGTCTCTATGGTGGAAAACAATATTACCAATCAGATGACTGACGCCGTAGAATCCAGAGCCTCCATTATCAACGACTATGTGGCTTCCGCAGAGGAGTATATGACAGCCTTTGCCCTGGGCTGCGAGGTTCGCGATCTCCTGGCCAGCCCGGAGGATCCGGCTTTGCTGCAAAGAGGCCAGCAATATACAGAGGACTTTGCTTCTGTCAAGGGCGTCTTTGAGGGTTTATATATTGGTACTCCCGAAACCTACATTCTGACCCACACCTCCCAGGGCGCCATTGGAATGACCACCCGAACCGGGGAGTCCCTGGAGGAGTTTCGCAATACCATTCTGGCTCAGCCTCAGCTGACCAATCTGGGAATTATGAAGTCTCCGGGAACGGGAAGCATGATCCTTTCCATGTACTATCCCATTTATGAGGGGCAAAAATGCCTTGGCTTTGTGGGCGCCGGCGTTTACGCCAGCCAGTTAATGGATGTACTGCTGGGTCTTGACATTGAGGGGCTTCCCCACAGCGAATATGTGTTTTTAAATGTGGATACAGGTATGTATTTGTACCATGAGGACGATGCCCTGCTGAATACCCAGACCACTGATAAGGGATATCTGGAAATTCTTCAGCGCATCAAGGCAGATGGCAGCACAAAAGCCGGCACCTATTCTTATCGGGATGAAAATGGTGTCAATCAGCTGGTGGTGTACAAATATTTGAAGGATCGAAACTGGGTTTTCATGGTCCGTGACAATGCATCAGAGGTTTATGCAGAGGTAACCACTGTGCGCATTACGGTGGGCATTTTATGTGCAGTGGTGACCGTGTTTATTATCCTTGCCACACTGCTGATCCTGTACCGCGAGGGGCGGGAGCTGATGGTCATGGAAAGCTCTATCCGCCGCCTGGGCAATCTGGAGCTCTCCGTTGACCGGGAATTGGAGCCCTTTTATGAAAGAGCCGATGAAATCGGCCTGATTGCCCAGACCATTCATCATGTCTGCGACTGTCTGCGGAAAACCATTGAGGATATTGCTCTTCAGACCAATGTCCTGGCGCTGAACGCTTCCGTGGAGGCCGCCCGGGCCGGCGCAGCCGGAAAGGGCTTTGCAGTGGTTTCCGACGAAGTAAAGAGCCTGGCCGGATAAGCCCTGGAAAATTAGTTTTTTGTCTCATACCGGGAGATTTTGTATGGAAAAGCATGACTTGAAAATAGGAAAAGCGATTTTATGGGTAGTTTTTTATTTTGGCGTCATGCTTTTTTATACGCTCTTAGATGTGGCAATCTGGCGAACAATAGCACCCACTTATGCGGATCTCCTCCATGTGATTACCATAAGCCTCTGCATTGCCGGTTTTCTCGTTCTCCTTAGAAAAACCGGCTTTCATATAGGCTTTTATTCAAATATTACGCCAAGAGGAGTCCTCTCCGCCCTGGGTTGCTCCCTTTTGTTTTACCTCCTTTTAGACAAAGGCCTGGACCCTCTTCTGGAGAGCGCCTTCCCAAAGAGCCAGCAGAATTACCTGGATGCCCTGGAAAGCCTGCGTCAATCACCGGCAGCCGGGCTTATACAGGTGTGCATCCTTGCTCCCCTCATAGAGGAAATCCTTATGCGGGGCTTTGTGCTAGGCGGGCTTAGCCGTACTTATGGCCCTCTTTTAGGACTGCTGATCTCTTCCATGCTTTTTGCAGTCCTGCACTTTAATATGGTCCAGACCCTGTCTACCCTTGTCTGCGGGATTATACTGGGGATTCTGTATCTCAAAACGGGCTCTATTTTCTGCTGTATCCTGGCTCACTCTGGATATAATGCTATTTCTTGCCTTTTTCTCCTTTAAGCATGTATTTTTATTTTAAAAAAAACCGCATAATCCCCCTGTATTGCGGAACACTACGAGGAGTTAAATACTAATTAACACCTTTCTCTCCTTCTGTATCCACAAATTAAATACTATATCTACACTCCTTTTATACTCTCTGAAGCCCTGCAAGCAACTCTACTTCTGAAATATCAAGCCCTGAATATTTTGCAATCTTATCAATTGATAATTCACTATCCTGCAACATTCTGAGTGCTGTCTCTTTTTTAGCTTCATCCTTCCCTCTATTTAAAATTGTCCTCGCTTCTGTCTCAAGTAACGCTCCGCTCATCATTCCACCTATTCCTTTCTGCACATTCTCATACTTTTGTGCGATTTCTCTGATTACATCACCAGAAAGTTCTATAATGGTACGTTTGTCAAATGCCCCAATAATCCTTTCCTGCTCCAGTTTATCAAGTCTCTCCAATATCTTTTGGTACTCTGCCTTCAACTCTGCTAATCTCTGTTCATTACTATTATACACCGCAAAGTTCTTTTCATGTGAAAAAATATAAAACGGAATTAACAGTAACAAGCCTTTTGAAAAAATATCTTCCAGAGTATATTCCTGCACCTTCATAATCGGCACATCATACTCTACGGTGCCACCCGGCGTTTTTATCACATACCGCATTTTATCAGGTGTCTTTTTATAATTCCTTAGATATAGGACTGCTGTATTGGGAAATGTCACTGTCAATGTTTCATTGGTGACTTCACCTTCATCTAACGCAATCTGAGCATCATATTCAAACAATCTGATTGTCATCCGTCCATCCGGCAGACTACTCTCACATTCCAGGTAATATTTCTTCTTTTTCTTCCCATATATTATGAAATTAGTATCTGATATTCTTTCCTTATTTTCTGTATCTTGTTTATCAATAAAATGTTCATTGGGATGAAACTTTATCATTTCATCTCCTGTATAGTCTTCCTTGAAAATCTCATTGATTACTGGGATGATCATCTTTCGACAATCATTTAAAATTGTCCGAAATGCTCCATCATATATATTTCCCATAATCAATCCTCCGTATTTCTTATTACTATCATATCATTTTCATAATGCATACACAACTACATTTAAAATACAGTTTGCATTTTACCTCTAAGTGGATATTACTGACTGTATCTGCAATATCCCTGAATGTGTAATAGAAATCTTAACTTTCAAATCTCCTGCACTTTAGTTCATTGCTTCAAATTACCCTCCAATATACTAACCTACTCCGGCAAACTATCCCTCACACAAAGCGCCCCATATCCAATCTGGCTATTCCACCCCTCATCAAACCCCGGCAGGGGCCTGGCCCCTCTCTGCAGGTACGCCTTCACCTTCTCCCCGTACAAAAAAGGATCCTCTCCGTCCACGATTCCCCATCCCATAAGCAAAGCCGCCGCCCCGGTGACAAAGGGCGTGGCAAAGGAGGTGCCTGTCACAGGGGCATACCCGCCTCCCACGGCCGGAGCCATAATGCTTACTCCGGGGGCCACCAGATCCGGTCGCCTGATTCCCTCTCCCAAGGGCTCCCCACGTCCGGAAAAATCCGCATAGCTTAAGTTCCGGCTGTCGTAGGCGCCCACGGCAACGGTTTTCCGGGCAGTGGAGGGAATGGTAAGGGTGGACTGAGGGGTGGGATATAAAAAACGGGTGCCCCGGTTCAGGGCCGCCTGACTTGGCATCCACATATGGTATTCTCCGTTGACCACCTTTCCGGCCACCAGTCCAATGCTCCAGACGCCGCTGTCTATATAATCCTCCCTGGGAAGGAAATCAAAATAAATTTCCTGGCTCTGGCTGTAGGGTGTGGGTTCCCCATAATACACCAAAAGCTCCGTTCCACCCAGGACAAACCGCTGAGCGCCGGAGCTTTCCCGCAAAGGTCCTTCCATACGCCCGTCCGGATGTATGAGATAAACCTCCACCACATCAATATAAGATTTCCAGAGCTGAATATTCAAAACCGTCTCATAGGGACTCACGGCAAACTCCACCCGTGTTTCCTGAAAGGAGGTCAACCGACCATTGGTATGCCCGTCCCCATAGCCCTCATTCCCGGTACCGATACAAAATACGGATTTCCACACATTGGCCATATCTGTCAGATAGGTCTCCAAAAGGGAGGTGCCGTCATGAGCGCCGTAGGTATTGCCAAAGCTGATATTCACGGCCAGGGGCATCTGAAGCTCAATGGCCTTTTGAACACAGTAATCCACGGCCTGCATAAGCTCCGTAGTCCTGGGAAAGGAATTGCTCCTGGGCATGCCAAGCTTCACCACCAAAAGGCGGCTCTCCGTAGCCACCCCCCGGTATCGCCCATTGCTGGCCCGTCCGTTGCCGGCGGCAATTCCCAGCACCCCGGTTCCATGACCGCTGATATCCACACTGGGAACCAACGCCTGCTGCCCCTCCCGGTCCTCTCTCAGAAGAGCGGCATCCAGCTGCTCCTTGGTAAACTCTGTGCCAATCTCATAGCCTTTGGGAGGATTTCCCGAAAGAGTCTGATCCCACAAATACAGAATCCGGCTGCTTCCGTCCTCATTCCGAAAATCTGGATGGGCATAGTCCACCCCGGAGTCCAGACAGGCCACCAGGATTCCCCTCCCAAAAAGCTTTAACCGCCCTGTCTGCACCATGGTGACGCAGGAGGCCGCCCGGCCCTGATCCAGGGCAAAATACAGCCGCTTAGGCTTTTCCACAAATTCAATCTGACTCCACTGGCTCACGCTTTCCACCAGGGCCTCCGGCACAGTGAGAATGGCATATTCATTTTGCAGCTCTACCACCCGGATCCCCTGCTTTCGAAGTCCGCTTAAATCTCCGTGATATTTCACCACCAGCTCCCAGGTATTCTCCTCCTCATCAAAGCCCACATTCAGGTTCAGGGACTGCTCCCGTTCCCTGGGAGTAGCCTCCAGGGCCAGGTTTAGTAAGTTTTCCATTTTGGGATCATTCATCAAATATCTGCTCCCGCGATTTTCTGCTTACTACCAGGTTATTCCTTCCCTCCCAAAGCGTTCAGCCCTGCAAGAATTTCCCGGCAGATCTCCTCCACCCTCTTTCCATCCGTAGACACCGCCAAATCAGCCGCCGCTTCATAGCTCTCCCGCCTCTTCTCCATAAGCTGGGCAATATATTCCACATTCATATTTCCATTTAAAATGGGCCGTTCCTGGCTTCCCTGAACCCGTGCAAGAATAGTCTTTGGCGTGGCCGTCAGGAGGACAATTCTTCCCTGCCTTTTCATAAAATCCCGGTTTTCCTCCCGGGTCACTACGCCGCCTCCGCAGGAAACCACTTTGGGCGTCTGCCCCTCCAGGGAATACAAAAGCCTGGTCTCCTTGTCCCGAAAATACGCCTCCCCGTACTGTTCAAACATAGAAGCGATGCTCTGGCCCTCCTGCTCCTCCAGCCGGGCATCCATCTCTACCTGCTCCCACCCAAGCTTCTCCCGCAGCATATGGGCCACCGTGCTTTTCCCCGTACCCATAAAGCCAATGAGGAAAATGTGTCCCCTGCTCTCCTTAGGCCTCCTTCCCTCTTCCTCTTTCCCTTGTTTTTCTTCTGTATGCAGCAAATCCAGATATCCGGCCAGAGCGCCGGCCTCCACCTGTCCGGGCGCAGAAGCCCGTCCCGCCGAACCAAAGGTCATCGCTGAGCCAAACAGCTCACCGGACAGACGGCTTAAAATCCCAAGGCTTCCCATGGACATGGTAATCCTGGGCCGATCCCCATACCATTCCTTCATCTGCCAGGTGACCTCCAGAAGCTTTACCACATCCGCCTCCTTTTGAGGCATCACCGCCAGCTTGCACATATCTGCCCCCAAAAGCTGCATGGCCCGCAGACTGTTTACCATAAGCTCTGTCCCCGGCGTCCCGCAAAAATCATGGCTGGACCCAATGACCCAAACGCCGGCCTGCTGTAAGTTCCGGATAAGCTCCGTCACTTTCTCCCGCTGTAAAAATTCGGCCAGGCCCGCCACTTCCGCCTCCTGCAATGCTCCCTTTTTTGCTTCCCCAGCCTGGAAAGCCTTTTCCGGCCAGAGAAGCTTTTCCGGCTCTCCTGCCTCCCACTTCCTCTGCTTTCTCAGCGCCTCCTCCGCCTGCCCCAGGGACATGCGAAAAAGCTCCACATCCACCAGATCCACAAAGCCGCTTCTGGCCGCCTCCAGATTCAGCTGCCCATACTCCCCGGGGCTTACGATTCCCTCACCGCCCTCCTCCCTGGTTCTTATGGTAAAGAGCAGGGGCATTTCCCCCAGAAGCTCCCGCAGCTCTTTTAACATGGCCAGAAGCCGCTCCCTCTCTCTTAATCCCAGAAACCAGTCTGCCCGCCATTCAGCCAGATCCGCCGGACAAGACAAAAGCTCCCTGGCCTGCCGGTAAATCTCCTCCTCTGTCCGCCCCACAATGGGCACACAGATCTTGGGCCGCCCCTCTCCCAGTCTTACGTTTCTCACCTGTATAGAACGCTCCATAAAGCTTATCCTCCTCTTTTTATACATTTCTTCCATTTATTTTTCTATTTTTCTATATTACCATTTGCTTTCTTTTCCATTTTACCATATAATAAGGGTGTTGACCAAGAAAAAATGCGGTTCCTTTCCCTTTGCCGGAAAACGCAAACATAGCCCTTGACCGCTGAGGGTGGGTCGCAAGTAAAGATAAAGTGAGGTATGAAAAAATGGAAGAAAATTTAACGATGGACGATCTCAAGGAGGAACTGGAGGCTTCTCTGGCTCAGCCGGAGGAAACAGCAGAAGAGATTGAGGACCCCACCTGGGCTACCTTGAAGGAGTATCTGGATGAGGGGACCGTATTGACCGTAAAAATTGCCGGCGTGGTCAAGGCTGGCGTCATTGCCAATGTGGAAGGCGTCCGTGGGTTTATCCCGGCCTCTCAGCTCTCCCTCTCCTACGTGGAGAATCTGGAGGATTGGCTGAACAAAAAGATCAAGGTGCAGGTGATCACCGTAAATCCGGAAAGCAAAAAGCTGGTGCTCTCTGCCCGTAAGATTCTTCGCCAGGAGGCCGCTGCAGAGCGCAAGGCCCGTCTGGAAGCCGTAAAGGTAGGCGACGTGATGGAGGGCAAGGTGGAAAGCCTCCAGTCCTACGGCGCATTTATTGACCTGGGCAACGGTCTGTCCGGACTGGTACATGTATCCCAAATCTCCAACAAGCGGGTGAAGAGTCCGGACGCCGTTTTAAAGGTGGGCGATCCCGTTACCGTAAAGGTTATCGCTCTGAAGGAGGGCAAGCTTTCCTTAAGCATGCGGGCTCTCATGGAGGATTCTGCTCCCGAGGCTTCGGAGGAGCGTGTGGTTCTTCCCAAATCCGAGGAGCTGACCACCAATCTGGGTTCCCTGTTTAAGGATCTGAAATTCTAACGGATACGGTCCTGTGGATGAAAAAAAGAGTCCGGTTTTTTGCCGGCACTCATCAGACTTTTTTAAAATGTTCAAAAACGGCATAGCTCCCGGGCTATGCCGTTTCTCCTTTCCCCTGTATTCCCACAGCGTCTGCAACTTTCACACATAAACGGAATCTTTTAATCTTCTGTAAACGCAAATAGTTCCTCTACGCTCACATGAAACACCTTTGCAATATCCATTGCTAACTTTAGAGACGGATTATAACGCCCGTTTTCCAAATGCACAATGGTTTCACGCCTTACTTTTACCAGCTCCGCAAGTTCGTTCTGCTTTAGCCCTGCTTTTTCCCGATATTCCTTTACCTTTGTCTTGAGGGCCATATTAAACTCCCTTATTGTCCATCACACATCCGATTGCATCTGTTCTGCGCAAATTCTGTATGGCCAGCTCGTCCGTTTCCTCTTTCCTATACTTACGAATACGGTTTGCCTGCATTGCAAAAAATATGGCGGTAAATATGAAAACCACATTCTGAATCGTCATATAGTAGTCATGCCAATCCCGTCTTGCCCACATCCAGTAATAGCAGGTAAGAAGCACTGCATAAATAATTTTTGTTCCTACTATTTCCTTTAAAGTTACTTTTGATTTCAAATTCTATTCCTCCATGTGAGATATCTTCACCATCTAGTTATAAATATATCACTTCAGAGGGGGAGCTGTCAATAGGATTTCCGCTCCAGCACCTCCAGCACGGAAGGAGGAATATTTTTAAAATACTTTACATCCTCTACGGACAGCCGAATATTTCGGAAGGTATACAGGTGCTTCTCCAGCACCTCCTCCGCCTGGCTGCCATCTCCCCGGACCAGCATATCATAAATCTCAAGATGCTCCTGGTAGGATTTCCTGGGATGGGTATTGCCTCTGCGAGCCAGAAAATAACTCATCCTGTCCACATGAGTGGTTCCTTTCTGAACATAACTGCTCAGCCAGCGCATTCCCATGGCTTCAAAAAGCATCCCATGAAACACCTTATCCAGCTCAAAAAACACAGGAAAGTTTTTCTTATCCTCGCAGAGGTTTTTCTGCAGCCGCAGATTTTCATCTAAAAGGGGGATCATCTCCTGGGGAATGCCCTCCCCCAGCTTTCTGAGCACCGCGGTTTCCACGGATTTCCGAAGAAACTGCATCTGCTCCATATAGTCAAAATCAATCAGGGTAACCACATTGGCGCTCTGGGGAAAGATCTCAACCAGCAAATCCTCCTTAAGCTTCATCATCGCCTCCCGAAGAGGGGTGCGGCTGATTCCCAGCGCCGAGGCCAGCTCCTGTTCGTTCAGGCTTTTTCCCGGCTCCAGACGCCAGGTCATAATACTTCGGTACAATACCCGATAGGCGTATTCCCCATGCTTTTCCCTGGCAAACCGCGGCAGCAGCTCCAGCTCCATCCCATTCTCCTCCCTTTTTCGAATTCCCGCTTATCCTTATGGATGCAAAACCGCTTTAATAGCCTCCTTTGCATCTACCTTTTCAAAAGCCTCCAGCCATTGTTCCAGTCCAAAGGAATGGGAAATCATAGGCTCCATCCGTATTTTTCCGCTGGAAATCAGCTGAATGACAGCCTCCCAGGTAGACCAGGTGTGGCTAAAGGCACCCTGAAGGGTTACGGCCTTCTGAATAAGGGGATCCAAAGACAGCTCCAGAGGCCTGGCCCCCCAGGCAATCTTGGTAATCTGTCCGTTTCTCTTTACAATCTCCATAGCCAGCTTTACCGCCGGCGTATTGCCTGCAGCATCCACCACAAGAGGAACCCCCTCTCCATGGGTCAGCTCACGAATCAGCTCTTCTGCATTCTCCCGCTGCACATTGATGATCACGTCTGCTCCGATTTCCTTCCCCACCTGCATCCGCTTTTCATCTGCGTCCGTTCCCATAAGGATAATGGGATACGCTCCGGAAAGCTTTGCCATCTGCAGGGCAAAAAGCCCAATGGGTCCGGGCCCGATAATGGCCACCGGCTCCCCCGGCATAGGATGACTCTTTACTAATACGGCATTATAAGCCACACAGGCCGGTTCTGTCAAGGAGGCATGGTCAAAGCTTACCTCCTCCGGCAGCCGGTGCAGAATCCTCTGGGGAACCTTTACATACTTGGCAAAGGCTCCGTCCGTGCCATTTCCAAAGCCCAGCCGGTTCTGACACAGGTTATAATTTCCTCTGCGGCACTGCTCACAGGTTCCGCAAATATAAGCCGCCGTTTCGCTTACCACCCGATCCCCGGGCTTCCACTGGGTTACCTTCTCTCCCACCTCCCGGATCACACCGGCAAATTCATGGCCCAGCGTTACCGGCAGATTCACCGGAAAACTGATCCGATTCTGCCAAAACTCAATATCGCTTCCGCAAACCCCGGCGGACTTTACCTCCAAGCACACATCCTCCGGCCCAATCACCGGCTCCGCTGTCTCCCGAAGTTCCACCTCTCCGGGCTTCATTCCATATTTTACAACAGCCTTCATTTCTCTCTCACTCCTTCCACTACCTGGGCAATCACTTTTTTTAGCTCCTCATTGTCGTTGGTGCTGGCCTTTAACGCCTCGTCGCTGATAACCAGGGGCGCTCCAATCACCACCAAAGGCGCCAGAGAGCTGGCCTCCACCGCCTGCTCCAGGGACATTCCTCCCACGGCCTGTACAGGGATGGACACAGCCTCCACCACAGCCTTTAGATCCCGCAGGGGATTCTTCCAGGTCTCCTCATGCCGCTCATCGTAGCCTGTGTGAAGCACAATATAATCCACTCCAAGGGCCTCCATTTCCTTGGCAGCCGCCACCTTATCCTCCAGCAGCATAATATCTGCCATAACCTTTACGCCGCATTCCCTTCCGGCCTTTACTGCCCCCTTCACCGTTCCCGGATGGGCGATGGCCATAACCACCACATAATCTGCTCCGGCCTCCGCCATCATTTTTACCTCCGCATATCCGGCATCCATAATCTTAATGTCTGCCACAATCTCTTTTTCCGGATAAGCCTTTCGAAGAGCCCGCACCGCATGAACTCCCTCTCCCAGCACCAGGGGCGTCCCAGCCTCCAGAATATCCGCTCCCGCCTCCACGGCTGCAGCGGCTACCTCCATAGCTGCATCCAAATTTTCCAGATCAATGGATACCTGTACCTTTGCCTTCATTTCTAAAATCCTCCTTTGATAAATGATAAATTGGTATACTAATTTATTTCTGAAATATATAATAATCTCTTTTATATTATATTTCTATTGGTATTTTATCCAAAAAAATAATTATTTTTTGGATAAAATACCTAATTATTGAAAATAATTAGTATACTAATTTATATTCTAGTAAGCTAGAAGAGTAACAAGCTATATGGAAGAAATTTCTGCACAAAAAAGAGCCGGTCTGCAAACAAACAGACTGGCTCTTTCCATGAAAAAGAAAACAGTTTTTCGATAATGTCTTATTTTAAAATGGCTTCATGCCGTGCTCTATCCGAAATTTATTCCAATCATATTCCGGATCCTCCACTCCCTGGGCCACCTGCTCCTCATAATCCCGCATGCATGCTTTTGCCTGCTTAAACAGGGCAATGAGAGCTATCAGATTGATAAAGCACATAAGGCCGCTGGTAAAATCCACAAGAAGAAACATCTCATCCACAGAGAGCAGACCGGCCAGAGCAATACACAGGAGCTGGATTCCAAAATAAATCTTCACAGCCTTCTTGTTGTTTTGGAAAATAAACCGGATATTCACCTGTCCCCCCAAATACTGGGGATCAGAGAGGTAAAGGCAAAGAAAAAAAGGGCCACTGCCAAAATCCATGAGGCAGCTCCTCCAAAATAGTGAGAAAAGGCTGCCTGAGTAAGGGCGATTCCCGTAAGGGTATGATAATCTGCACCAGACAGCAGGATAATCATACCTGTAGCCGTACACACCAGTATGGTATCCGTAAATACGCCCGCCATGCCGAGAAAGCCCTGGGTCACCGGATGGCGCACACTTGCGGAGGAGCTGACATTCACAACAGTGCCCTGACCGGCCTCGTTGGAGAAAATACCTCTTGCCATACCAAAGCGGAATGCCTGCTGTACCGTATAGCCCAAAATACCGCCGCCCACGGCCCGGAAATGAAAGGCAGATTGAAAAATCATGCGAAAGACAGCCGGAACATGGCTGATATTAAAAATTATAATAAACAGAGCCAGCAAAATATAGACAAGAGCCATAAAGGGCACCACAGTCTGGGCAAAGCTTGCAATCTTCTTAAAGCCTCCGGCCACGATAATTCCACTTACCACAGCCAGTATGACTCCCACAAGCAGGGCATTACTGGACATTACGTTGTCTATAGCCATGCAAACGCCATTTACGTGGGACATACAGGTAATTACACCTGTTCCGCCTGCTACCAAAACCGCTGCTATCACTCCCAGCCATCTCTGATGCAGACCTCCGCTTACATAATAGGCCATGGCTCCACGATAGGTATTGTCCTCATTTTTTCCTTGTAGAGCTGACCCAGGATGGTCTCCACAAACATGGTAGTCATACCCACCAGAGCCGTCACCCACATCCAGAACATGGCGCCGGGGCCTCCGGAGGCCAGACAGGTGGCCACACCCACCACGTTTCCATTCCCCACCTGTCCACCCAGTGCTGTACACAGGGTTCCAAAGGCGGAGGCTCCCTCATTTTCCGGCTTGGAACGAAAGGCCTTGAGCAAATGCTTAAACATCCTGGCCCAGGGAACCCGAAAAGCAATGGTCGCTACCACGCCAAACAGAATAATCGGAATAGAAACACCCCAGCTCCACAAAAAATCATTCATTTTATTAATTATGCCAAACATATGTTCCTCCTTTATTTTAGCCTGCGAAGAAGTTCCCGCAGCTGCCCAACATTTTTTGCAGACTGGGATATAAGAAAATATTCATTGGGTGAGTGGGCATTATAATATCTGGGTGCAATACACACATAGGAGATCCCTGGCATATTTTTACAAAAAATTCCGGCTTCCACCGTTCCCTGCTGCAAATGTGGCTCACAGTCACTATAGATTTCACAGATAAGCTTTAACAGCTTCTCATCCACACAGTAGTCCCACTGTGGCAGATCCCGGCTGACCTGGCAGGCTACGCCCAAAGCCTTGCAAAGGCGCATGATCTTATTCAAGAGATAATATTTCTTTGACTCTATAACGCTGCGAATGGTGGCTGCAACCAGTATTTTATCCGCATAAGTTTCTACAACACCTACATTGGAACAGCTTTCCATGGCTCCCGGGAAATCCCGATTCATGGAAAATACCCCATCCGGGAGACAGGTGATAAGAGACATTACCGTTTCTGCCGTATCCGTTGCCATAGCTTGTTCCTTTGTCTCCACTGGCTTTATGGATATCCTCACTCCCGGATCTCGCTTCTCCAGCTCCTTTTTAAACATCCCCTCATGCCTTTTCACCTGCTCCTTTACCTGCTCCAGATAGGCGAAATCAAATGCAATCCGCGCAGAGGCATCTCTGGCAAAAGCTGTGGAAAATCCCCCGCCGCCCTGCATATAGAGCAGCTGCATGGGAAGCTTTTCAGAAATACCACATAAAATCCGGTTTAGCAGCGCCACTGCATTGCCCCGTTCCTCCATAGCCTGATCTCCGCTGTGCCCTCCATGAAGGCCCCCAACCACAATCTCATATACACCCCCGTCCTTTAAAACATTTTCTACCTTTCGTTCTACCTCCATGCAGACCTCCAGCTCCCCGGCCCCGCAGGTCATAATAGCGGCCGCATCCAGATTGAGGACAATTTTGCTCTTGAGCGCCGAAAAGTCAAGCCCAAAGGCCCCATTCATATCCGTCTCCTCATCCGTGGTAAAAACAGCCTCCAAAGCCGGATGCTCCAGGGTCTTATCTGCAAGGATATCCATAATAATGGCCACGCCCAAACCATCGTCGGCCCCCAGGGTGGTGCCGTTTGCTCTGACCTTATCTCCCTCCACCAAAAGCTCCAGGGGATCCTTTCGGAAATCGTGCTCCACCCCCGGCTCCTTCTCACACACCATATCCAGATGTGCCTGGAGCATCACTACAGGCGCATTCTCATACCCTCTGGCGGCCGGCTTCCTGGCAATTACGTTATAACTTTCATCCTGATGCACCTCCAGTCCAAGCCCCCGACAATATTCCGCCATAAAATCGCTGACTGGCTTCTTATACCCCGGTTCTCTGGGAATCCGGGAAAGCTGCCAGAAGCATCTAAGCACCCCCTGAGGCTCGATTCCCTTAATCTCCTGATAATCCTCCATTGTAAAACCTCCTTTGTAAATATACAATGTCCAATATGCAATATATTGCATATAATAAGAATACAGCAGACTCTGAAAGTAGTCAATCTTGCAATACATTTTCTATTTTTTCACCAAAAAGCATTTGCGAATTTTGTATGTCCTGCACAAACAATATTGCACATCCTTCTTGGGAATGTTATACTGTTTTTTAAACCAATGGATTATTTAAGAAAAGGAGCTTGTGTTATGCCTATTCCGAAAAAAAGCGTTTCCACAGAACGTCTGAGCGCAAAAGAGCTGGTTTTGCAAACCTTAACTGAATGGATCATAGATGGCACTCTTATGCCAGGAGAAAAAATTTCTGATCTCGAGATTTCTACATATTTTAACGTGAGCCGAACTCCTGTTCGGGAAGCTCTTCAACTTCTGGCCGAACAGCGGCTGGTGGAAACCATTCCGGCCCGAGGGACCAAGGTCATGCCCATTGATATGCTGGAGCTCCGCCATATTTACGAGCTTTTCTCCAATCTCCAGGGAATTGCCGTAAAACTTGCCTTTCCCAGAATCACAGAGGAATTTCTGGAACAACTGGATAAGATCAATCAACAGCTCCACGACGCCATTCTCCGTGAGGATTATGATGCCGCGCAGCTGTTGGACCAGCAGTTTCATGAACATTTTATTACCCTTGCAGACAACCCCTTCCTGACCACCTACATCCATCAGCTGGCCGTTCACACCCGCCGGGCGGAAAAGCTTTATTTTAACGCAGTGGCGCAGTCTGCTGCAGGGCACAGGCATATTCTGGATGCTCTGAGAGAAAAGAATTGTGCGAACGCTGTGTCATACATGATTGATAATTGGATGTCCTCCATCGAGAATGCCGAAAAGAAAAACGCCTCTATTTAGAGTGCTTTAGAACAGGAATCCGCTTCCAGCCAAACAACAGGGCACAGATCAGAAAGCCTGTCATCACGGGATAGCCTCCGGACAGATACCAGTACAAAATAGCATTCCAGCCGGAAATCTGGGAATAGGAGATCCCAAGCAAAAGCACCAGGTAGCTTCCCAATAGGGAGCTGGTCACCAACCACTGCTCCAGCTCCCGGGAGCCTGCAGCCTGCTTCTCTGTCCGGCCTTCTCCGGCCGCCTCTTTTGCTGCCCTCCGTCTTTGTAACGCCTGTCCCAAAAGGCTTCGGCACTGGCACACATAGGCCGCAAGTCCCAGCACGGCCAGCAGGGAGCCGGTGGCCTGGTAAACCCAAAGAATCCCATTGAGCACATTGCCCTTCCAGGCAATTTTGGCCAGCTCCCCGTGACGCTCCGGCACATCCCAGTACCAGTCCACCTGAAGCCAGGCCTCCGGTCCCTCCTCCCGTTCAAGCTTCTCGGAAAGGAGATAGGATCCCATCTTTTCCTCTCCCCGATAACCGCATAGAAACAGAGGCTCCTCCTGCTGCTGCCGGTATTTCACCAGAAACCGACACTGCTCCATACCTGGCGCAAAAAGCCCCTGCTCTCTCATATAGGCTGCAATATCCGGGCTCTCCGTAAATTCCACCTTCTGAAGAACCTCTCCGTCCTCATTCTCCAGCTGCAGGCGTACGTTCTCCATGCCGGACAGATCCGCATACCACCCTGCAAGCTCCAGCAAATCCGACTCATACCAGACTGCCATGTTTCCCGTTATGCGCTCAAATAAAGGAATTCCCCCGTTGTCGTCAGGCTCGCTGTACAGATAGATGAGAGTCTCCATCTCCTCATAGCCCGTAGTGTAGGCAACCGCTTCCCCAAGCGCTACAAAAAGCTCCTTAAGGTACCCCTTCCGCCAGGGAGACATATAGGTGGAGGGCATGGTAGCCTGCCGCTCCAAAAGCCCCCCATCCATGGCCGCCTCCAGCTCCTCCTGTATCTGGAGACAGATTTCATGGGCCCTGGCCCCGTCGGTGTAATATCCCGCCTGGGAAAGAGCTGTGCGAATAATCCAGAACATCCAGCCGTCCCGAACCTCCCAATTCTCCGGATCTCCCTCCGAACCAGCCCAGAATTCCCGGCTGCTGTCAAAATAGGGCTCCAGCTCCTTTAAGGTAGGGCAGACCTGGCACATTCGAGTAAGCTTTTCCCTGGTGATGGTTACCCCCGTTATATCCTCCTCTGGCTTCACTGCCATCATGCTCTTATACATTTTTGAGAATCCGCTGTCCTGAAGCTCATTTGTGGTGCGAATTCCGTAATATTTCTCATTGATCCTCCCAATGGCCTGTCCCGTCCCCCACAGGCACAAAAAGGGCAAGGCCAGAAGGGCAAGCTTAAACAAAAAGACCCTCTGCCGCTCTCTGCGGTACAGTCCCCAAAGACTTCCCCCATACACCAGCACAAAAACCGCCAGAAAGGGCAGAAGCCAGATGGCGTCCTCCCGGGTATAGAAAAAGCTTACCGTACCCACTGTCGCCGTCAACACCCAGAAGGCCTGTCTTCTCACCGGCTCCCTTCTGCGCAGATAGAGGGCCAGGAAGCCGGCAAAGATAAAGAGAACCTGGGCATGGGAAATGCTGTTTCGGTACACCCGCTGAAAGGCCTGGACAGAATAGGAAATGGGATTCCATAAAAGGGCCAGATACAAAATCCCCCGGGCCCAATAGGGCTTTATAAGGGGACGCAACCCATAGACAAAGAGCACACAGCCCGCGGTGTAAAACAGGCTGGCCCCGGCAAGATAGGAAATATGGAGATAATTACAAACCGCAAGAAACAGGGGAAAAAACATCCCCTTGGTCAGGGTCAAATCATTATACTCTCCCAGCCACCGACCGCTTCGCAGGGTATCCGCCAGATGCACCATAATCCAGTCATCATGGATTCCCCTTGGGACCGCCATGATAGGCAGATCAAAGGTCAAATACTGTTTAAATCCTGCAAACAACAAAAGAAAGCCTGCGAACAGGAGTTCCTTCTTCCACGCAGGCTGCCACGCTCCTATGCTCCCCCTTCTCCCGGCTTTCTCCCTTTGCATATCCCTTTGCCTACCCTTCCAGATCCTTGGGTCCAAAGCCCCTGGGCAGCAGCTCCTCCAGGGTATAAACCTCATATTTTTCAGGGGTCGCCCCTAAAATAATCAGGAAACTGGCAGGATCACAGAATTCCATCATCACCTGCCGGCAGACTCCGCAGGGCGCTCCCAAGGGAAGCTCCCCCAGGGCTCCCGCCGGCCCGGCTACCACTGCAATGGCCGTAAAATCCCGAACTCCCTGGCTGACTGCCTTAAAAAATGCCGTCCGTTCCCCACAGATGGTAGGGGTGTAAGCCGCATTCTCAATATTACAGCCTGTAAAAATCCGTCCGTCTTTGGATAGAAGGGCCGCTCCCACCTCATAATGAGAATAGGGACTGTAGGAATAGGTCCGGGCCTCCAGGGCCTTTCTGATAAGCTCCTCCACCGTTTCCTTTTTTAAAGCTTCCTTTGCCATAGCTAGCTTTCCTCCTTTCTGTTCCTTTTCTCGCTACCTGTCACACACCATCTGCTTATAGTCCAAAAAGGTAAAGCCCAGATCCTTATACAGGGCAATGGCCTTTTTGTTCTCCTCTGTCACCTCCAGGCGAAACCGCTTCACCTCCGGGTGCCGCTCCATCACCCACCGAAAGAAGGCCGTACCATAGCCCTTTCCCCGGTACTCCCGTTTCAGGAATAATTCCTCAAACATCAGGCACCAGCCCCCTACCTCACAGGCATAAAAAATCGTCACATAGGCAAAGCCTGCAATCTGGTCGTTTTCCTTCAGCACATAGCCTGTCAGCATGGGATCCGGGCTCACCGCATCGGAAAAGGTCTGCTCCAGCACCTTCATGGGAACCGGATGTGATACAGCGTCACTGTGATAAAAGCCCTCTACCATCTGAAGCACCGGTGTGCGCATAGCCTCTGTCATCTGTTCAATCTGCAGCATAAGCTCTCTCCAATGCATCAAAAGATTGTTATAACAAAAAAGAAGTGGAACGTCTCTTTTCCACATCTTTCCAGTTGCAACTTCTCGTAATATTCATTATCATATTTTGATAGAAAAATCGGAGTAACAGGATTTGAACCTGCGACCTCTCGGCCCCCAGCCGAGCGCGCTACCAAGCTACGCCATACTCCGGTAGAAAAGAGTATACCATAGTTCCACCTAAAATGTAAAGACCTAAATTGAAATTTTTTGAATTTTTTCCAGATTCTTTTTCTATATTGGCATTTTTTGTTGCATTCCCTCATATACTCTTTAGCAGGAGGTGATCTTATGCCACAGCACTACCCTTTCGAGCTTCTTCCCCTGCCCTATCTTTACGATTCCCTGGAGCCCGCAATCGACATGGAAACCATGTATTTCCACCACACCAAGCATCTGCGCAGCTACATAGACGGGTTGAACCAGGCCTTGGCCCCTTATCCCCAATATCACAGCTGGACCCTGGAGCGCCTTTTACTCCATCTCCATGAGCTGCCGGAGGAAATCCGGGAGGATGTGCGCAAAAATGCCGGGGGTGTCTACAACCATCAGTTCTATTTTAACGGTATGAGTCCCAGCCCCTCCGAGCCTCAGGGACAGCTAAAGGAAGCCCTGCTGCTGGATTTCGGAAGCTATGACGCCTTTCTGAATAAATTTACGGAAATGGCCATGAAGCTTTTCGGCTCCGGATACCTTTGGCTGGTTTCGGATAATCGGGGTAAGCTGGCCATTGTACCCACTCCCAATCAGGATACGCCCCTTACCAAGGAGCTGTATCCCTTGATGAATCTGGATCTGTGGGAGCATGCCTACTATTTAAAGCATCAAAATCGTCGGGCAAATTATGTAAAAAACTGGATTCCTCTCATCCATTGGGAGGAGGTAAACCGCCGGTATCAACAGGCTCTTCTTGCCATAATGCTGCAAAATGCGGTCTAATTTCTTTTATTCCACGGGATATATTCCGTCCCAGACTATTCGACGGTAGTTTTCCCGATCCGTGTCTCCCTCTGTGGAAATGCACAGAATCACGGAATCCTCCGTAAGCCCAAGCTGCTCCTTAAAATGACTGAGAGCTTTATTTTGCAGGATTTCCGTTACGATTCCCACGGTAGCTGCGCCGCTTTCCCCGGATATGATCCGGGGATCCCTTCCCAAAGGATTTCCCAATACGCGCATACCTTTAGCAGCCACAAAATCAGGTATGGAAACAAAGGCTGCCGCAGAATCCCGCAGAATCTCCCAGCCAAGCGTGCAGGGCTCTCCGCAGGCCAGTCCGGCCATAATGGTCTGCATACTGCCAGTCACCGGATGAAGCTGTCCGTCACCAGCCTGCGCCGTCCGATAAATACAATCTGCCTTATTTGGCTCAACAATGGTGATAACGGGCATTTCCTCTCCCTTCCAGACACTGGCAAAAAACCCTGTGACCGCCCCTGCCATAGCGCCCACCCCAGCCTGGAGGAAAATATGGGTGGGGCGCTTTCCCTCCAGCTGCTCATAAGCCTCCAAAGCCATGGTGGTATAGCCCTCCATAATCCAGCCGGGTATTTCTTCATATCCCTCCCAGCCTGTGTCCTGTACCAGAACCCAGTGATTTTTGCGAGCCATCTCCTCTGCATACCGGACCGTATCATCGTAATTTAGCTCTGTGATCTCAGCCTCCGCTCCCAGCTCTTGAATATTCTTAAGCCGTTCCCATGCGCTTCCCTTTGGCATATAGACCACGCTTTTATGGCCCAGCTGTCTGGCCGTCCAGGCGATTCCCCTTCCATGATTGCCGTCCGTCGCCGTGACAAAGGTAATTTCTCCCAACTTTTCCCGTATAGCTTTACTGGTAAGAAGCCCGAAAGATACCTCAGAAATGTCCATTTGAAGCTGCCTGGCCAGATAATTGCCAATGCAGTAGGTCCCTCCCAGAACCTTAAAGGCATTTAATCCAAAGCGCCAGCTTTCGTCCTTCACATAAATGGAAGCCACCCCCAACTCTCTGGCCAGACATGTTAGATCCCAAAGAGGAGTTTGCGCATATTCCAGAAAGCTCTTGTGAAATGCAAGGGCTCTTTCTGCCCGTTCCCTATCAAAACGCTCCGTCTTTTCCGTATCATGGGTTCTCTTTCCCCGCCACAGGGTTTTTATTTTATTGCTCATATATTATTCTCCGTCTTTTTGTCTCTTTTCTCTAAAAGGGACCATATTGAATAGCCTGTGCAATCAGCAGAAATACTCCGGACATGGCCATATAAATCAGCAAAATAGGCGTATAAAATTTAATCCACTGGGTGTAACTCACACCTGCCTTCCCGATGCAGGCATGCATTAACCCGGCTGTAGGCCAAAAGTAGTTGGTAAATCCATCTCCAAACTGGTAGGCTAAAACCGTTGTCTGCCTGGTAATATGTAATAAATCCGAAAGGGGCGCCAGAATGGGAAAGATAATAGCGGACTTTCCACTGGCAGATCCAATCAGACAGTTTAACAGGGGCACAGCAAGGAAAATGCCTAACACGGTAATGGATGCCGGAATATGCTGCAATGCATTTGCTATATAATATACCACAGTATCCAATATATTGCCAGAGGTCATAATAACGGAAATGTCTCTGGCGATCCCAATCATGAGAGCCGCAAACATCATATCATTGCAGCCCAGCAAAATGGTATCACAGGTATCCGAAAGCTTCATTCCCGCAATGATACCGCACCCCACTCCGATTACAAGGAAGGAAGCGCTCATCTGGGGCAGATCCCATCCCCCTCGAAGGAGATTATAAATCATAAAACAAAGTCCCCCCCGGCAAAGAGTGCCGCAATTTTCTGACGCCCATTTAATTTCAGTCCCTTGGTTTCCTCCGAAGCCGCAATTATTTTCTCCCGTTTCTCTAAATCCGCCTGGTAGGTGGGGCTAATGGTAGGATCCTTTAATACCTTTTTTGCATACCGAAGTGCATAGAGAATAGCCACCGTAGTAAAGACCACCAGGGTAATTACCCGAAAGCCAGTTCCGGAATACAAGGGCAGACCCGCGATTTTCTGGCTGATTGCAATGCTGAAGGGATTAAAAAGCGCGGCTGCAAAGCCTGCGGCCGATCCCACCAGGATCAGTCCGATAGCTGTCACCGAGTCAAAACCCAGCTTTAAAACCAGTGGCATAAGAATAGGTACATACAAAAGGCAAAGCTCGTCCGTTCCTGAGATGGCATTAAAAAAAGAAATGGCTATCATCAGTACCGGAATCACGAAAAGTCCCTTGTCCTGATATCGGCTGGCCAGGCTCTCTACGGCTGCAGGAATGAGGCCAATCTTATTGATCACAGCCACTCCCGCACCGATGAACAAGGTAAAACAGATAATATCCGCTGCCTGAGAAAAGCCGGTGGGAATGGCCATGAGAAGATCTCCGATGCCGGCCGGAATAAAGTGTTCTAGCAAAGCTTCCTGCGTACAGCGCCGCAAAACAGCTTCAGAGCCACATCCATCATTCCATGGTCAAAGGTGTTCTCGTAAATATGCACATCCGGGTCTACCCTTGCGCCAAAATCCAGGTAAGCCGTTTTAATGCCCTTTCTGTAGCTGTAAAAATGGAAATCCTCACTTCCTGCCGACTGAACTACCGGGCAGAAGGCTTCCTCTCCAAGCTCCTCCTTAATAAGAGAGGTAGCAAATGCAATCATTTCCTCAGAATAACTGGGTGCCGGATTCATATTGGTCTCAATCTTTAAGGATCCCCCTATGGACTGAACGGCCATGGTCATGGTTTTTTCGGCCTTTTGGCACAGCTCAGCAAGCAATTCATTATTTTCACTTCGAATATCAAAGGCCAGGCGGGCATAGTCCGGAATGGTATTATCACTGCTCTTATCTGCGGAAAATTGTGTCACCTTTGCAGACCATGTTTTATCCGGAGAGACGCGAATACAGTTAAATGCATTGACGGCCAGAACCCCGGCCTCCACTGCATTGATTCCCTGTTCCGGCACAGAACCATGAGAATTTTTCCCTGTTATAGTCACATGGAGCGTTCCCTGTCCCTTATGCATAACGGCAGGGGAAACCTTGCCATGAGGCACCTCTCTCTGGCACAAAATGCAACCCCAGCATTTCCTCAATCTCATCCAGTTCTCCCGTTGCAATCATGCGGTCCGCCCCCGTGCTGGGTTCCTCTCCCGGTTGAAACACAAGAAACAGCTTTCCTCTTTTGATGCCCTCCTCTGCTATTTTCTTTGCCGTAGTCAAAACCAATGTGGAATGGCAATCATGACAGCATCCATGATAATTTACAATCTCACCATTTATAAAAAACTCTAGGGCGTCCGTATCTGCCCGAAGGGCAAAATGAACCCCAGGATTTCCGGAGTCTAGGATCCCTACCAGTCCTCCCGCCACATCCTTTACCTCATATCCAAAGGACAGAAGCTGTTCCTTTAAATATCCGCAGGTAGCCGGGGTTTCCACCCCAATCTCCGGCATGCTGTGCAATTTTTTCCATGTGCTTTCCATAAACTCTTTCATCTTTTTCCCTTTCCCTCTTGGATTTGTCTTTATGATATTTCGCATAAAATATTCAATATATTGCATTTAATATATTATATATTTATCATATCTCCAAGATCCTGTCAATGATATTTGGTACTTTTTCTAAAATTCGTGATTATAAACAGATTATTTAGGGAATTTTGGGTGAAATTTACAGACAACAGACACCCATTTCCTCAGCATACACACCATAACCAGGGCACCGAAATATCCGATATAGGGATACACGGTTCCCACCAGAAAGGAAAAATCCATCCGCCCCCAGAAAAAGGCTCCGCCGGCCACTCCAAAGGCCACGATCCGAAAAAGGAGACTCTTTTCCTTTGGGCAGAGCTTATGGCACACAGACCAGAGCATAGGCACGGCCGTGGTATAGATACCTGCAAACATGACGGCCGCAAAGACAAATCCCGCGCCCGCCCAGATTTGTCCGGCCAAAAATACTGTGGGAACTCCCTTTCCTGCAATCCGGGGAAGGCAGGAAAGTAGCCCCAGACACAGGAGCAGACCTCCCCCTCCGTAGGCCCCGCAGCTGTACCAGGCGCACCGGGTTTTCGCCCTCCTGGTGGGCAGGGTTTTTCCCAGTCCCTCCAAAAAGGGCAATGCCGTTAAAATGGAATAACCTGCATACAAGATGGCGGAGAGCTCCCAGCGGCCGGCGACTGGCACCACTCCCGCCTGCAGCACCTCCTGCTGGGATCGCACAAGGCTCTCCGGATTCTGCCAGACACAGATGGCTCCCAACGCGAACACCAGCACTACAATCATCGGCCCAATGCGCCCGATAATCTCCGTAAGCCGTCCCAGCCCCAGAAGCACCGTTCCCAGGGACAGCCCCAGCATCAAAAGCCTTCCGGCCTGGGGACCCAGCCCTAAGTATTCCTCCAGAAGGCTCCCGCTACCGGACAGCATGACACAGTAGCACAGAAAGAGAAACACCGGGGCCAGCCATTCCAGAAACACCCCCAGCACCGGACCACAGTAATAGGAAAAGCTTCCGCCTCTTTCCTCCATCTCTCTGTTTCCTGCATCCAGAAGGGCCCGGCGCACACACAAAGCCAATAAAAACAGGGAAAGGCACAGCCCTAAGGCTCCTCTCCCTGTCCCAAATGCTCCAAAAAACTGCAGAATCTCCTGCCCGCTGGAAAAACCGGACCCGATAAAAAACGCCAACACGGCTCCGCTGCTTCTAATGACCTGTTTTCTCTCTCCCTGCCTTTGCATGTTTCAATGTCCCACACGGCTTTTTCCCTATTCTATGCGGTGCTGGAAGAAAACATGTGGGAAATTTTCCCAGAAAGGAGGTCTTACCTGGGCTGCCCCATGAAAAACAGGGCCATGGTCCCCGGCCCGGAGTGGGCACCGATGGTGGGCCCCACGTGATTGATCAAGATATCCGAGATGCCAAATCGCTTCTCAACCTGCTCCGCCACATACAGGGCCTCCTCCAGGCAGTCCCCATGGCTGATAAACACCGTGTCATTCTCAAACCCCTGAACCTGCTGCTCCATTCGATCCACCAGGGCATTGAGGGATTTCCGTCGTCCCCGAACCTTGTCAATATTGATGAGCCGTCCCTCATTGTCCACATGGAGTACCGGCTTGATATTGATCATGGTTCCCAGAATAGCCGTGGCTTTGGACACCCGGCCGCCCCGATGGAGATGAAACAGATCGTCCACGGTAAAATTGTGACAGATCTCCAGCTTATGCTCCTCCACCCACCGGGCCGTCTCCTCCAGGCTTTTTCCCGCCTCCTTCAGCTTCACAGCCTTGTGGACCAAAAGCCCCTCTCCCAGGGAAGCGCACAGAGAATCCACCACCGTCACCTTGTGCTCCGGCTGCTCCTCCAGAAGCTCCCCGGCCGCAATCCGGGCGCTGTTGTAGCTGCCGCTCAGGGCCGAGGAAAAGGCAATGTGCAGCACATCCAGCCCCTGGGCCAGATAGCCGGCAAAAATCTCCTTGGCTGTCTCCGGATTCACCTGGGAGGTGGTGGGCATAGAGCCCTCCCGCATTTTTGCATAGAACTCCTCCACAGGCAGGGGATGCTCCCAGTCATAAACCTGCCCCTCCATCATATAATTGAGAGACATCACTCCAATCTTATGCTCCTCCACATATTCTCTGGGCAAATCCGCCGTGGTATCCGTGGTAATGATGTAAGGTCTCATGCTTATCCTCCTTAATAATTCCCTAGTATTTTCAGGTTCAGCGCTTCCTCCTGAATGCCCCGGAGCGCATTTTTCACCGCGCTGTCATTGAGATTCCCCTCAAAATCCACAAAGAAATGGTATTCCCAGTTTCGATCCGGAATCGGCCGGGACTCAATCCGGCTCATATTCAGCCCGTTATAAATAAAATGGGAGAGCACGTTGTAAAGGCTTCCGCTCTCATGGGGCACCTCAAAGCAAATACTCACCTTTCCCGCATCCCTGGCATACATTTTCTGGTTGGTGGCCACAATGAACCGGGTGGAATTGGTATTGCTGTGATTTACATGCTCCTTTAATACTTTGAGCCCGAAAACCTTGGCCGCCATAGGGCTGGCAATGGCCGCCTGGCTCTTGTCCTGGTCCTCCAGCACCTTTCGGGCCGCCACAGCCGTGTTTAAAAGGCTCACCTGCCGCCAGTCCCGGTTTTCATCCAGAAAACGACTGCACTGCATCAGCCCCTGGGGATGAGAGTAAACCGTCCGGATATCCGAAAGCTCTGCTCCCGACAGGCCCAAAAGGGCGTGGTTAATGGGGATAATCTTCTCCGCCACAATATAATTGTCAAATTCTACCAGCAAGTCATAGATATCGCTGACAATTCCCGCCGTGGAGTTTTCAATGGGCAGCACCGCATAGTCCGCCATGCCCTCCGCAATGGCCACCATGGCATCCCGCCACTGCTCCACATGAAAGCAGCTGACATCCTCCCCAAAATACTCCAGCATGGCCTGCTGGGAGTAGGCGCCCTCCTCCCCCTGGTAAACCACTCGCACATGCTCCCGCTGGATTTTGTCCACCATAACAAAGGGAAAACGCCCCCTGGCTCCATGGCTTTCCAACAGCTGGTACTGTAGCTTCCGGCTCATGGCCATAATCTGCTGAAACAGCTCCTGTACTCCGTGCCGGTTAAACTCATTGTGCGCCAGTTCCCGAACCGCCTCCAGCTTTTGAAGCTCCCGGTCTCGGTCCAGCACCTTGGTGGAGGATTGAATCTTAAACTCCGCCACCTGGCGGCACACCTCCATGCGCTCCTCGAAGAGCTCCACCATCTGGCGGTCCAGCACATCTATCTTTTTCCGCAATTCCTGTAAATCTTCCATCTGTCTGCTCCTGTTTTCCATCTGCCCTTTTCTTATGCCGACCGCAGTCCGCCCTTCTTTTCTTTGCCTTTGCTCTCTGCTGTGCTCCACAGCCTTACCCTTTATCCGACCCTTGGCACAGGACAGCTCACGATTTCCTGGCTCCCTTTCTCACTACCCGCTCCAGCTCTCCCAAATAGGACAGGGAGCCAAAGGCTACCAGCACATCCTCCGGTCCGGCCGCTTCCCTGGCCATCTTCACCGCCTGGGGTAAGCTTCCCGCCGCCTGTACATGGGGATTATAGGGCTTCACAGCCTTTGCCAAATCCTCCGCCGGCAAAGCCCGGGGATTGTCCGGGGTCATGACCGTAAAAATACAAGCTGCCAAAGGCGCCAGCACAGAGGCCATATAGTCATATTCCTTGTCCGCCAGCACGCCCATAATATAAATGAGCCGCCCATGGGGAAAACATTGCTCCAGGGTTTCCCGAAGCCTGTCCGCCGCATCCCGGTTGTGCGCCCCGTCCAGAATAAACAGAGGCTTTTCCTCCAAAATCGTAAACCGGCCATTCCAGATTGTATTTACAAGTCCCCGCCGGAGAGCCTCCTCTGATACCGAATACCCAAGCTCTCCCAGGGCCTCCACCGCCTCCACCGCCAGAGCCGCGTTTAAAATCTGATGAACCCCGGCCAGGGAAATGGTTAACTTATCGTATTGCTTATAGGAAAAGCTCTGGGATATCACGCCATATTTCACATCTCTAAGCTTCTCCTCCTGAACCGTCCGGCAGTCACAGCCCCGCTCCCGGCAGGTTCTCTCAATCACCGCCTCTGCCTCCGGCTGCTGCCTGGCGCTGACCACCCGGGTGTCCGGCTTTATGATCCCCGCCTTCATGGTTGCAATTTCTTCCAGGGTATCCCCCAGAAATCCCATATGATCCATGCTGATGGAGGTCAAAACGCTTACCAGGGTGGTATACACCACATTGGTGGCGTCCGTCAGGCCCCCCATGCCGGTCTCCAGCACCACCAGATCGCAGTTTTGCTCCTGAAAGTATAAAAAGGCCAGCACCGTCTCCACCTCAAAACAGGTAGGGTGCAAAAGGCCCTCCGCCACCATTTCCTTCCCCGTACAATAAATCCGCTCCGTAAGCCTTGCCAGATCCTCCCGGGAAATATTTTCCTCATTCACCTGTATCCGCTCCCGGTAGCTGTAGACGGCCGGGGAACTGTACCGGCCTACCCGGTAGCCTGCCTCCTTTAGCACAGTAGATATATATGCCAGAGTAGATCCCTTGCCATTGGTGCCGGCGATATGGATAAACCGAAGAGAATCCTGGGGATTCCCAAGGCGCTTCAGCATCTCCCGGATGCAATCAAGCCCCAGCCGGTAGCCATAGGTGGACGTCTCTGCAATAAACGCTCTCGCTTCCTCGTATGTCATAGCATTCCTTTCCTCCCTGAATATCCTACCACATTTATAAAAAAAGGGCAAGAGAAAGCCCGGGCAAGTAAGTCTATTCCCTGCCACCCTTGGGGCTCTCCTCACACAAATTTATACCCCACTCCTCTTACGGTCTGAATATAGGCTGGCTGCTCCGGCTCCTCCTCGATTTTTCGACGAAGATTGCGGATATGTACATCCACGGTCCGGGTCTCTCCCATGTATTCATATCCCCAGATAAGCTCCAGCAGCTGTTCCCGTCCAAACACCCGTTTGGGATGGCTGGCCAAAAGGTACAAAAGCTCAAACTCCTTTCGGGAGAGAGACACCTGACTTTCCCGGACCCGCACCTCCCGGGCCTCATGATCTATGACCAGATCTCCAAAAACCAGCCTGCTCCTGGAATCCTCCGCCGCATCCGCCGGCTCCGGTTCCTTCTCCCGGGCGCTCCGCCGCAAAAGAGCCTTCACCCGGGCCAAAAGCTCCCGGATCCCAAAGGGCTTGCTAATATAATCGTCGGCGCCCATCTCCAGTCCCAGCACCTTATCGATCTCCTCCCCCTTGGCCGTGAGCATTATCACCGGCAGATGGGAAAATCTCCGGTCCCCTCGGATTCGCCGAAGCACCTCCATGCCGTCTATTCCCGGCAGCATCCAATCCAGAAGCACCAGATCCACCTGCTCCTCCAAAAGAAGCTTAAGCCCCTGCTCTCCGTCCCCGGCCCGCAGCACCACATAGTTTTCTTTTTGCAGGTTATATTCCAAAAGGTCCAGAATATGCTCCTCGTCATCCACTGCCAAAATCACTTTCTTTTCCATGGCATCTCACGCTCCACAAAGCTTTTTCGTTTTCTATTTCCATATTTTTACATTTTAGCACTTCCGTATCCCTGTCCTTTCATAGGGCAGCCGCACCTCTATCTCCGTCCCCTCTCCCGGCTTGCTGTGAACCCGGATGGTTCCGTCATAGGATTCCACAATATGCTTTACAATGGATAATCCCAGCCCTGTGCCTCCCTGACTTCGGGAACGCCCCTTATCCACCCGGTAAAACCGCTCAAAAATCCGCTCAATCTGCGCTTCCTCCATACCAATGCCTGTGTCAGCCACCTCCAGGATCAAATATCGGCTGCTGCTTCTTAGGGTAATGGTCACTGCCCCGAATTCCGTGGCCTTTAGCCCGTTGTCCACCAGATTGATCAGCAGCTGCTCCATGCGATCCCGGTTGCACCGAAAGAAGGGCACCCCATCATCAGCCTGAAAAATCAGCCGCACATGCTTCTTCACCCAGGGCTCCATAAGCTCTACCACCCGGGAAATAATGGCATTCATATCCTCGGGCCTTCTCTCCAGCTCCTTCCCGCTCTCAATCTCTGACAGAAGCAGGGTATCATCAATCAGGTTGCCAAGCCGCTCTGCCTCTGTCTGAATAATGTCCAGAAATTTTTCGGCATATTCCCGGTCCTCCATGGCTCCCCCCTGCAGAGTCTCCACAAAGCCCCGGATAGAGGTCAGCGGCGTTTTCAGCTCATGGGTCACATTGGAGACAAACTCCCTGCGAAGCTTCTCCACCCGCTTCATGGCAGACACATACTGACGAAAATACATAAACAGACCCAGAATCACAAGAAGCAGAATCGCCAGGGCCAGCAAGGTGGAGCGGATAAATTCTCCTCCCATATCCCGCAGTTCCTCCAGGGGTACCGCTACCCGCATGACGCCGGAAAAGCCGGAAGTTTCCAGGGGTACCGCACAATAACAATAGTCTGTGCCAAAGGTGGGAGAACGGCGGATAACGCTGGCCGCCTTTCCCTCCAGAGCCATTTTTACCTCCTCCCGGTTGAGATGGCTGGTCATGGCAACCTCCTGGCTGCCGGATTCCCCCACTACCTGTCCCTCTCGGTCAATAATGGTAATGCGCAGTTTGTAGGCCTGTCCATAGGTGTCCGCAAAGGTCTGTATGTCATCATACCCTTTCGGGCTCTCTGCCACAAAAAGATCCCGCAAAAGCTCTGCCTGGGTAAGATATCCCCTTTCACTGCGCTCCTCCAGATAGTCAAAGCCGTTTCTCCAAAATGCATATTCAAAGGCCAGCAGAGATATCACTGCCATACAGCCGTACAGGACAAGCAATTTTTTCTTTGTCTCCATCTATGCTCCCTGCTCCTCCGCCACGTAACCGGCAATGTTATAGGCATGATCGGTAATGCGCTCCAGATTGCTCAGCACCTCCAGATAGATGACCCCCTTGGCGGCCGAGCACTGCTGCCGGGCCAGACGCTCCACATGGCCGGTCCTAAGCTCCTCCTCCAGATCATCGATCTCCTCCTCCAGCTGGGCCACCTGGCGCACGTAGGCCATTTTCTCCTGCTGCCGGGCCAAAACCGCTGCCCGCATGGAATCCAGCACCAGTCCGCTCATCTCGGAAACCCCCTTCTGGGCCTCCATGGAAAACTGCATGTTCCCCCGGATGGCCTCCTGCGCCAGCTCCGCAATATTGTCACAGTGGTCACTCATGCGCTCCACATCACTGACTGTATACATGAGGTTGGCCACCAGCTGACGCTGCCTGTCTGTGAGAGATGTCATGCTGATCTTTGCCAGGTATTCTGCGATGATTGTTTCGTATTCATTTATAGTTTCTTCTATTTTAAAGGCCTTGTCAACCCGTTTTTGACTTCCCGTGCGCAGAGCCTCAAAGGCCGTTTCCGCATGGTGCATGGACAGCTCTCCCATGTGTACAATCTCCTGCACCGCATTCTGCAGTGCAAAGGAAGGCGTCTCCAGAATACGGGAATCCAGGTGAGGCAGCTCCTCCGTTTTTTCCTCCTCATCCTCTCCCTTCACCAGGATTCCTGACATGCGCACCAGCCAGCCTGCAAAGGGATACAAAAGCAGGGTATTGGTCACATTGAAAATGGTATGAAAAACGGAAATCTCCACGCTGGTTATGGCCCTGCCGCCCAGGGCCCCATACAGATGAAACACCAAAAACATCAGGGTTCCAAAAAGCGCTGCTCCTGTTACATTAAACAGCAGGTGAATGGCAGCGGCCCGCCTGGCTGTCCGGTTGGCTCCCACGGAGGACAGAAGGGCTGTCACGCAGGTGCCGATATTCTGCCCCAGGGTAATATACACAGCGGAATTCCAGGTCACCACCCCGTTGGCTGCCAGCGTCTGAAGGATTCCCACAGAGGCCGAGGAGCTCTGGATAATGGCCGTCACCACCATTCCTGTCAAAATTCCCAGCACCGGATTTCCCCCCAGCACCCGAAAGGCCTGGGCAAATACAGGGGCATCCCGATAGGGCTTGATGGCGTCAGACATAAAGCCAAGCCCCACAAAAAGTACCCCAAAGCCTATGAGAATGCTGCCCACATCCTTTTTTCCCTCTCTCTTGGCAAAGAGCAGCACAAAGGCTCCAATCCCTATCAGAAGAGGGGCAAAGGACTCTGGCTTTAAAAAGCTGCCCCACTCACTCATAGACACGATCCAGGCCGTGATGGTGGTCCCGATGTTGGCCCCCATAATCACTCCTACAGCCTGATAAAGACTGATAATTCCCGCGTTTACAAAGCCCACCACCATCACCGTGGTAGCCGAGGAGCTCTGAATAATGGCCGTCACACCGGCCCCCACCAGGACGGCCATCAGCCGGTGCTTCATAAGAGCTCCCATAAGATTCTTCATTCTTCCCCCTGCAGATTTCTGCAGACCGTCCGCCATTACATTCATACCATACAAAAACATGCCAAGACCGCCGACAAATTGAAACAGCATACGTATATGTTCCATAGACATTCCTCCCTTACAGATATGCTTACCTGGGAATTCAGCTCCCATCCCCATTATTTTAACAGCGCTATGTAAAATACCGCCAAAGGAATTGTAAAGTCTATGTAAAGTGTGTGCGTTTTGTGTGCTGTGTATCCCTATAGAATGAAAAACCATGGAAAAAGAAAAAAGGCAAACCCGGTCGGCCTGCCTAATCCTCTGTCTCTATGAACTTTTCTCTTTCCATCACCCGGTAGCCCGCTCAATATCCAAGACGCAGTCCACCTGCCGCAGCTTCTCCACAATCCGCTGCAGCTCCTCCTTCCCTCCAATCTCAAAGGAAATGATAATGGTAGCCGTTCCCTGCTTACTGGTGCGCACATTCATACCGGACATATCAATCTGCCGCTCTGTAAAAATCTTGGAGATATCCACCATAAGCCCGGTGCGGTTGTTGGCAAATATCTTAATCTCCGTCATATACCGCTCCGAGGAGCCGTTCATACTGGTATCCTGCCACTCGGCGTCAATCAGGCGCTGGCGATCCAGACCGGTGAGATTGATAATGTTCACGCAATCTGTCCGGTGAATGGACACCCCCCGTCCTCTGGTGACAAAGCCGATGATCTCATCCCCGGGCACCGGACTGCAGCACTTGGAAAAGCGCACAGACACATCCGTAATGCCCTTTACCACAATGCCCCCCTTGGACCTGGAAAGATGCAGCTTATTGTCCCGGTTCTCGGTAACAGCCTCCAGGACCTTCTCGTCGGTGACGGCCTTTTTGTGAAGCTTATCGTACTCCTCCTGCATCTTATTGATGACCTGGCCTTCCTTCAGGCCTCCGTGACCAATGGCCGCCAGCACAGACTCCCAGTCCTTAAAGCCGTACTTGCGCAGCACCGCCTCCTGGAACTCCGGCCTCATAATATCGCTTAAGGTAATGCCCTTCACCCGACTGTACTGGGCCAGCATTTCCTTTCCCTTCTGGATATTCTCCTCCTTAAACTCATGGCGGAACCACTGATTGATCTTATTCTTGGCCTGGGTACTCTTGACCACATTGAGCCAGTCTCTGCTTGGGCCCTTGGAATTCTGGGAGGTTAATACCTCAATTCGGTCCCCGTTTTGAATCTTATAGTCAATGGTGACAAGCTTTCCATTTACCCGCGCCCCGATCATCCGGTTTCCCACGGCGCTGTGGACGCTGTAGGCAAAGTCAATGGGGGTGGAGCCATTGGGCAGATTCTTTACATCTCCTGAAGGAGTAAAGCAATACACGCTCTCGGAAAACAGGTCCAGATCGCTCTTTAACAGGTTTAGAAACTCCTTGTTGTCGGACATGTCCCGCTGCCACTCCAAAATCTGGCGCAGCCAGCTCATCTTCTCCTCCTCCTGCTTGCCCACAGGCTTCTTTCCGTCGCTGCTCTCCTTATATTTCCAGTGAGCCGCAATGCCGTATTCCGCGGTCCGGTGCATCTCGTAGGTCCGTATCTGGATCTCGAAGGGCTGTCCGCTGGGCCCGATAAGGGTGGTATGCAGAGACTGATACATATTGGGCTTTGGCATGGCAATATAATCCTTAAACCGTCCGGGAATAGGCTTATACATTTCGTGGATCACCCCCAGGGCCGCATAGCAGTCCTTTACCGACTCCACAATGATCCGCACGGCAAAGAGATCGTAAATCTGATCCAGGGTCTTATCCTGGTTTACCATTTTCTTATAAATGCTGAAAAAATGCTTCACCCGGCCGTCCACCTGACCCTCAATGCCGGAATTCTCAATGTGCCGGCGCACCTCGTCCACGATGCTCTGCACAAAGGTCTCCCGGGCGCTTTTGGTGTCCGCGATCTGCTCCTTGAGATAGTAATAGACCTCCGGCTCCAGGTATTTGAGGGACAGATCATCCAGCTCATTCTTCACCTTGGAAATACCCAGGCGCTGGGCAATGGGCGCATAGATGTCCATGGTCTCCCGGGCCTTTTCCTTTTGCTTCTCCGGCCGCATATATTTTAAGGTCCGCATATTGTGCAGCCGGTCCGCAAGCTTAATTAAGATGACCCGGATATCCTTGGCCATGGCCAGAAACATTTTTCGCAGGTTCTCCGCCTGTATCTCGATCTTATCCTTGGAATAGGACAGCTGACCAAGCTTGGTGACCCCGTCCACCAGAAGCGCCACCTCCGCGCTGAACTCCTCCTCAATCTCCTGGGTGGTCATCACCGTGTCCTCCACCGCATCGTGAAGCAAGCCGGCCACAATGGTTTCCTTGTCCAGCTCCAGGTCCGCCAAAATAATCCCCACGCAGATGGGATGGATGATATAGGGCTCCCCCGATTTGCGCTTTTGGCCGTTATGAGCCTCCGACGCAATGCGGTAGGCCTTTTCAATGAGAGAGATATCCGTAGAGGGATGGTATTTCAACACGCTGGATACCAGGGTCTTATAAAGCTCATCCGGACTGGTAAAGTCCTCCATGGCCTTCACATTGGCATCGTCCGCCAGGATCTCCTCCCGGCTGTGTTTCCGGACCTCCTCTATGGTTTCATGGGTGTGCTTCTGTAATTCTGCCATAAAATCACCTGTTTTCTTTTATTCCGCCTGTTTTGTTTCTATTTTCCCTCGTAGCAAAGGACCGAGTCCACAGAATATTTTTTCAGACGCTCTCTTCCCTTGAGACCAGCCAGCTCCATAAGGAAGATAATCTTCACTACCTGGCCTCCCAGCTCCTCCACCAGCTGGGCTGCCGCCTCAATGGTGCCTCCTGTGGCGATGAGATCATCCACCAGTACTACCTTTTGTCCCGGCTGAATGGAGTCCCTGTGCATCTCAATGACAGCGCTGCCGTATTCCAGATCGTACTCCTTGGAAATGGTTTCACAGGGAAGCTTTCCCTTTTTGCGCACCAGCACAAAGGGCTTGTGCAGGTTATAGGCAATGGGTGTGCCAAACACAAAGCCTCTGGACTCTGCCCCCACAATCACGTCAAAATCCACGCCCTCCAGAAGCTTTTGCATGGAATCTATGGCCAGCTGCAAACCGTCTGCATCCTGGAGCACAGAGGTAATATCCCGAAAGATAATCCCCTCCTCCGGAAAATCCGGGATACTCCTAACATATTCTTCCAATTTCTTCATGTGTCTACCTCTCCTTTTCGTACACCTGTACTTCTTTTTTCTCTCTGTCTTTTGTTTCAGACAGCTCCTTCGTCCCCTTCCCACTCCCCGGGCAAGGCGAAATCATTAAATTACCCCTTAGTATACCATGCCCGGAAATATTTTTCAAGATCGCAGAAAGCATCCACAAAACAGCAGACGAAAGCATCCACAATCAGCAGAAAACATCCACAAAACAGCAGACGAAAGCACCCACAAAACGGCATCCACAAAAGTCCCCCCAGAAAAGCAGCAGGCATCCCCAAGAGTCTTTGCGTTTTGCACTCTGACTTCGGGATGCCTGCCATTTACTTTTTAATAGGTACGCTCCTCTATGATCTGCTCCAAATCCATGGTGGAGTCAAAATATACCTCCTCCACATACTGGATCTTCTCCACGCTCTCCCCACGCTCCAGCTTTCTGATAATCTCTGAGACCAGCGGCCCAAGCTTGGGATTGCACTCAAAGACTGCGTTGATATCTTTGTCCAGCAGAGTCTCCAGGGCCGCGCGTCCTGCGTCAAAGGAGAGGATGATAATCTCACCATCCGGGCCACAGGTTTTATCCGCCTTCTTGATAGCCTCAATGGCTCCAAAGGCCATGTTGTCGTTCTCGCAAACTACCACATCAATCCTGTCATAATTCTTGAGAAACTCCTCCATAACCTCCTGTCCCTTGGCCTGGGTAAAATCTCCGGACTGCTGATCCAGCATCACCCAGTTTTTCTCCTGCTCCAGCACCTTCCCAAAGCCCTCGGTTCTGCCAATCTGAGCCGTGGATCCCAGGGTACCCTGCAAGGTCACGATGCGGATCTCCTCATCCTCCCGCCCCTGCTTTTTCAGATACTCCCGCAGCCATTCTCCGGCGCTTCTGCCTTCCTGCTCGAAGCTGCTTCCCACCCAGCAGGTGTAAAGCTCCTCATCCTCCACCTTCACGGAACGATCCGCCAGGATTACAGGGATCCCCGCATCCTTGGCCTCCTTTAGCACCGCGTCCCATCCTGTCTCCACAATGGGATCCACGATAATGTAATCCACCTTCTGCAAAATAAAATTCCGCACAGCCTTCAGCTGATTTTCCTGCTTCTGCTGGGCATCATCATAGATCAGATAATATCCGTTCTCAGCCGTGAAGGTACTTCGGAAGGATTCCGTGCTGCCAATCCGCCAGTCTGACTCGGATCCTATCTGAGAAAAGCCCACCACAATGTATTCTCCCTTTCCTGTGGCAGCATCCTCCACATAGGGAGCATGCCCCCCCGTCACCGGTTCCTCCCGCTTCCCGCAGCCTGTCAGCAAAAGCAGAAGGGCCAGAAGCAGCCATCCCATTTTCTTCCTGTCCATCCTAGGCATCGGCCCCATGGTATTACGCTCCCCTTCCCAGCTTAAAAAGATCGCTGCAGTCCACATTTCCCTTCAAAGCCTTATTATACAGACTTTCAAAAATCCTGTCCATATGAACTTCTATGGAAGATTCCATGTCCCCCATGGACCTTCCACCTTGGCTTCTCTCCCTGTCACTGCGCATGCATCCTCTCCCGTGGATTATTTCCGGTATGCCACGCTGTTCCAGAGCAGTTCGTTTTTGAACTGACGGATGGTGGTATCTGCGTCAATATAAACGGCCTCTATGCCCATACAGGCTGCCCAGTCACCCAGCTGCTCTGCGCTCAGATCGTAGGAGAAGGCCGTGTGATGGGCGCCTCCCGCCAGGATCCAGGCCTCTGCGCCTGTCCGCAGATTGGGCCGTGGCGTCCAAAAGGCCGTAGCGACCGGAAGCTTCGGCATGGGCTTTTCGGTTTTCTTACAGTCTACCTCATTGATCAGCAGGCGGAACCGGTCCCCCAGGTCAATAAGAGAGGCTGCCACACCGGGGCCTTCCTTGGCGGTAAATACCAGACGCGCCGGATCCTCCCGCTCTCCCATGGACAGAGGCTGCACCTTGATACCTATGGGACCGTCCGCGATAGACGGACACACCTCCAGCATATGGGCCTGAAGGATCCCTTCCTTTCCAGGCACCAGGTTATAGGTATAATCCTCCATAAAGGAGGTTCCCTTTGCCCCCTTCATGCCTGCAGTCATAAGCTTCATGATTCGCACCAGGGCCGCTGTTTTCCAGTCTCCCTCCGCGCCAAAGCCATAGCCCTTTTCCATAAGCCGCTGGATAGCCAGACCCGGCAGCTGCTTTAGGCTACCCAGATCCCCGAAATGGGTCACCACGGCCTGGTAATTTTTTTCCTCCAAAAAGCGTTCAAAGCCCAGCTCGATTCCCGCCTGTACGGCCACATGACGGCGAAACTCCTGTTCGTCCCGTCCCTCCGGAAGAATCTCATACCTGGCATAGTATTCCTCCACCAAGGCATGAATGTCTCCCTGGGGAACAGCCTCCACGGCCTCCGCAATCTCGTTTACAGGATAGGCGTCCACTTCCCAGCCAAACTGAATCTGGGCCTCCACCTTATCTCCCTCTGTCACCGCCACATTGCGCATATTGTCTGCAATCCGCATGACACGGACATGGCTGCTCTCCATAACCCCCACAGCCGTGCGCATCCAGGCTCCGATCTTCTGCTGTACCTCTGCATCCGCCCAGTAGCCCATGATCACCTTTCGCTCCATGCCTAAGCGGGAGAAAATATGACCGTACTCCCGATCTCCGTGAGCCGCCTGATTTTCATTCATAAAATCCATGTCAATGGTGTCATAGGGTATTTCCCGATTAAACTGGGTGTGGAAATGAAGCAGAGGCTTCCGGTACTCCTGCAGGCCCAAAATCCAGGACTTAGCCGGTGAAAAGGTGTGCATCCAGGTAATAACGCCTGCACAGCTTTCCTCTATATTTGCCTCATTTAACGTTCTGCGAATCAGCTCATTGGTAATCAGGGTGGGCTTCCACACCACCTCATAGGGTAGGTTTCCCGAGGCATTGAGCGCTTCCACGATTTTCTTCGAGTGCTCCGCCACATGAGCCAGGCACTCCTCCCCATAGAGATCCTGGGAGCCGGTGCAGAACCAGAATTGATAATTTTTTTCTTGCAGCATGAATCTCTCCTCTTTCTCAAATATTTATTTCTTGTTGTCTTTAAGCTTGGCAAATATACTCTGCAGCACAATGAAGAAGCACAGAAGAGCCGCCACCGCAATGTTGGACCAGGAGCTCAAAAGCTTTCCATGGGTCTTTACCAGGGTGGAAATGGTACCGTTGATAAGCACTCCAAAGAAGGAGCCAATCACATTTCCCACGCCTCCGGTCAGAAGGGTTCCGCCGATAACCGCAGAGGCAATGGCATCCATCTCCAGTCCCAAAGCCTGCCGCACGCTGCCAGACATGGTGTTCAGGCAGAAGCAGATGCCTCCGATAGAGCACAGGAAGGAGGATAATACATAGGCCTTAAGCTTTGTTTTCTTTACATCCAGTCCCATCATGGTGGCGGACTGCTCATTGCCGCCCACTGCATAGAGACTACGGCCAAACTTGGTAAAGCGCAGCATAAGGAATACGGCAATCAGCACCACCAGAGCAATGACCACAGTGATCCGAATAAAGGGAACCTGCAGCACTCCCTTACTGTTGGTATAAGCCCCAAAGGGAATCTCAATTTTCATATTGGCAAGCTTTACAAAAAATTCATTGGCGCTGATGGACACCTGATCCGTACAGATTACCGCCGTCATACCACGGGCAAAGAACATGCCTGCCATGGTGACGATAAAGGGCTGAATCTCCAGATATCCCACGCAAAAGCCCTGGACCAGTCCAAACACCACGCCCACAGCCAGCACCAGCACACACAGCACCATGGAATTCATTCCCCAGCGCTCCATGCCCACAGCCAGCAGCATACAGTCCATGGCAATCAGAGCGCCCACAGAAATGTCAATGCCTCCGGTGAGCATAACACAGGTCATGCCGCAGGCCACACACAAAAGGCCTGCATTGTTAATCAGAATGTTCAGAAAGGTCTGCAGATGAGCAAAGCCCTTGGAGGCGTAAATGGCGCAGCCCGCTATGTACATCACAAAAAACAAAGCAATGGTAATAAGCAAAAGCATGGTATTGCTGTTTATCTTTCTGGTTTTCATGCGGCAGCACCTCCCTTTTCCAATGCTCTCTTAGCATTCATCCGCTTGATCCACGCCTTAAAGGGCGGCGCCTGGATGGTTACAATCAGAATTACAATAATGGCCTTGTATACCGGCGCCTGCTCTGTGGACACGCCCAAAGCGTACAGGGTTATGGAAATAGCCTGGATGGTGTAGGCACCGATAATGGATCCGGCCAGGTTAAACTTGCCGCCCCCCAGACTGTTTCCTCCCAGAGCCACTGCCAGAATGGCGTCCAGCTCATAGTTAAGGCCAATGTTGTTGGAGTCTGCAGAGCTAATGCGGGAGGATGCCACAAGACCTGCGATTCCCGCAGCCAGACCGCAGACCAGATAGCACAGGAAGATAATCCGGGCAGAGTTTAATCCTGCAATCCGGGATGCTCTCTTGTTAATTCCCACGCTCTGAATGTAAAGGCCCAGGGCGGTTTTCTTCAGCAAAATGCCCACAATGGCAATACACACCGCCGCAATCACAATGGGAGTGGGCAAAAATCCCAGATAGCCGCCGAAAAACTGGAAAGACTCGTTGCGCACATACACAATCAGGTTATTGCACAGGAGAAGGCCAATGGCCCGGGCAGCGGAAAATAATATAAGCGTGGCCACCATGGGCTGTACATTCAGATAAGCCACCAGAAAGCCGTTAAAGGCTCCGCAAATGCAGCCCATAAGAATGGCGCCCAGCACCCCAACAATCAGGGGAACTGCCAGATCATTGGCCGCAGACACCCCGTAGCCGGCCAGCAGCATACAGCAAAAAGAAGCTGCCAGAGACATGACAGAGCCCACGGAAATATCCGTTCCCGCCGAGGCCGATACCACCAGGGTCATTCCAATGGCCAGAATGGTCACCTCACTGCCCCGGTTCAAAATATCGATAAGGCGTCCGTAGAGCACGCCGTTTCGCACGGATATGGTGAAAAAGTTAAAGGCAAAGTTCCCGGAGGAAACATCGTACACAATATTTACCGCCATAACGAGAAGCATACAGAAAATGGGAAGAAACAGGGGCTTTCCCGTTATTTTTTTCAATTTATTCATCACTGCCACCTCCTGCAATCGCTTTCATCACGGTCTCCTGAGACAATTCCTCCGTGATCTCACCCACCTTTACGCCGTCCCGAAGAACCGCCATCTTGCTGCAGGTACGAAGCATTTCCTCAATCTCCGAGGAGATAAAGATCAGACTCTTGCCCTCCCCGGCAAGCTTCAGCACCAGCTTTTGGATCTCCGTCTTGGTTCCAATGTCAATCCCACGGGTAGGCTCATCCAGAATCAGGAAATCCGGGTCCGTGGCCAGCCAGCGTCCCAGAATTACCTTCTGCTGATTTCCACCGGACAGCTGCCGAATCAGAGTCTCCCGGCTGGCCGTCTTGATCTGGAGCATCTCAATGTATTTGTCCGCAATCTCTACCTGCTCCTTCATCGGCAACAGCCGGAACATGCCCCGCTTGGCCTGGAGAGCCAGGATGATATTTTCCCGCACAGAGAGATCTCCAATGATCCCTTCCGCCTTTCTGTCGTCAGGCAAAAGCCCCATGCCCAGATTCATAGCGTCAATGGGGGCATTGATTTTCACCTCCTGGCCCTTTACCTTTAAGGTGCCCGTCTGGTTTCTGTCCGCCCCGTAGATAACCCGGGCCAGCTCGCTCCGCCCGGAGCCCAAAAGTCCGGTGAGCCCCACAACCTCTCCCTTGTGAATCTGCAGGTTGAAGGGCTTGATGGTTCCCTTGTGGCTCATTCCCTGGGCATCGATCAACAGATCCTCGTCGCTGAAGGCAGGAGCCTCCTCGGATTTAATGGCTGCCAGATCGTCAAAATCCTTTCCCATCATAGCCGCCACCAACTTTACCCTGGGTAACTCTGCAATGGGGTACTCTCCCACCAGCTGGCCGTTTCGCAGCACAGTGATTCGGTCGCAAACTGCATATACCTGCTCCAGGAAATGGGTCACGAACACAATTCCCACACCCTTTTCCTTTAGCTGCTTCATGAGCCGGAACAGCTTTGCCACCTCATTGTCATCCAGGGAGGAGGTGGGCTCATCCAGGATCAGAACCTTGCAGTCCATATCCACGGCCCGGGCAATGGCAATCATCTGCTGCAGAGCCAGGGAGTATTCCTCCAGGTTCTGGGTTACGTCAATATTCATATCCAGATCGGTCATAATCTTCTGAGACCGGCGGTTCATTTCCTTCCAGTCAATGGTGCCCAGCCTGGTTTTGGGCTCCCGCCCGATAAACAGGTTTTCCGCCACACTTAAATTGGGACAGAGGTTTACCTCCTGGTACACGGTGGAGATTCCCTTTTTCTGAGCGTCCAGCGTGGAATGATTCACCACCGGCCCCTGGATTCCTGCCACATGGATTTCCCCGGCCTCAAAGGCATTGATACCGGTAAGGCATTTGATCAGAGTGGATTTGCCGGCCCCATTCTCCCCCATAAGCGCATGGATCTCTCCGCTCCGCAGGGTGAAATCCACATGATCCAGAGCCTTTACCCCAGGGAAGGTCATGGTAATGCCCCGCATGGTCAATACAACGTTTTGGTCCATATTTACATCCTTTCCGCTAAGGAAGGGGAGACCCTTGAGCCTCCCCTCAGCCAGTTAATACTGTGCGTCAATGATATCCTGTGTTACCACGGTCAGCTCCTGGCTCTCGCCATTTACCTCGATGCTGGAGAGGATATCCTCGTTCACATACCAATGCTCAACCATGTATACTTCCTTGTCCGGAGTTCCGCCGCTCTGGAGAGTCTTGATAACATCCTCTACAAAGGGAGCAGCCAGCGGATTGCACTCAAAGTCTGCATTGATGTCGCCGGACATTACAAACTGGAGACCAGCGGTGCAGGCGTCAAAGGAAATCAGGATCACATCCCCGTTTACGCCGTAGGAAACGCTGGCAGCCTTCATGGCATCCATGGCGCCAAACGCCTCGTTATCGTTCTGGCACACCACCACATTGAACTTTCCTTCATAAGACTTGCAGTAGGACTCCATAACCTTCTGTCCGCCCTCCTGGGTAAAGTCTCCGCTCTGGGAATCCAGAATGGTCCAGCCTTCTCTGTCCGCAATCTCCTTAAAGCCCTCGGTACGGCCAATGGTTGCGGAGGCGCCAGTGGATCCCTCGATAACCAGTACGTTCACCTCGCTGATGTTCTTAGCCTCTGTGTAAGCCTTCAGCCACTCGCCGGCAGCCAGACCCTCCGTCTTAAAGTTGGATCCTACCCAGGATACATACTTGTCGGAGTCATCAATGGTACGGTCAATGATAATAACCGGAATACCGGCGCTCTCACACTCGCTTAAAACCGTGTCCCAGCCGGTGGCAACAATGGGGTCAATGATAATATAGTCCACATCCTGCTCAATAAAGGTCCGCACTGCATTCAGCTGCTCGGCAGAGTCATTGTCGCAGTCCACAAACTGCAGGTCATACCCGTTTGCCTCAGAGAATACGTCCTGGCAGGATTTGGTGGAAGCTGTCCGCCAGTCTGACTCATGCCCTACCTGTGCAAAGCCAATGGTCACCAGCTCACCATCCCCAGCCGGAGCCGCTTCTTCCGGTGCATCGGCCTCCGGCGTCTCAGCAGGTGCGTCAGCCTCTGTTCCCTGCTCTGTCGGCGCTGCAGCCGGCTCCTCCTTGGAACCACAGCCTGCAACCATGGCGGCTACCATGGCAGCGCAGATAAGAATGCTTGCAATTTTGCTTTTCATGATAATACCTCCCTAGATATTGTTTTTACCAAGCTCTCTTGGCTATGGCAAAATCATACAATATCCGGGAGGTTTTTCATACGGACTTCCTTTTGAATTAAGTATAGATTTTTACTAATTTTTGAACAATCTATGAACAATGGTTGTTTTTTTACGGAAAAAGGTTCAATTTTTTACGATAGGGATCACGACTACGGCTTCCGTCCACTGCCCATACTCGCTGTCAATGCTCAGACCATACTCCGGCCCATAATTCAGACACAGCCTCTGATCCACATTAAACAGCCCAAAGCCTGAGGCCAGGTTTGCCTCTTTCAGCTCCCCGCTGATAATCTTTCTCACATGGGCAAGCTGCTCCTCGTCCATGCCCATGCCATCGTCCCAGACCTTAAGCAGCAGCCTGTCTCCCTCCTGCTCTCCGGTAACCCGGATGTGACCCAGGCCCCGTTTCTTTTTGATCCCGTGGTAAAGGGCATTTTCCACCAAAGGCTGCAGGGTCAGCTTTAAAATCTGATAGTCTCCCAGCTCATCCGGAATGCGGATATGATATTCCAGAATATCCCGGTAGCGCACCTGCTGAATCTCCAGGTAGCTGCGGATGTGCGCCTCCTCCTCCCGAATGGAAATGTAGTCTCTCCCCTTGCTGAGGGTGGTGCGGAAAAAGTCTGACAAAGCGGTTACCATGCGAACCACCTGCTCCGTCTCATTGGCCTCTGCCAGCCAGATAATGGCATCCAGGGTATTGTACAGAAAGTGGGGATTGATCTGGGCCTGGAGAAGCTTAAGCTCCGTGGCCCGCAGATTTAGCTGCTCAATACGAATATCCTCTACCAAATTTCCAATTTTTTCCACCATCTGGTTAAAGCTTGCGTTGAGCACAGCCAGCTCATCGTTGCTCTCCTCCTGAGTACGGACGGTAAAATCTCCCCGCCCGGCAATGCGGGTGACCTCGCACAGCTCCCGGATAGGCTCTGTAATCCCCTGACTTATTTTCCTGCAGATAAAAAGAGCTCCCAGCAAAATCACCGCCACAATCAGGGCGCTCATGCGGATGGTCGTCTCCACCTCTGTGCGGATCCCTGCCCGCAAAGCCTCCAGGCTGGTGGCCTCATAGTAAATATATTCCTGAACCTGTTCCTGTATCAGCTCCGTGAGAATGCGCACATTCATATCCAGACTTATCATATTCTCATCGTAGGTGCCGCTCACCAGCGCATTCGCCTCAATTTCTCCGATGCGATCCTCCAGGGTATTTAAGGATCTGAGAATCCCGTCCAGCTGATTTCTTGGATAATCCGCGTCTGCCTTGTCATACAGGATTCCGAATACTTCCCGGGCCTGTGCAATCATTTCATGGGGCCTCTGGGTATCCACCAGATCCTGGGCCCGTTCCGAGTTTACCACCACCACGTACATGATGTAATCAATATCCTCTTTAAAATGAATATTATAGGCATTGGCCATGGTAATCTTCTCCACCACCACATCATAGCGCTGGGAATAGCGCTCCACCAGAATAATCAGATAAAATATCATCACGGTGAGAGGCACCAGGCAGATGACCAGCAGCATATTCAGACGCTTTTTCAACGAAGAACCTGATTTCCACATATTCCCTTCTCCCAAATTTCACATGCTAGGCCTGGGCCCGGAACTCCCGGGGCGTACACTCCTGGGTCTTTTTAAACAGATAGCTAAAATAATGGGAATCCTTATACCCCACGGCAAAGGCAATCTCGGCGGTCTTTAGGGAGGTTCCCCGAAGCATTTCCTTGGCCTTTTCCATGCGCACCTGGGTGAGAAACTCGATAAAGGTCTGGCCCATCTCCTGACTGAAAATGGTGCTGAAATGATTGGGGCTTAGATTCACACTGGCAGCTACCGTATTGAGGGAAATATTTTCCTCATCATAGTGCTGCTCGATATAGCTTCTGGCATCCTTTAAAAGGGTGGTGTATTTCTGCTGGGAGGATTTCTCTCTAAGATCAATGGCCGTCTCCAGCAGTTTGCGCAGATATTCCCTGCTTTGCTCCACAGTGGAGAAAACCGCCGGCGTGGTCTGAAAATCCCCGCAGAGCTCCGCCAGCACCCCGGACTCATAGCCCAGCTGCTCCGCCATAGCGGCAGCTGCAAAATAGAAATCCATGGTCACATACTGCCGGAAAAGAAGAGACTGGACATTGTTCTCCCCCAGACTTGCCAGATATTCATCGATAAAATGTATGGCCTCGCTTTTTAGCCCTGTTTTCAAAAATCGCTCCACAATGCGCCTGTCCAGCTTTTCCACCTGGAGAGCGCTAAGCTTGAGGCCCTCATCCACGGCCTCCTCCCTGACCGGCTCTCCGCTTATGATTATCTGATTGCGGGGTAGCAGATATCGGTAGGCAAAGGCCCGATTCGCAGCCTCAAAGCAGCGGCTCAGCTCTCCCAGCCTTCCCACGGCCTCCCCCACGCCTCCAAAATATTCCATGCCGGAGCCGGCCTCCCCAATGGTCGTTTGCAGCCGCTCCAGAAACTCCGCCTCCAGCTCCTCCAGACTTTTTTCCTCATTCTCCTTTAAGATAAAGGCCCAGCCCTCCAAGCCAAGCTCCACCATAAGCACCTGGGACATATCCGCCGTCATGGCCTCCACGGCCCGGATAGCCATATTCTGCGCCTCCGAATAGCCCTCCACCTCGCCTCCCAGAAACAGCTGAAACAGCACAATATTATACCGTTTGGCAGCCAAATCCATCTGGAGCTCACGGCCCTCCTTTAAGAGTACCGATACCGGCTGCTTTCCCGATACCAGACGCCGGAAAAATTTCTGCCGGGCCAGCTGGGCATTTTCCTTTCGCTCCCGCTCAAAGGTCTGAAGAAATTCCCGCTGCTCCATCTCCTCCAGGATAATTTTTTCCACCTTTTTTACAGCCTCCAAAAGCTGGCTGCCGGATACAGGCTTTACCAGGTAATCGGTAATACCGATATTGATTCCCTCCTTGGCATACTCAAACTCATCGTAGCCGCTGAGAATAATGATCTTAATATCCGGCAGCTCCTGTTTTACCAGGCGGCTCAGCTCCAGCCCGTCCATAAAGGGCATACGGATATCCGTCAGGAGAATATCCGGCCGTGTCTGCTGAATAAGGGGATAGGCCAGCTCCCCGTCGCTGGCTTCCCCCACAAAGGCAAAGCCCTCCCTTTCCCAGTTGATATTATTTTTTATTCCCTCTCGGATGATGATCTCGTCCTCTACTAAAAATACCTTTAGCATCTGTACCCTCCTGCCGTTTGCTCCTTATAAACAGGGCTCTCAGCGGATTGCCTTTATCACCATCTGGATGGTGCCTTTTCCCATGTATTCGTCCACCTCCGGATAATAGAGCATGGAAAAGCTCCCCTTTTCCTCCATGGCCTCCAGCATCCTCTCTGCCTCTCCGAAATAAACGCCTTCCACCTTAGCTCCCTGCTCTGTCTCCAGCTGAAGCTTTAGTACATTCTCTGCCCTTCCCACTACCCGGCCACTGACCACGTGCACGCCGCTCTCCGCAAACAAGGGCTGGCGATTTCCCTTTCCGTAGGGCTCTAAGAGCTCCAGCTCCTTTAGAAGCTGCTCTCCCGCATACTGGAGTCGCAGGATACCGTCAAAGTCCAGCACCGGCACCAGTTCCTCCCGACTGAGGGTGCAAGCCTCATTGATCCGCCGCCGAAACTCCTCCACCTGCTCCCCTTTGAGAGACAGCCCTGCGGCCATAGGATGTCCGCCGAATTTCACAAACAGATCCTTTACCTTGGTCATCTCCTCATACATGGAGTAGGTCTCAATGGAGCGGCCGGAGCCCTTGATCCCCTCCTCCCCTCTTGTGAGCACAAAGCAGGGACGGTAGTAGCGCTCCTTTAGGCGACCGGCAATAATGCCGGCCAGGCTCTCATGGCAGTCCGGCAGATACACCACCAGCACCCGATCCCCTTCATAGGCGCCGGATTCAATAAGGGCCACCGCCTCCTCCGTTCCTCTTAAGGTCAGCTCCCTGCGGCTGTCATTGAGAGCCTTCAGATCCCCGGCCAGCTCCTGGGCCTCTGCCCAATTTTGAGCCGTAAGGAGATTTAAAGCCCTTCTGGCCGTATCCAACCGCCCGCTGGCATTGATGCAGGGGCCCAGGACAAAGCCCACATGGTAGGGGGTAAGCTTCTTTTCTCCCAGACCATTCACCGCAAGCAAAGCTCGATAGCCCAGATTTGTGGTCTGCCTCAGCCTCTCCAGGCCGTACCGCACAAATATACGGTTTTCCCCCCCAAGCTCCATAATATCCCCTACCGTAGCCATTGCCACAAATTCCAGAAGCCCGTAAAGCTCCTCCTTTGGAACGGAATGCCTCCGGTATAAGGCCTCTATAAGCTTATAGGCTACCCCTGCCCCGCAAAGCTTCTTAAAGGGATAGGGGCAGTCCGCCTGCTTGGGATTTAGAATCACATGAGCCGGGGGCAAAACATAGCGCCTCTCTCCCTTTTCGTCCTCCTCAAAGGGCACCTCATGGTGATCCGTGACGAGAAGGGTCATGCCAAGCTCCCTTCCCAGGGCAATCTCCGCTGCCGCCGCAATGCCGTTGTCACAGGTGACAATGGTGTCGATCCCCTCTGCTTTGGCCGCCCGAATCAGGTTTTCGTTGAGCCCATAGCCATCCCTTAGTCTGTCCGGAATCACCGTATCCACCTGGGCGCCTATGCGTTTAAAGCCTGTCAACAATATGTAGGTGGCATTCACCCCGTCAATATCGTAGTCTCCGATGACACGCAGGCGGGCGCCTGCCCGGATTTTTTCTGTCACAAGCTCCACGGCCTGTTCCATGCCCTTCATTTCCATGGGATCGTGGAGGTCCTCAAGACTTCCCTCCAGATATCTCCGGATCTCCGTCTCCCCCTCCACTCCCCGGCTTCGAATGAGCCGAACGGTCATGGGGCTGATCCCCAGGCGAGCCGCCAGCTGGGCATTTCCCTCCTGCCGGGGGGCTTCTCTCCAGTATTCTTCCATGTATCTTCTCCTTGGAGTCTTTGGTTTACTCGGTCTTTTCCTTAAAGCGAATCCGCATCCAGTGCCACAGAGCTCCTGTGATGCATACGGAGGAGTAAGCTCCGCAGATAATGCCGGCCATCAGGGGCAGCGCAAAATCCCGGATGGAGGCCACGCCCATAACAAACAGCACGGCCACCATAATAAAGGTGGTCAGAGAGGTGTTGATGCTTCTGGACAGGGTTTGCGTAATGCTCATATCCACCAGCTCCTGCAGATCGTCCTTTCTCTTTTTGTTGCCCAGGTTCTCCCGGATCCTGTCAAAGATGACAATGGTGGCATTGATGGAGTATCCCACAATGGTGAGCATACAGGCAATAAAGGTATTGCCCACGGAAATCCGCAAAATTGCATAGAAGGTCAGCACTACCAGCACGTCATGTATCAGGGCAATAACGGCGCTTCCTGCAAAGCGGATATCCTTAAACCGGAACCAGATATACAGCAACATACAGATAATGCCGATAACCACGGCTACCACCGCATCCCTTCTCACCTCGCTGCTGATGGTGGAGCTGATGCTCTCCGCGGAGATTTGTGTTGCATCCAGAGAAAATTTCGCTGCCAGAGCCTCATTCAGAGCCTGGCGCTGCTCCAGGCTCAGCTCCTTGGTCTTAATAATCACCTCGTTGCTTCCCTGTACCTTCTGAGTCTGAATCTCCTGATCGCCTGTAACCTCCGCCACCAGAGGCTTCACCTGCTGCTCTATCTCCTCAATGGACAGATCCTGGGTAAAGGGCACGGTGGTGGAGGTGCCTCCCTGGAATTCCAGGCTGTAAGCCAGCGCCCCATGTCCCATGCCGGCCTGGATTCCCATGGTCACAAAGCCCAGCACCACCGCTGCAATGGAAATCACAAAGCACAGACGGCGTTTGGCCAAAAAGGGAATCACCTTCCGTTCCTTCTGCACCCCGTAAAATTTAGGCGCCCGAATGCCCACTCCATACAGGGCGTATAAAATCTGCCGGGTGACAAAGAGGGCCGTAAACATGGACAACACAATTCCCAGGGCCAAGGTCTGGGCAAAGCCCTTGATGCCACCGCTGGCCTTTAACAGCAGAACCACCGCCACAATCAGAGTGGTGACATTTCCGTCCACAATGGCGGAGAGGGCCTTCTGGAAGCCGATTTTCATGGCAGAACGCACGGTTTTGCCCGTTCCCAGCTCCTCCCGAATGCGGGCAAAGATAATCACATTGGCATCCACGGCCATACCGATGCTTAAGATAATGCCGGCAATGCCGGGCAGCGTCAGGGTAATCTCAAAGGCGCTGATCAGCAGAAGCATCAATGCCACATAAATCGTCAGGGCAATTCCTGCTGCCAGGCCCGGAACCAGGTAAAATACCACCATAAACAACACAACCAGACCAAATCCCACAACTCCTGCCTTTAGGCTGGTGCTGATGGCATCCTGTCCCAGCTGGGCGCCCACCACGTTGGAGCGAAGCTCCCGAAGCTCCAGCTGGAGAGAGCCGATCCGGATGGTGGAGGCCAGAATCTCCGCATCCTCAAAGGAACGCATATTGTTGATCTGGGCATGTCCGTCACTGATCACCGCCTGAACCGTGGGCTCGCTGATCACCTGTCCGTCATAGATAATAGGCAGGGGCCGTCCCAGATTTTCCTCCGTGGCCTTTGCGAATTTCTCGGCTCCCTCGTCTGTCAGGGTCAGGCTCACTGCATAGTCCATATTTCCCATCTGATCTCTGGTGGAACCGGCCCGGGCATCCAGAATATCTGTGCCGTCCAGAATCAGATTTCCGGCTATATCCCGAAACTCCAGAGAGCCCGGCCGTCCCAGCTCCTCCAGCACCGCATTGGCATCCTGAACGCCGGGAATCTCAATATTAATCCGATTGTCTCCCTCCTGGTAAACCTGGGCCTCCGTACTGTAGGCCTCCACACGCTTTTGAAGCTTGTAAATGGTATCAGCCATCTGCTCCGCCGTAGGATTGTCAATGACTGTCCCATAGGTAATGCTCACACCGCCGGCCAAATCAAGGCCCAGCTTAATGGGATTTGCTCCCGCTTTCTCTCCCCCGATGCATCCGGCCGCTCCGTAGATAAGCCCTGCTGTCAGCAGGACCGTAATAACCAGCACCAGGATTCCTCTGCTCTTTTTCATGGTTTTATTCTCCTAATCATTTATTTTACTTTCCAGCTCTGCAGCCGCTACCTTGAGCATAATGGCACATTCCACCCGCTTCCGCTGGAGGACGCACCCTATATCGTAGGCATCCTGGATGGACTGATGGAATTTATAGGAATTGGCCGCACAGCCGCCGCTGCAGTAAAACCGGGCAAAGCAGTCCCTGCATTTCTCCTTGGCGTACACATTGCAGCTCTTGAACTCATCCCGCAGCTCTGTATTGGTAATGCCCTCAAACACATTTCCCATATAAAAGCCTTCCTCCCCCACAAACTGGTGGCAGGGATACAGATCCCCCCAGGGAGTCACTGCCAGGTACTCTGTTCCAGAGCCACAGCCGGACAGGCGCTTATACACACAGGGACCTCCTGTAAGGTCAATCATAAAATGGAAAAAATTGAATTCCCGATCAGTTCCCAGCCTCTCCACCATCTCTGCGGCCAGCACATCATATTCCCGGCAAATCTCATCCAGATCCTCCTCCCGGATGGCATAGGGCTCTTCCGGCCCGGCCACCACCGGCTCTACGGAAATCTGCCGAAAGCCCAGGTCCGCCAAATGGAGCACGTCCCTGGAAAAGTCCAGATTATTCCGGGTAAAGGTGCCCCGCACATAGTAATTGGTCTGCTTTCGGCTCTCCGCCACCTTCTGAAACTTGGGCAGAATCAGATCATAGCTTCCCTTTCCTCCCCGGAAGGGTCGCATCCTGTCGTTTATCTCCTTCCGGCCGTCAATGCTCAATACCACATTGCTCATCTCCCGGTTG
>CANPIM010000017.1 GCA_947574135.1 uncultured Lachnospiraceae bacterium
TTCCGCTACCATAGCCGCTTCCCTGACTCTGATATCCGCTTCCGCTACCATAGCCATTTCCCTGACCCTGATATCCGCTTCCGCTACCATAGCCATTTCCCTGACCCTGATATCCACTTCCGCTACCATAGCCATTTCCCTGACCGGGATATCCGCTTCCGCTACCATAGCCGCTTCCCTGATCCTGATATCCGCTTCCGGTGCCGTAACCGCTCTGGCCCTGATAACCATTTCCGAAACCGCCTGGCCCCGGATATCCGCTTCCGGCGCCATAGACACCTCCCTGGTAGGTACCGCCCGAGCCGTAGCCGCCAGGCTGTGCCATCCTGATATTTTGTGCCTTGGCATGCTTAATGGCCAGATACAGATAGATCAGAGAGATCCCAAAGTTTATCACCCAGAAGAAGGGAATATGAATGGACAGAAGCTTTACAATGGCCTTGATTCCCAAAGACAGGGTCCGGCTGTAGATTCCCAAAAGATAGACCTGCCCAAAGGTCAAATTGGCCTTTAATATGCTGCTGAATAAAAGACCTATGAGAGCCACAAACAGCAGGGCAAAGAAAAACAGTCCCACCTGAACGGCATAGCTTAGAACTCCAAAAAGCGCCGAGCACACATAGATCATGGGGATCCAGCGCTTCAAATCCGCCCGGCTCACTTCCAAATCTCCAAAATCCGTGTACCAGTAGGACTGTATCTGCCCATTGCTCTTTAAAAATATTTTTTCCGCATCCATAATAATCACAGACTGGTATCTTTCCGAGAAGCTGTAGGCCTCTGACATGTCAAAATACGCATTCGTGTCAATATCCAGATAGCTGGCGCCCGCATCAATGTAGCAGGTCTCCTCCACCCACAGAACGCCATCGTACAGCTCAAAGTTGGGCACATGCTTTTCCAGCGCGCCTCCAAGACCTCCCTGCGGAATCCAGAAAATCAAGGCCGGCACCACATAAGCCAGAATAAAATAAAAGAACAGCAGCAAAACTCCGTAGCCAAACACCTTTCCTTTGCGGTTTGCTAAAAAACGCGGATACGCGGACACCTTTGCCACAGAGCAGCCCATTTCTTTAAAAACGTTCATGTCTTTTCCCCCTCGTCAACAGAATTTAGTAGCTCTCGCTCTCCTCTTCCTCGCCCTCGTGAATGTCGCTCTTTGGCTTCTCCAATCCTTCGATCTCAATACCATGCTTCTGGGCATAATCCCACAGCGCCGCATGAATAGCCTCCTCAGCCAGCAGTGAGCAGTGCACCTTCACCGGAGGTAATCCGTCCAGAGCCTCCATCACAGCCTTATTGGTGATCTTAAGGGCCTCGTAAATACTCTTTCCCTTCACCAGCTCCGTGGCCATGCTGCTGGTAGCCACAGCTGCCCCACAGCCAAAGGTCTTAAACTTTACATCCCGGATAATTTTATTATCGTCAATATCCAGATAAATCCGCATAATATCCCCGCACTTGGCGTTGCCAACCGTACCAACACCGCTGGCATTATCAATCTCTCCCACATTTCTGGGATTTTGGAAATGATCCATTACTTTTTCACTGTACATCGCGCACACTCCTCTTTTTTGGTATTTGAAGCCCCTGACGGGCTCCCTGTTTTTCCAGCTCTTACTGCTTCTCTCTCTTCATAAAATCCTCATACAAGGGGGACATATCCCGAAGCTTCTGCACAATCCCCTTAATGGTATCTATGACGAAATCCAGATCCTCCCGGGTAGTCTCCTCCCCCAGGGTCAGCCGCAGAGAGCCATGGGCAATCTCATGGGGCAGGCCGATGGCCAAAAGCACATGGGAGGGATCCAGAGAGCCGGAGGTACAGGCTGACCCGGAGGAGGCGCAGATGCCCTCCATGTCCAGCATAATCAGCAGGGATTCTCCCTCCACAAACTGGAAGCTGAAATTCACATTGTTGGGAAGCCGGTTTTTACGGTGACCGTTGAGCCGCACAAAGGGAACCTCCGTGAGCACCCGCTCAATCAGATAATCCCGAAGCTCCCGCTCCTTCCTGGTTCGCTCCTCCATGGTCCGTAAGGCCCGCTCCACCGCCTTGCCGTAGCCCACGATTCCCGGCACATTTTCGGTTCCGGCCCTGCGCTTGCGCTCCTGGGCACCACCGTGAATAAAGGAACGAAGCTTTAATCCGGAACGGATGTAGAGAAATCCAATTCCCTTGGGCCCGTTTAGCTTGTGTCCACTGGAGCTCAGCATATCAATATGGTACTCATCCACGGAAATAGGCACCTGACCAAAGGCCTGTACGGCATCCGTATGAAATAGAATTCCGTGCTTCTTTGCAATTTCCCCGATTTCTTTAATGGGCTGTATGGTCCCAATCTCATTGTTGGCAAACATGACGGAGATTAAAATGGTGGTGGGGCGGATGGCCTTTTTCAAATCCTCCAGCTTTACCGAACCATACTCATCCACATTCAGATAAGTAATCTCAAAGCCTCTCTTTTCCAAATATTCGCAGGTATGCAAAATGGCATGATGCTCGATCTTGGTGGTGATAATATGATTCCCCTTGGACTGATAGGCTTCTGCCGCTGCCTTTAAGGCCCAGTTGTCCGCCTCACTGCCCCCGGCAGTAAAATAAATCTCATTGCTCTTGGCCCCAAGGGCCCCGGCGATAATTTCCCGGCTCTCGGTAATGGCCTTTTTGCTCTCCCCGGCCAGACCATATACACTGGAGGGATTTCCATAATTTTCGGAAAAATAGGGAAGCATGGCCTCCACCACCTCCGGCGCCGTCCTTGTGGTCGCCGCATTGTCCAGATAAATTATTTTTTTCATACTCCTTCCTCCTATTTAAAGTTCCGTATCTGTACTGTCAACGCCCCATGTGTAAAAGAATTTCCGTCCGCTTTTGCATCCTGAAATCCTTCCCGGGCATTGTCCGTTCAGATGCTGTTTTTAGCCACTACGCAACAGCCCTGAGGGGTAAAGTCCCTTTGGCGTCTTAGTTGGAGCAGCAGACGCCTGCGGCGGGTGCCGCCTCCTGAACCTCTCTGCTCTCCTCAATCAGCTGACTTAATTTTATCTCATCCACAGTCTGGTTAATGCTGTCGTTGATGCGTTTCCAGACGTACTTGGTCACGCAGCCGTCTGCTCCGCTGCAGCCCTCCTCTTTTAACCCCGGACACTGAACCGGGTCCAGAGAGCCCTCCAGAGCCCGCAGAATGTCCCCCACGGAAATCTCCCCTGCCGGTCTGGCCAATATATAGCCTCCCCCGGCTCCCCGCACACTGGACACCAGGCCTGCCTTTCTAAGCTTGGCAATCAGCTGCTCCAAATAGCTCTCGGATATATTCTGTCTGGCAGCAATACAGGCAATGGATACGGCTTCCTGCTCACTGTGCAGAGCCAGATCTATCAATGCCCGGAGGCCATAGCGGCCCTTCGTGGATAGCTTCATACAAATCACCTCATATAATTCCGAGTATTTTACTCGGATATCGTAATGATAATAGCACTCTATTTCTGTTCTGTCAAGCATCTTTCCGGAATATATTCATAAAAAAAGAGCAAAGTAATTCTATGAAAAAAACGCATCCCCTTCTTACCGGAGCACTCATATTAACCCTCACAGGAATCGCCACAAAAATAATCGGATTCTTCTATAAAATATTCTTAAGCCGCACCATTGGTGCGGAGGGGCTGGGCCTTTACCAGATGATATTTCCCGTTTTCGGGATCTGCTATTCCCTCACCATCGCCGGCATTGAGACCTCCATCTCCCGCTTTGTGGCCGGGGAGGCAGCCAGGGGAAATGGCCGGGGCTCCCGCAGAATGCTTTCCGCGGGACTTTTTTTATCCTTTAGCCTCTCCCTGCTGGCAGCCCTTCTCCTCTATCACAGCGCGGATTTTTTGGCTGTCCGCTATTTAAAAGAGCCCAGGTGTCGTATTTTGTTGCAATTTCTGGCCTTTTCCCTGCCCTTTTCCGCCTGTCACTCCTGTGTCAGCGGCTATTACTATGGCCTGAAAAAAACAGGGGTGCCCGCCCTCTCCCAGCTTTTGGAGCAATGCGCCCGGGTGGGCAGCGTGTATCTTTTGGCCTCTGTCTGTATGGAAAAAAATATTGCCCCCTCCCCGGTTCTAGCTGTGCTGGGACTTGCCGTGGGCGAATTTGTCTCCATGCTTTTTTGCGTCACCGCCCTCACCCTCTCCCCGGCTCCCAAAGCCGCACCAAACCTTCCCACCCTGTCTCTTGGCAGCTGTCTGGGACAGATTGTGCACATGTCCCTTCCTCTCACGGGAAACCGGGTGGTCATGAATGTGCTGGCAAGCTTGGAGGCCATTTTGATTCCCCTGACTCTTCAGGCCTACGGCCTGGACACGGCAGCGGCCTACAGCGTTTACGGCACCCTCACGGGCATGTCTCTGTCCTTTATTCTCTTTCCCAGCGTGATCACCAGCTCCATCTCCGTGCTGCTCCTGCCCTCCGTTTCCGAGCTCCAGGCTGCCGGACATTACGCCCGCATTGGGGACACCATTCGAAAGGCCATCTATTTCTGCCTTCCCTTTGGCTGCTTTTGCACCCTGTTTTTTCTAATCACCGGGAAATACCTGGGCACTTTCTTTTTCCATAGTGAGTTGGCGGGAGATTTTATCCTGACTCTCTCCTGGATCTGTCCCTTTCTGTATTTGAATGCCACCCTGAACAGCATTCTCCACGGCCTGGGACGCACCAGCATCACCTTCCGAAACAATGTTATCGGCATTACCATCCGCATTCTTTTTACCCTGCTTTGCGTCCCTGCCTACGGCATTCAGGGATATCTCTGGGGGCTTTTGGCCAACCAGCTTGTCATCACCCTTCTGTGCCTGGGCGGGCTTTTGGAGTTTCTTCAGGAAGGGCACATAAAATCTCGGGTCTAAAAAATAAGGGTGCTGCAAAATAAGCGTTTTTCTTACTTTGCAGCACCCTCTTTTTCTCGGGTTTCCATTTATATGTTCTCAACACCGCTCCGCAATCTCATAGATGAGACGCTCCGATTCCTCCCAGCCCAGGCAGGGATCCGTGATGGATTTCCCATATACATGGTCATGAACACTCTGACAGCCCGGCTCAATGTAGCTCTCGATCATCACGCCCTTTACCAGTCTGTGGATCTCCGGCGCCAGAGAACGGCTGTGGAGCACCTCTTTTACAATACGAATCTGTTGCTCATACTGCTTATTGGAATTGGAATGATTGGCATCCACAATGGCCGCCGGATTTTTCAAATCCCGCTCCCCATAGAGCTCCAGCACCCGCATCAAATCCTCGTAATGATAGTTGGGCAGGTTCACGCCTCGCTTATTCACCGCTCCCCGCAGAACCACATGGGCCAGATCGTTGCCTCCTGTGGCCACATCCCAGCCCCGGTAAATAAAGGAATGTCCATGCTGGGCCGCAGTCACGGAATTCATCATCACCGTAAAATCCCCGCTGGTGGGGTTCTTCATTCCCGTGGGCACATCAATGCCGCTGGCCACCAGCCGATGCTGCTGGTTCTCCACGGAACGGGCTCCCACGGCAATATAGGACAAAAAGTCCATGACATACCTGAGATTTTCCGGGTACAGCATCTCGTCGGCCGCCGTAAGTCCTGTCTCCTCAATGGCCCGGATATGCATATGACGCAGGGCAATGATCCCGGCCAGAGGATCCGGCTTTTTCTCCGGATCTGGTTGATGCATAATCCCCTTATAGCCCTCCCCGGTAGTCCGGGGTTTATTGGTATAAATCCGGGGAATGATAATAATCTTTTCCTGAACCTTTTCCTGTACAGGAACCAGTCGGTTTACATAATCACAAACCGCGTCCTCGTTATCCGCCGAGCAGGGACCGATAATCACCAAAAACTTATCGCTCTCCCCGGTAAACACCCGGCGAATCTGCTTGTCCCTCTCTTCCTTAATCCTGGCCACAGCCTCCGGAACCGGATACATTCTTCTGGTCTCCGCCGGCGTGGGAAGCTTTTGTATAAAGTCAAATGCCATTGTTGTCTCTCTCTTTCTATCCCCGGGGATGAGCCTTTGCGTAGATCTCCCGGGTTCTTCCTGCGTACATCATGGTGGTGGAAATATCCGAATGTCCCAGCATTCCCTGGACTATATGCAGATCCGCCCCATTATCCACCAGATGGGCTGCAAAGGAATGGCGCAGGGTATGGGGGGTAATCTCCGTCTGAATTCCTGCCTGCTTGGCATACTGCTTGACCAGCTTCCAAAAGCCCTGTCGGCTCATGCTCTTTCCCGAGCAGTTGGGGAACAGTACATCGCTCTCCTCCCCCAAAAGGGCCTGCCTGGGACCATCCAGATAGAGCAAAAGCGCCTTCTTGGCCTCTCTCCCAAAGGGTATGATGCGCTCCTTGGCCCGATCCTTACAGATAATATATTCCAGATTCAGGTTTACATGATTAAGCCGCAGGCTGATAAGCTCGGTGACCCGAATTCCCGTGGCATAGAGAAGCTCCAGCATGGCCCGATCCCGTATGCCCTTGGGCGTCCGATCATCCGGCTGTCTTAGAAGCGCAGCCATCTCCTCAATGGTCAAAATATCCAGAAGCTTTTTCTCCACCTTGGGTGGCTTCAGGCCCTGGGCCGGATTCACCCGCACCTTTCCCATTTTAAACAAATAGGAATAAAAGGCCTTCATAGAGGCAATATTTCTGGACACAGTAGCCGCAGATAATCCCTGCTTCTCCAGCACCAGAATATACGAATTTAAATTGGTTTCCGTGGCTGTCTCTGCACGAAAAATATTCTGCTGCTCCAAAAAAACCATCAGCTTGCGCAGATCTCTCTGGTAAGAAACCTCCGTGTTCTCTGACGTTTTTTTCTCATCATGCAAGTACAAAATAAACCTGCGAATCTCTTGTTCCATACGTATTTTCCCTCTACCACTTTTCTCCCCATAGTGCTATGCATTACCTATTATAGTAAGATTTTTTCAGAAAATCAATGGTCTTTTTTCCCGGAAAACCTAAGGGAATCCGTGAAAATTCCCGGATGTACAATATCTTGGTTTTCTTTGTTTTTCCTCCACCAGATCTAGTAAAAACTGTCCGTAATTTCTTTATCAGATTTTAAAGCAAAGCCCCTCCTGACATCTCCTACACTCGACTTAACAATGCCTTTAACAGCATGGGGTTTACATAACTCTCCAAAACACCTCCCACTATCACCAGAAGCGCCATCAATCCAAAGGCAGCCACATAGGTTCCGTTCCATCTCTTTTGCTGGGACATCTCATAGATGTGGAGCAGGCCATAGAGAAAGGCCGGGAAATAGATGAGATATTGGGGAAACATGCTGATAAGACAGAGCAGCATTCCCGCCATGCCAAGCTTCACCACCGCCATGGTTAAAATCAGGCCCATAGAAAAGCCTGCCCACAGACTGAACATCAGTACGGTCATGGTTCCAATCACCGTTAAGCCCATTAACCACAGAAAGGTAATCAGGGTAAGACGGGATTTTAAGATATACACCAGCAGATCCAGGGATGAATATTCCATATACTGATATTTTGCAAAGAAATAGCTGCTCATCAGCATATTGTGATTATCTGCCCGTCCCAGAAGAATGATGTAAAAAACTCCCAGCACAAAGCCTGTCATAAAAAATACCGTAAGCTTTTTTTTCTTTGCTTCCCGTCCCTTGCTCCCCAATAAGTCCATAAAAAATCCTCCCATATACTTAAAGTATATGAGAGGATAAAGAGAAACATGTCTATTTTACCCCAACCCCTCAGACTTTTCATAGCAGGCCCTGCAGGCCTCTATGACAGCGCCCCGAAAGCCTGCCTGCTCCAGGGCCGCCACGCCGGCTATGGTGGTCCCCCCGGGGGAACACACCTGATCCTTGAGAACTCCAGGATGCTGCCCTGTCTCCAGCACCATTCTAGCCGCCCCGGCCAGGGCCTGGGCCACGAAGGCATAGGCCTCCTTCCGGGGCATGCCGAACTGCACCACCCCGTCAGCCAAAGCTTCCATAAACATATAGGCAAATGCCGGAGAGCTGCCGCTGGCGCAGACCACTGCACTCATAAGCTTCTCATCCACCTTCTGGTAGCGGCCCACTGCACCGAAAAGCTTCTCCAGAACCGCGATTTCCTCCTCCTGATAATCACTGTCGGTATAGGCCAGCCCTGTGATACCCTCCCCGATGAGAGCCGGCGTATTGGGCATCGCCCGGACAATCCGCCGATCCGATCCCAGTCGCTCCTGAAGCTTGGCAATGGTAATCCCCGGCGCCAGGGAAATGACCACATGCTCCGGAGTGATGACATAGTGGATTTGCTTTAACACCTCATCGTAGAACTGGGGCTTCACCGCCAGAATCAAATATTTACAGGCATTGGCACATTCCGCATTGCTGGGGGCAAAGGGCACTCCCGTCTCCGAAGTAATCCGCTGCTTTGTCCCGTCTGTCCGCGCCGTATACACAAGCTCCGTTGGGGTAAAAGCCTTGAGGGCTCCCTTTAGAAGGGCAGTGCCCATATTTCCCATTCCAATAAAACCGATTGTTGCCATATTCTTCCCCTTTCCTTCTTTCGCCCTGGGCGGCACACGCAGCTTTGCCGTGGGCTTCGGCTCCACAAAACGGTACACAGGTGTCCGCCGTGCCGCTCGATTCCGCTTCGCTCCATCTCGCTCGCGGGCTTCGCCCTATGCCCAGGATGAATTCCGAGCCCCCATATAAATATGGGGCTCTCCTTTCATCCTGGGCGCACGGCTCATGGCCTCGCGCAGAAAGAGGATAGCCGCTGATGCAACTATCCTCTTTGATTTCTCTTCCTTTTGTAACCCGGCCTGTCCACCTACTTTGCATAGTCGGTGACCCGGCTCTCCCGAATTACGTTTACCTTGATTTGTCCCGGATACTCCAGTTCTGCTTCTATCTGCTTGGAAATATTTCTGGCCAACAATACCATCGAGGCATCGTCCACCTGCTCCGGAACTACCATTACTCGAATCTCTCTACCCGCTTGAATCGCAAAAGACTTGTCTACTCCCTTGAAAGCATTTGTAATTTCTTCCAGCTGCTTCAGCCGATTGGTATATGTTTCCAGCGTCTCTCTTCTGGCTCCCGGTCTGGCGGCAGATATGGTATCTGCTGCCTGCACCAGGCAGGCAATGAGGGACGTGGGCTCCACATCTCCATGGTGGGCCTCCACGGCATTGATAACTGTTGCTGACTCTTTGTATTTCTTACACAAATCCGCTCCGATTTGAATATGTGACCCCTCAACCTCATGGTCAATGGATTTTCCAATATCATGTAAAAGTCCTGCCCGCTTGGCAATCCGCACATCTACGCCCACCTCGCCGGCCAAAAGGCCTGCCAGCTGCGCCACCTCAATGGAGTGCTTCAAGGCGTTCTGCCCGTAGCTGGTACGGAATTTCATTCTACCCAAAAGCCGGATCAACTCCGGATGGATTCCATGAACGCCAACTTCTAATGTGGCCGCCTCACCTTCCTCACGTATCATCACTTCTACTTCTTTTTGCGCCTTCTCAACCATCTCCTCGATTCTGGCCGGATGTATCCGTCCGTCCACAATCAGTTTTTCCAGCGCAATCCTTGCCACTTCTCTGCGAATGGGATCAAATCCAGATAAAATCACTGCCTCCGGCGTATCATCGATAATCAAATCAATGCCGGTCATAGTCTCCAGAGTCCGGATATTTCTACCCTCTCTGCCGATGATTCTCCCCTTCATCTCGTCATTCGGAAGCTGCACCACGGATATGGTGGTCTCCGCCACATGGTCCGCTGCACATTTCTGAATGGCCGTTACCACATATTCCTTTGCCTTTTTATCGGCTTCTTCCTTTGCTCTGCTCTCAAGCTCCTTGACCAGCACAGCGGTTTCATGCTTTACTTCGTCCTCAACAGTTTTTAACAAATACTCTTTTGCTTGTTCGGAGGTAAGACCTGAGATTCTTTCCAGTTCCTGTACTCTTTGGGACGACAGCTTTTCCAGCTCTGCATACTTCTTGCCCAGCTGTTCCTCCTTAGCGTTAAAATTCGCCTCCCGCCGCTCCAGAGAATCCGCTTTTTTGTCCAGCGTCTCCTCCTTGGACAGTACCCGGCGCTCATAACGCTGGAGCTCTGCTCTGCGTTCCTTGCTCTCCTTCTCGAGTTCGTTCCTGGTTTTCAGCGTTTCTTCCTTCGCCTCCAGCAGGGCCTCCCTCTTCGATCGTTCTGCAGTCTTTAATGCGTCATCTATGATTTCCCTTGCCTTTTCCTCAGCATTTCCGACCTTTTTGATATTCATATTTTTCAGGATCGAAACTGTTATGAGAATCGTAAGGGGTACCGCGATAACAAGTGCAATTAAAATAGGCACAACATTCTGCACAGGAGCACCTCCTTATTTAGTTTTCATTGTGCAATACAACACCTCAATTCTATACTTATTTTACAATTATGTCAAGCAAACTCTTGTTTTTTTGCACAATATTTCATCTGCATTTTCCGGCTCCTCCGTCCCGGCCCTATTCCTCCTCCGTTTCCAGACGCAGGGCCCGGCGGATATCCTCCGAACAGAAGCCCCGGCGCATTAGAAACTGGTAAAATCTTTGAAGCTCCTCCCTGCCGGCTGTCTTTGGATCGATCTTTTTCTTTTCCATCCAGCGCCGGATCAGAAGGCTCTCATCCTCCCCGGAAACCTCCGCAAAGGCCTCCTCCAGAATCTCCCTGGAAATTCCTTTCTTCAACCGCAGCTCCTGCTGCATCTGGCGCCTGCTCCTGGTCTGGCCCTTGTACTGAATATAATTTTTTGCGTACCGCAGATCGTCTATGTAGTGGTAGGATTTCACATATTCTATGGTCTCCTCCACAATGTCCAAAGGATAGTTCTGCTCAAGCTTCCGCCGCAGCTCCTGCTCTGTCCGATCCATGCGCTCCAAAAGATACAGGGCTCTGTGCCTGGCCTTTTTTCTCTCATCCATCGTCTTATTAAATAGGCTTTATTAAGCTTCCTTATCTGCCTTGGTCTCCTTCTTGCCCTTGAGCTCCTTGGCAGGCTCCGTTTCCTTGGCGGTCTCTGTCTCTTTGGCTGGCTCTGTCTTTCCCTCCAGGAGTCCGTAATGCTCCCGCACTTTGTCCTCCACAGCCTTGCAGATCTCCGGATTCTGCTTCAAATAGCTCTTGGCATTTTCCCGCCCCTGTCCAATCTTGTCTCCGTTGTAGGAATACCAGGCGCCACTCTTGTTGATAATACTGAGATTTACCGCCAAATCCAGAATATCTCCCTCCTTGGCAATACCCTGTCCAAATACAATGTCAAACTCTGCCTCCTTAAAGGGCGGGGCAATCTTATTTTTTACCACCTTAATGCGGGTATGGTTTCCCACCACCTCGCCGCCCTGCTTTAAGGACTCCACCCTGCGCACGTCCAGACGAATGGAGGAGTAAAACTTTAGCGCCCGTCCCCCTGTGGTCGTCTCGGGATTGCCAAACATCACCCCGATCTTTTCCCGCAGCTGATTGATAAAAATCACGATACAGTTAGATTTGCTGATAACAGAGGTCAGCTTTCGAAGCGCCTGGGACATAAGGCGGGCCTGAAGTCCCACATGGCTGTCTCCCATATCTCCGTCAATCTCCGCCTTTGGCACCAGGGCCGCCACCGAGTCCACTATCACAATGTCCACAGCCCCGGAACGCACCATGGTCTCCGTGATCTCCAGAGCCTGCTCCCCATTGTCTGGCTGGGAAATGTAAAGATTGTCAATATCTACCCCAATATTCTTGGCATAGGCCGGATCCAGGGCATGCTCGGCGTCGATAAAGCCTGCGATCCCGCCTCTTTTCTGCACCTCGGCCACCATGTGAAGGGCTACAGTGGTCTTACCGCTGGACTCCGGACCATAGACCTCGATAATCCTTCCCTTGGGGACACCCCCAAGCCCCAGGGCAATATCCAGGCTTAAGGAACCGGTGGGAATCGTCTCCACCTGCATCCGGTTGCCAGTGTCTCCAAGCTTCATCACGGAGCCCTTTCCGTACTGCTTCTCAATGTGGCTGATGGCCGCGTCCAGGGCCTTTAATTTATCTTCCTTCACCATTATCCATTCTCCTTTTTTTCTGTTTTTCTTTTGCTCTTTCTCGGTTTCAAACAAATGTTCTTCGAACTTTTGTTCGTTTTTATTATCATAATACACTTCTCTCACTTTGTCAAGTATCTTTCACCCCCTTTCCCCATTTCCTTTCCCCTATATTTTTCATCTTTTTTGCATTTCCTTCCTGCAACAAGGACAAAGCACTCCCCTGCCGATGAAAAAACATTGCTTTAAATCCGGAAAATACGGCAGAAACTGCCAGAAGCTTTCCCTCTAAGAATAAGGGCGCCATAAACGAAAGAATTCCTCTTAAGAATAACAGAAAATCCCTCTTGTGAAAAGGATTTTCTGTTATTTTTGTCTCTTTTCAGCATTTTTACTAAATTGCCAGAAAGCAGGTGCATACGGCTACCATCTCTTGACAAGGGTTCTTTACCCCTCCACCCCATAAAATTCGATTTTCCAGCCATCCTCCTCCCTGACAAGCACAAAGGTTACATACAGAAACATATCCTCATAGGTACTGTCCCTGAATTCCAGAGAGACGATGGCTCTCCCCTCCTTGATTTTTTTGTCGTCCGTATCCGACAATCCCTTCCATGTGAAATCGCTTACAGCGCCTGTGCTCTCATATCCTTCTATCTTCCCTTCATAGGTGCTGGACAGGAAGCCCTGCAGCGCGTCTGTATTCCCGTCAAAATATGCCTTTGCAAATACATCCACCATATTTCTGATTTCCCTGCAATCTTCTGCGCTCAGATATTCCGTTCCCTCCGTTTGTGCTTCTTGATTTCCCTTGGGTCCGTGGAAAGCTTCCCGGCCCATGGCCTCGGTTTCCTCCCCGGACAAGCCCTCCTCTCCCTGCTGCCGTGTATGTTCCGCCTGCTCTGCACTTTTCTCTGCCTCTGAAAGAGCTTCTTCCTTCAGCTCCTTAACTCCCACCGGCTCTTTGGCCTCTCTCCCCTCCTCTTCAAGAGAACAGCCCACCAGGGCTCCCAGACAGGCCGTCAAGAGAATGGTTCCCAGGAATAGAGCCATCCCATTTTTCTTTTTCCTTTTACTTAAAATATTTTGAAAACGTTTTTTCATGGCCCTCTTTCCTCCATAAAATTGTGTGGTTAAGGAGAGTCGTTTGGTGCATTGCCTGTGAAGCATAGACAGCAATGTTTCCGTGTACGCCTTTCGCACCTCATAGCCTGCGCCCTGGGTAACCCTTTCATCGCAGGACAGCTCCATGTCCATGGCCGCTTCCTTCCGCATGATCCAGATAAGGGGATGAAACCAGTAAATTCCATTGACGATTACAAAAAGCAGTTTCCCATACACGTCTCCCCGTTTCACATGCACCAGCTCATGCTTCAGAATAAAAAACAATTCCTCCTGACTGTAGGATTCCTCGGGTAAAACCAAAATCGGTTTAAAAAAACCCAGGATTAGAGGGCTCTCAGCTATAGAGCACTCCAACATTTGTACGTTATACCTGATATGTAGTTCCCCTCTCAGACGGGATAGGAGACACAAAATCTGTCTATCCCCTACAGGCCTCCCCTTTTTGGCCACCTGCCGCTTGTAATGAAAATAACTGCCAAAATGTACAGAAAAAAAACCCAGGCTGCCCAACATCCAGACAGCCGCCGCCAGATCAAGCAGCGTCATCCCCCCATTGTTTTTTCCGTTCTCCCCAGAAAGAGGGGCAGTCATTTGCGGCGGTATCTCAACCATGATCCGTCCAAAGGGAAGTCCTTTTTCTGTCCAAGTATCTGCATCCCCCCATACAGGCGTCGTCTGGGCTTTTCTTTGGGGCAAAAAGTCCATGGCCCATGGCCCATAAGTCCCGCCAAAGGGAACCAGCAGCCGCAGTGCAAGAAATATCCAGGCCAGGTATTTCCATTTTGCCGCGTATCTCCTGTTTAAGAGGGGCGTAAGTAAAATCAGTACAGCCACCACCAGGCTTGTGGACACAGACGCACGAAAAAGGGCTAAACAAATGGCCGTCATCATGCATCCTCCAGCTCATCCAAAAAATTTCTAAGCTCTGCAAGATCCGAATCCTGAATGGCTTTGTTGCTATAGAGGGTAGCAACCATATTCTCAATGGAATTGTTGTACAGCTTCTCAAGAAAATGTTTGCCGGCCTTTGCCTTATACTCGTTTTCCGAGATCACAAAGGTATAGAGATTGGTTCCCGTTGAACGGTCACAATTCACAAACCCCTTATCCGCCAGCCTTGTCAGGGATGTCATAAGGGTGGATAGGGGCCAGGGTCTCTTTCCCTGCAATTCCTTTAAAATATAGTTTGCAGTTACAGGAGCTTTCCTGTCCCATATCACCTGCATGATTTCCAGCTCCGCTTCCCCAAGCTTTTTTTGTGTTGTTCCCATATTTTTATCTCCCTGTTATACGATTGTATAATTTATTATACAGCCGTATAACAGGGTTGTCAAGTTGATTCTCAAGGGTTTCTTGTGAGAAATTCTCTTGTAACAAATGAGAACCGTTCTCAAGTCATATCATCTCTCAGGGCGTCAATAATATTTTCCTTCTTTATTTTGCTCACTGCATACAGCATAGCCAGAGCGATCATGAAGAACACCCCCAGCACACTGATTCCCAGGCTGGCCCAGGGAAACACAAAGGCAACTGTAGCGCCGCCCCACACCAGCCATTGATAGATCAGAAAGGAACAAAGCACAGCCAGAGGAAGCCCAAAAAGCAGAGTCCCTGCTCCGTAAAAGAAACATTCCAAGCGCATCATTTTGTGAAAGGCTCTATCCCCCATGCCCACGGAGCGGAGCATGGCCAGCTCTCTCCTGCGAAGCTTGATATTGGTGGAGATGGTGTTAAACACATTGGCCATGGCAATAAGGGAAATCATGCCCACAAAGACCATGGTAAAGAGACGGACAATAAACTCCATATTCCGATTTTCCTCCAGTAGCTTATGCATGTTATACAGCTCATAGGGACAGGTAATCCCCGCTCCCTCCAGAAGGGTTTTCATCTGTCCCTCTGACTGTCCGGGATTTTCCGACCAGAAGGTCAGGCATTCCTTTTGGGGCGCCTGGAGAAAGGCAAAGGAATCTCTTGCACTGTAGGGAAGGATTCCCATAAAAACATAATCTTTGACCTCCGAAAGCTCTGCCGGAGGCGGATCCAGAAGATAGGCATCCACAAAGCTCCCCCGAATGTCCTTTGTCTGCCCGTTCTCTTGGGATTGGATGGTAAAAGCAAAAGAAGGCTCCGTAAAGAGATCCTGGCTGCCGGTCCGTTTTCCCACCACGGCCATGGAAGCCTCCGCACCGGTATAGTCCTCAAGGGCAAGTCCCTGGCTCTCCAAAAACTCCACAAAGCGCCCATCCTCCAAAAACTGAATATCCAGGAGAAGCTCCGCATCTCCCCCTTTCTCCTCAAATCCCCCACTTTGCTTCCCGTTTTCCCGAAATTCCGGAGTAAGCATTTCCACCGGCACCCTGCAGGAATAGGTGGTAAGAATCTGATAGGTACTCTCGGTCACTCCTGACGCCTGCTTAAGCTTCTCATAGAGCCAAAGGAGCTCTTCTTCCTCCATATCCCTGGCCGTAAATAAAATATCTCCGTCTGCCTCCACCTTTGACTGCTCTGCGAAAAGCCCCAGCTCTGTCTGAAAGGTATTTGCAGAGATAAAAAGCACTACACTCAGGGTCAAAGACAGCATAATACTCCGGTAGCGCCTCCGGTTTCTCCTGAAATTTTTAAGGGCCAGCGTTCCCTCCAGGCCACAGATACGCATTGCGTATTTTGGTACCCTTATGGCTCTTGCCTCAAGCTTTACCCCACGGCTCTGCCGGATACACTCCATCACAGGGGTGGCAGCCGCTTTCCTGGCAGGAAGATAGGCAGAGATCAAAATAGTCACCAGGCTTATGGCCACGGCCGCCAAGAGGGAGAGCGGGGATACGCAAAGCTTCAATGGCACCCCCTCGTACATGATATTTTGGAAATGCCCGGACGCCAGAGCCAGCACAACCTGGAGACTTGGCAAGCCTATGAAAATCCCCAGGGGAATCCCCGCCGCGCCGATGCACAGGCCCTCAAACAGCACGGATTTTCGCAGCTGCTTTTCCGTGGCTCCCACAGATAAAAGAATTCCAAACTGATGCATACGCTCATTCAACGAAATGTTAAATGCGTTATAGATTAAAAAAACCGAGCCTGTCATAATAAGCAGAAGGAGAACGCCTCCCACAGAGTAGAGAAGCATTTGAAACACCCGATCCTTGGAAAGTCCCATAAACCGCAGCACATCGTCATTTAGAACATACGTTCTATCTTCTGTCCCAAGCTTTGTATACCCATGCACCTGATACGCCTTTTTTAAGGTGACAAAAATATCCGCTCTCTCCCCGGATGACGCCGGATTCATGGCTGTGATCAGCGTGTACCCGGGAGCCGTGCGCTCCTCAAAGGCCGGTCTCTGACAAATCCCCACCACGGTATAGAACCTCTCCTCCCGAATGGAAAGACTCTCCTTCCCGCTTTCCGGCTCCTCCACGGAAACATAGGGATCGTGCTGGGTAAGCTTCTGATCTCCCTCCACCCGATCTCCGATTTTCAAAGTCAGGGTATCCCCCAGAGAAAACTTCACCCCTCCGTTCAGAGCCACATGGGCAGGAATCAAAATCTCCCGGGAATTTTCCGGCAGCCTCCCTGCCGCCAGCGTCAGAGGCAGCTCCTCAAAGGCCTCCTCAGAAAAGCCCATCACATACACATAGGGCTTGTGGGGATTCCTCCCCCCGTCCAGGGCTCCGTAGCCGATGCTCTCACAAACCACCACCTTTTCCACCCGGGAATCCTCTGCCTGCTCCTTAACAAAGGCGGCATCCACATCCGGAAAGCTTACCTGCCAGTCTCCGTATTTCTCTATGGCTCCTCTCACCATATAATCCTGGAGGGAGACGGCAAAGGTGGCCACCGCCGTGATCAATGCCGTGGACAGCGCCACTCCCACAATGGTTACCAGGGTCCGGGCCCGGCTGTTTTTCATGCGCTTCAGGGCATCCTTACAGAAAATATTCATCTCCCCATCACCTGCCTCTCATCCCGGATCACCCGGCCGTCCGAAATACAGACAATCCGATCCGCCTGCAAGGCAATATTCTCGTCATGGGTGACCACAAGCAGGGTCTGATGATACCTCTCGTGGCTGGCCTTTAAAAGGCGGATGATCTCATGTCCATTGCGGCTGTCCAGGCTCCCGGTGGGCTCGTCGGCCAGCATAACAGCCGGGGCATTCATCAGGGCCCGACCAATGGCCACCCGCTGCTGCTGTCCCCCGGAAAGCTGGTTGGGCAGATGGTCCCTTCGATCCGAAAGACCTAAAAGCTCCAACAGATCCCCAAGCCGTTCCCTGTTTACCTTTCTTTTGTCCAAGAGTACCGGCAGGGTAATATTTTCCACCACATTCAGGGTGGGAATCAGGTTGTGAAACTGATAGATAAGTCCCACCTGCCGCCTTCGGAAAATGGAGAGCTTCTCCTTGCTCTGGGCATAGACATCCTGTCCGTCCAGAAACACCTTTCCGCTGGTAGGCACATCCACCCCGGCAATCATGTGAAGCAACGTGGATTTGCCGGAGCCGGAGGAACCCATAATAGCTGTGAATTCTCCCTTGTCTATGGACAGGAAAACCCGGTTCAGGGCTATCACCTGATTTTCATCCCTTCCATAAACCTTGCTGAGATTTTCAATTCTTAAGAAATCCATTCTGTAAGCCTCCTCTCTTTCTGTCCGGGATAAGGGCCAAAAGCAGCAGCCAACACAAAAGCAAACTCCCAAGGACCTGCAAACATTTTTTCATGGCTTTCATCTCCTTGCTGTAATGTTCATATCCCTATGATAGAGTCGGCGACTTACATGTTTGTGACTTTTCGGTGAGAGATCCGTCACTTTTCTTCTGGGAGAAACCCCTGTCACGACTCCTTGGAAAACCGAATGGTAAACAGGGCCCCTCCACGGGGGTGATTTTTGGCGCTGACGGTTCCTCCCTGGCGGATGATAATCTGTCGGCAAAGGGCCAGTCCGATTCCGTATCCCGTTGCCCGGGACTGCCTCCCCCGGTAAAACCGATCAAAAAGAAAGGGCAGAGCCTCCTGTTCAAAGCCAGGCCCGCTGTCATGAATGGTGATCTCCGTAAAAAGCAGCGTATCTCTGCATAGGATTTCAATCTGTCCCCCATCCCCCACACTTTCCATGGAATTTTTCAGGATATTCTTAAGCCCCTCCGAAAGCCAGCCCAAATCCCCCAAAATCTCCGCCTCTTTTGGCACCTCCCGTTCCAGGGTTATATGGTGGAGCTCCATGGCAATCAGAAAGGGATGAAGGGCCGTGTCTATCAGCTTCTTCACCCGGACCGGCTCCCTCTGAAACTGAATCATCCCTGCATCCAGCCTGGACAGCTTTAAGAGGGAGGTCACCAGCCAATCCATGTGGATAAACAGCTCCTCTGTCTCCCGAAGCAGGCTTTTTCGCTCCCTTTCCTCCGGATTTTCCTTGAGAAAGGACAGAATCAGGTTGGCAGAGGTTAAGGGAGTGCGAAGCTGGTGGGCAATGTCCGCCAAAGAATCTGCCAGATACTGCTTTTCCTTTTTCAGGGCATCATTCTGCTCCCGGATGCGCAGAGTCATTTTAGTAATCTCACTCTCCAGTATGGACAGCTCCCCCTCCTCCGCCTGGCCAATATACAAATGCTCCTCCCGGTGAAGCACCCGGTCAATTTCATCGGAAATCCGCTCAATGCTTTGATACCTGGCCCTGGTGAACGCAAAAAAAGCCGCCAGAAAACCGGCAGACAGGAATAGCACCGGCAAAACCGCCGCCGGATGGACAGCCAGTCCTCCTGCGGCGGACAAAATTGTGAGAATAATTATCAAAATTAAAAATTGCCGTATCTCTCTATTTCGAAGCATGTTTTCCTCCCAGACGGTACCCAATCCCCCGAACCGTGAGAATGATCTGGGGATTCCCCGGATCCTCCTCAATTTTCTCCCGCAGCCGTTTGATGTAAACAGTCAGGGTATTATTATTCACAAATTCCCCCGATGCATCCCAAACCTCATCCAGAAGCCGGTCCCGGGTGATAATGCTTTTTGGGTTGTTGACAAATATAAGCAGCAGCCGGTATTCCAGAGCCGAGAGAAACACCTCCTCCCCCTTCTTTTTCACGATTCCGCTGGCTGTGTCCACGGAAAGATCACAGATTTCAAATACCGAGGGCGAACGTCCGTATTTTCGAAGAGCGTTCCCGATACGGGCCATAAGCTCCCGGGGGCGAAAGGGCTTGATAATATAGTCGTCCGCCCCCATATTGAGCCCGGTAACCACGCTGGCCTCATCTCCCCAGGCCGTGAGAAAGATCACGGGAATGTCCTGGCTCTGCTTAATCTCCGTGCACACTGCAAAGCCGCTGCCGTCCGGCAGGGAAATATCCACCAGGGCCAGGTCAAACCGGTTCTCCAAAAGCATGGCAGAGGCCTCCTCCTGCGTAGGAGCCTGGATCACCGAAAAGCCCTCCATGCGCAAAAGACGCCCCAGATTTTTAGCAATTTCCCTGTCATCCTCCACCAGAAAAATCCGTTTCATGATTCTCTCCCCTTCTACAGACAGAGCCGGCAGCCGTCTCCTCTGGACAGCCTGCCGGCTCTTCTTTTTACACTTATTTCTTTACAATATATCCCTGGGCCTTTAAAAGCTCTGCACAGAGAACAGCCCCGCCGGCCGCTCCCCGCACCGTGTTGTGAGAAAGACCCACAAATTTCCAGTCATACACATGATCCGGGCGAAGCCGTCCGATGGAAACCCCCATGCCCCGCTCATAATCCACATCCAGCTTAACCTGTGGCCGGTTATCCTCCTCCATATACCGGATAAACTGCTCCGGCGCACTGGGCAGCCCAAGCTTCTGGGGGACGCCCCGATAGCTTACAAGCTTCTCAATGAGCTGTTCCCTGGTGGGCTTTTTGCGGAATTTGATAAACACGGCTGCCGTGTGTCCGTTGAGCACCGGTACCCGAATGCACTGACAGGTGATCACCGGCTCCTTGGCAAGCTTTATCTCCCCGTCCACCAGCTCTCCCAGCACCCGCAGAGGCTCCCGCTCACTCTTTTCCTCCTCCCCGCCAATGTAGGGAATGATATTCTCCACCATTTCCGGCCAGTCCTGGAAATTTTTTCCAGCTCCAGAGATGGCCTGATAGGTGGTGGCCACCACCTCGTAGGGCTCAAATTCCTCCCAGGCCTTTAAAGCCGGGGTATAGGACTGAATGGAGCAGTTGGGCTTAACAGCAATAAATCCCCGCTTGGTGCCCAGACGCTCTCTCTGCTTCTCAATAATCCCCATGTGCTCCGGATTGATCTCCGGCACCACCATGGGCACATCCGGGGTCCAGCGGTGGGCGCTGTTGTTGGACACCACGGGAGTCTCTGTCTTTGCATAGGCCTCCTCAATGGCCTTGATCTCCTCCTTGGTCATGTCCACGGCGCTGAATACAAAATCCACGCTGTTGGCCACCTGCTCTACCTCATTCACATTCATCACCACGATCTTTTTGACCGCCTCCGGCATGGGAGTAGTCATCTTCCAGCGGCCTCCCACAGCCTCCTCATAGGTTTTTCCTGCAGAACGGGGGCTGGCTGCAATGGTCACCACCTCAAACCAGGGATGATTCTCCAAAAGGGAGATAAACCTCTGTCCTACCATTCCGGTACCCCCAAGGATACCCACCTTTAGCTTCTCACTCATTTTTCATTCTCCTCTTGTCCGCACACATAAAAATATATCTGTCTTTTTTATGCATACATTTGTCTTTCACCCACATATATTACACGGTTCGGAAGAAAAAAGCAACCTATTTTTTTTCGATTTTGGAAAAAGTTTGTATTCATCCCCACCTTACGTTTACCTTAAATTTCGCTGAACTTAAGGAATTCTTTTTTCTTTTATCTTATAATAGAAAGGGGATCCTTCTCCCACAAAAATTCAGACAAGATACCCGGAGGTTTGCGCCTATGAACCATATTTATGAATGCAGCATTCTGTTAGTAGATGACAATTCCCAGCTTCTCTCCATGGTCACCCACTTGCTTGGCCAGGAGGGCTATCAGAGCTTACGCACTGCCGGCAGCTGCCGGGAGGCCCGGGAATGCCTGGCTCATAAGCTCCCGGAGCTGATTATCCTGGACGTAATGCTTCCCGACGGGGACGGCTTTTCCCTGTTCCAGGAGATTCGGATGAAGGCAGACATTCCCATTCTCTTTCTCTCCGCCCGGGATGAGGATCAGGACCGCCTGCTGGGGTTGGGACTGGGAGCCGACGATTATCTGACCAAGCCTTTTTTGCCCCGGGAGCTTATTCTGCGGGTCAATGCCATTGTCCGGAGGGCCTACCTGTCTGGTCGGTCAAGCCTTGTCTCCTCTCCCATCCTTACTCTGGGGGAGCGCACCGTGCATTTTGATCAGGCGGTTGTGGCATCTTCTGCCGGGGAAATCCCCCTGACCGCCAAGGAGCTGCTTATTCTAAAAAAGCTCTATGAAAACCGTGGAAAAATTGTCACCTTTGACGCCCTGTGCGACGCAGTCTGGGGGGACGGGTACTACACCTATGAAAATACTCTCATGGTCCATATCCGACGCCTCCGGGAAAAGCTGGAGGAGGAGCCCTCCCACCCCAAATATCTCCTGACAGCCCGGGGCATTGGCTACCGGCTCATCTAAAGAACAGGTGAGGCATATTATGAAGGATCTTCTGAAAATTTACCGGCGCTTTATTTTAACAGCTGCTACCATTTGTATTCTCATTATTATTTTTAACCTTGTGCTCCTGCTTTTCTTTCTCTGGCAACAATTTGGATACAAGTCCAAAGATGATTACGCAAGTTATCGAATCAATGTTCTTTCCAGTCAGCTCACCCAAAAAGAGGGGCAATACAAGCTTTCCCCGGAGGCCCAAAAGCAAATAGATGCCCACTATGCCTTTGCCATGCTTATCAGTCCGGAGGGACAGGTGGTGTGGAGCCGAAACCTTCCTCCGGATATTCCCCGCTCCTACTCCCTTATGGAGGTGGCCTCCTTTACCCGCTGGTATCTGAAGGATTATCCCGTAAAGGTCCAGACCCGGCCTGACGGTCTTTTTGTAGCCGCCTTCCCCCGGCATTCCCTGTGGAAATATACCATGGAGTTCAAGGAGGAGCTTCTTTACAATCTTCCCCCAAACCTTCTCTTGCTGCTTCTTTGTAATCTCCTGCTAATCTTTGGCCTTGCTATGCTCTTTGGCCGGCGTTTTTACGCCTCCCTAAGGCCTCTCACCGAGGGAATCCAAAAGCTTACGGGGGAAAAGGTCCTCACTCTGCCCCAGCAGGGCTTTGTGGGGGAGCTGGCCAAAAAGCTTAATCAGGCCTCGGCTATCCTTATCTTTCAGCGAAAGGCCCTGGAAAAACGGGACAATGCCAGGACCAACTGGATTGCCGGGGTATCCCATGATATTCGCACGCCCCTGTCCCTCATTATGGCCTATGGGGATCATCTGTCCCGAAGCCCCCACCTGAATCCGGAAGAACAAAAAGAGGCTGCCTCCATTCGAGAAAACAGCCTTCTCATCAAGCATCTTATTTCCGATCTGAATCTTACCTCCCGCCTAGAGTATGATTCCTATCCCTTACAGCAAAAAGCCTACGCCCCGGCCGCCCTTCTGCGCAGCCTGACAGCCGCCTACTTAAACGACGGACTGGAGGCTCCCTGGGATCTGGAGCTTTCCCTTGATCCCCATCTGGACCGTGTAACCCTCACCGGCGATCCCGATCTTCTTCGTCGGGCCTTTCGCAACCTGATAAACAACAGCATCCAACACAATCCCACAGGATGCCAAATTCGTATCCAGGGAGATCTGGCAGTTCAGGGGGTCCGCCTTACCTTTTCCGATACGGGCGTTGGCATTCCCGTCCGGGTCATCAAAGCCCTCTATCGCGCCCAGAATACAGAAAAAGACACCTCTTTTCCCCATGTCATGGGACTTCGCATTGTAAAACAGATCCTGGAAGCTCATGGAGGACGGGTGGAATTTTTACTGCAGGGGGAGAACTGCCATTCGGTGGTGATCACGCTTCCGGTTTCTCGCCTCTCACCCAATCCCCCCTAAAATTATCCCGGCCACCAGCGCCGTGATTGTCAAAATACAGTATCCGTATTTGGCCAGTGGATAAAACCAGTTTCCAATGGGCCGCCGGGCCCCCTGGTTCACTGCCTGCAGCACATAATCCTTCCCAGCGATCCAGAAGAACATGACCCCGGCCAGAAATGCCCCCAGGGGACAAATATAGATGGTAATGCCGTCCATCCACTGGGAGGTGATGGGCTGAACCAGAATGGCTGCCCCGCCTCCAAACAATAGCGTTCCGGCCACAGAGACAAACCGTTTGGCCCCAAACCGCTCCTGCAGCATGGCCACCGGGGCCTCATACATATTGATCACCGAGGACACGCCGGCAAAGAGAACGCACACGTAGAAAATCACACCGATGATGCGCCCCCCGGGCATGGCATTGATCACATTCACCAGATAGATAAACATCAGCCCTGGCCCTCCATCCACCTCGCTGACAGGAATGCCGCTGGCGGCAATGGCGGGCACAATGACAAAGGCCGCCAAAAGAGATGCCAGAGTGTCAAAAAGAGCTACCCGCCGGGCCGAGGAGGGAATGTCCTCCTCCCTGGAAAGGTAGGATCCATAAATCACAGAGCCGTTTCCCGCCACAGACAGAGAGAAAAAGGCCTGCCCAAAGGCGAAAATCCACACTTCCGGATCCAAAAGCCCCTCCGGCCGGAGGGTAAGGATAAACCGATATCCCTCGTGAGAGCCGGGAATGGTAAAAATATAAATTCCCAGGGCCACAAACAGTATAAAAAGCGCCGGCATCATAACCTTATTGGCCCTTTCAATGCCGCCGGCCACTCCCAGGGCCATAATCACCACCGTAACCAGAAGGGTGATCACCACCCACTGGGCATTGTGAAGGGCCGTGTAGCCAAAGGTTTCTCCGATGACATTCATATCGGTACCCATGGCCGCAAGGCCTCCCGAAATAGCCAGAAAGGTATACTTAAAAATCCAGCTTAAAACCACGCTGTAGCCAATGGCCAGACCCATGGAGCCCAAAACCGGCAGCCAGCCAAAGGCTTCTCCCAGCCTTCGGTTGCCCCGTCCCACCTGGGTACACTGTCCAAAGGCGCCAATAGGCCCTTCCTGGGCCGCCCGGCCCATGGCAAATTCGCCGATGATCCCGGTGGAGCCCACCAATATGGCAAAGATCACGTAGGGAATCAAAAAGGTCATCCCCCCGTACTTGGTGACCAGAATGGGAAACCTCCAGATATTCCCCATGCCCACTGCAGAGCCGATACAGGCCAGAATAAAGCCCCATTTATGCTGAAAACCGTCCCGCTGTCCTGCCGTTGTGCCAAATGCTTTCATTTCTATATCCCCCTCTTTTTTCTTGCATCCGGATCCCTTTTGCCCCTATGGGGCTATCTTGTCTAGGCCTCTTCCTTTCGGTGAAGGAGCATAAGCTTTTTATAGACCTCCCCCAAATGCCCGTTCATAACCTCCACGGCCTGCTCCTCATCTCTTTTCCGGAGAGCCTCTAGGATCCGTATATGGCCGTTGGCCGCCCACTCCAAATCCATATTCACAATGGTATATTGCAGATAGTGCTCCATGGCGCTGGCGGTAATATTATTGATCAGCATTAGAAACTCATTGCCTGTAAGCTCAATGATCCGCTTATGAAAATAGGTATCGTAATACTTAAACTCCACGGAGGGATCCCGCATCGACGCATAGGCTACAACAAATTCCTCCAGGCTGTCAATCTCCTCCCGGGTACAATTCCGGATAATCTGCCGGATACAAAAGGGCTCCACCAGCTTCCGGTATTCCAGAATATCGATAAGCTGCTTGGTATCCCGAAAGCTCATTAAAGGCACAATGGAGCGCATCAGGGACTCAGAATCCACGTTTTTCACATAGGTCCCCTTCCCCTGCTGGGATTCCACCACCCCCATAGCCTTCAGCCTCTGAATGGCCTCCCGGATGGGAACCCTGCTCACCTGAAACTTCTGAGCCAGCTCGTTCTCTGAGGGCAGCAGGCAGCCCTTTTCCCAATCTCCGTTTAAAATCCCCTGTACCAGCTGGTTATATACCTCTTCCTTGCAATCTTCCTTCGAATTGACCTTCAACAAGCTCTACCCCTTTTTGTCCCTAGTAAATTAGTCCGGGATTCCGAATGCGGGAACCCCGGACACTATTAATTTAACACAGGGAAATGCTTCCTGTCAAATTCTCGTACTGCTTTTCCCTAAGGTTTTCTTAGGGCACGAATCTCCTCCTTCACCAGATCCCAGGCCTTTAAAAAGGAATTCTCAAAATACAGGAAGGGCTCATAGGCTTCAAAATCCTCTCTTCTCTGGGCATCCACCTCCCAGGCCTGACGGAAATAGGGCAGCTTTTCCAAAAGCTCCTGCACCGCCTCCTTCCCGGACTCCTCATCCATTTTATTGGCAATATCCAGATTTAGGGCATTGAGCTCCTCAATAAAGGAGTAATTCACCGTCACATGCATGGCGCCTCCCACCATCTCCGTAAAGTGCCGGATGCCTCTGGCGCCACCTCCCATAAGCACCCCGTCCGCATGCTTCTCCTTCCAGTATTGATATACCCGGTGGGAAATGAGACAGCCCGCCTGGGACAGGGCCTCCGGGGACACACAAATGTGATGCTCTTTCACATATTCCGCCGTAAACTGATCAAAAATCCCCGTCAGGGTAGTCATAAACATGGGGGGCTGATAGCCGGAGCTTAGAGATGCTCTCCGGTATGCCTGGAAAATGCTGTCCGACTGGGCCATGGTAAAGCCCTGGGTCACAATCAGCGGCTTATTCTCTGCCACCAGCCGCTCAAAGGCCTCATGTCCTGCCTGGGTCCCCGGCATTTTCACAATCACATTGGGAGCCGTCTCAAAATATCGCAGGGCCTCCTTATAGATGTAGTCGGAGTCTCTGTCATAATGGGGATTGCCCTGGACGGCCACAAAGCCCTTCTGTCCGTTGCTGGCCCGAAACAGCGGCAGCATCCCTTCGGCCAGCCGCTTAATCATGGCCTTTTGCAGGTCCTCCATAACCCGGTCGTCCTCCGGCTCCTGCTTCACAAGCTCCTCCATGCATTTCTTAAGCCCCGGATCCCCTGCCTTTAAAAGCTTAGACAGATAGGTGGGATTGGTGGTTGCTCCAAATACGTCAAAGGCAAGCGCCTCCTCTACCTCCTCCGGCAGGGGGTTGTTTACCCAAAGCTTGGTGGGCGTCTCCTCCTGCACACGCTTAACATACGCTGTCATGTGTTACCTCCTCCTTCTCTCTCAAAAGCGGCAGCAAGCACTCTGCCGATTTTCTCACAGCCGTCTCCTCATTCGGGTCCTGAAGAACCTCCACGCTCAGCCACCCACCATAGGAAGCGGCCCGCAATTCCCGGATTATGCTCTCAAAATCAAGGCTGCTGTTTCCCGGATATTTTCTGTTGCGATCACAAAGGTGCACATAGGTAACGTATCCTTGGCTCCTCCGGATCTCCTCATACATATCTTGGTCCTCAATGTTCATATGAAATACGTCCAGCATCATTTTAAAGTGGGGATGCCCCACCCAGTCCACCACCTGCCGGCCCTCTTGGGTGGTATTGATAAAATTACACTGTAAAAAATTTACAGGTTCCAGAATCAGGGTGACACCCTTCTTTTCCCCATACTCTGCCAGCTCATAAAAGGCCTCCAGGGCCAGCCTCATGGTATGCTCCCTGGGTATGCCGGGAACCACCTCTCCCCGGACCCTTCCGATATTTACCTGCGCCTTATACTCTCCCGCCAAATCAATAAATTCCCGAAAGCAGCTCATACAGCGCTCCCTCTTTTCAGGCTCGGGGCTGCTCAAGGAAATATGCTCCTGGGCCCAGATCTCTCCTGTGGCCAGCATAACCACCTCCTGGTGATACCTTTGACAAAGCCTTTCGATCTCCCTGCAATCCCAATTTTTGGGATCCCGCACCATAAATTCCACTCCCTGGTATCCACATTCCTCCAGGAGAGCAAATCCTCGTTCCAATTCTCCCTGGTATGCAGTCACCATGGGAGAGCGCTCCAAATCCGGAGCCGCCATCTGATATGCAAGCTTCATGTTTCCTCCTGACTGATACAACGAAATCTCCTCCTCTATAACCCGGGAAGCCACAGGGACACCTGGGGAATATAGGTGGTGAGCAGCAACACAAAAAGAGAGATTCCAATAAAGGGAAGGGTCTGCCGGAAGGTAGCGGAAAACCGGGCCCCTGCCAGGTTATTTCCCAACAGGAGACACAGGCCCACCGGCGGGGTAATGAGACCCAGGCACAGATTCACGCACATGATCACTCCCAGCTGAACCGTTCCCACCCCGGCCGCGGCCGCCAGAGGCAGCAAAATAGGCGTAAAGATCAAAACCGCCACATTGGCCTCCATAAGCATTCCCACAAGGAGCAACAACGCATTGATAAGCAAAAGGATTGCCACGGGATTATCCGAGATACCCAAAATGGCCTTTGCTATGGCCTCCGGCACCCGCCCGGCTGCCAGCACCCAGCTGGAGATTTTGGAGGCGGACACCAGAATCATAATAGACGCTGTGGTGATGCCGCTCTCCAGCACAATCTTGGGAAGCTTCCGAAAGGTCAATTCCCGGTACACAAACACCCCAACCAGAAATGCATAGACCACAATCACGGCCGCAGCCTCTGTGGGAGTAAATACCCCTCCGAAAATGCCTCCGATAATCAGCACCGGCATAAGCAGAGCCCAGATGCTTTTCCTGGTCTCCTGCCCAATCTCCCGAAGGCTTAAATGGCCGGTTGTGGGAAGCTTGTTTTTCCTGGCATAATAGACGGAATACAGGACAAAGAGAAGGGCCAGAAGAACCCCCGGAACCACTGCTGCCTTAAACAAATCCGCCACAGAGCTCTGGGTGGCATTTCCATATACAATCATGATCACACTGGGCGGAATCAAGGGCCCCAGTATGGAGGCAGAGGAGGATACGGCCGCCGCAAACTCCGGCGCGTAGCCCTCTTCCTTCATGGTGGGAATGGTAATCCCTCCGATGGCAGACACCGTGGCTGTCCCGGAGCCGGATATAGCCGCAAAAATGGCCGAGGCCACCACCGTAATAATCGCCTTGCTGCCGGTGATCCAGCCCGCCACTGCCCCGGCAAAATCCATGATTTTCCTGTTGATTCCCCCTGCTGTCATAAGATTTCCCGCCAGCACAAAGAAGGGAACCGCCAGGAGGGGAAAGGAATCGATCCCGGCCAGCATCTTCTGTGGCACAATGATCAGCTCCATATTTCCGTAGGCAATGGCAGCCACGGAGGCCATGCCGATGGCATAGGCCACAGGCATCCCCAAAAGAATCAACACAAACAGAAGAATTATCATGAAGGTCCCCAGGTTCATCCTTCCTCCTCCTCTCCCCTTTTGAAAAACAGCTGCCCGAACCGCTCTCCCATCCGCTCCAGGGAAAATACCATCATAAGAAGGGAGGCCACGGGAATGCTGGAATACATAAAGGACATGGGCAGGCGCAATCCGCTGCTGATCTGTGCGCCGGTTTTCATACAGATGGCAATGCCCTGCCTTACCGCCACTCCCAGAAACACCAGAACTAGGAGATGCATGCCTATTTCCAGAATCCACTGAAGCTTTTGGGGCAAAATATTTACAAACACATCAATGCGAATATGCCGGCCCCGCCGGACACACAGGGCAGCGCCAAACATGGTCACCCAGATAAAGGCATACCGGGCAAATTCTTCCGCCCAGATATTGGCGCTCTGAAATACATAGCGCAGAATCACCTGGTAAAAAATCACCACAGTCATGGCAGCCAAAAGCAGGATGACTACAAAGCTTAACAGTTTTTCCACCCCATCCAACACCTTTTTTACCATATTGCATTGTCCTTTCTACTGTACAGCCTGAATCTTATTTCCCAGCTCCATCAAATCCGGAAATTCCTTTTCCAAAAAACCGTCGCAGGCCTTCATAAACCCATCCAGATCCGGATCTATGATCTCCACGCCCTGCTCCTGCCATTTGGAAAAATATTCCTCCTCACTGTCCGCCACCACCTGGCTGGTGTAATCGGCCGCCTCCTGTCCGGCCTCCAGAATGGCCTCCTGGGTCTCCTGATCAAGCCCTGCAAAATAGGAGTCTGCCATCAGAAACACATTGGAGCTGTACATATGGTTGGTACGAATCAGGTAATCACACACATCATACAATCCAAAATTGTAGGAGAGAATGGTGGGATTCTCCTGAGCCTCCACGGTTCCCTGCTGGATTCCTGTGAGAACCTCCGTCATGGCCATGGGGGTGGGGGTGGTTCCCAGAGCCTGGAAGGTTTTAATATACACATCCAGATTGGGGACCCGAATTTTCAGTCCCTTCATGTCCTCCACCTTACGAATCTCCTTGGTGCTGGTGATAACCCGGGCTCCCCGATAGGTGCCTCCAAAAATCTTAAGCCCACTCTCGGCTCCGGCCACATCACACAGCTCCTTTCCCACATCCCCCTGCCAGACCTTCATAAAATGGTCATAGTCCCGGTACAAAAAGGGCATGGCATCCAGGGAGGCCACAGGCGTATAGGTTTCTATGGTTCCAAAGCCGTCAATCACCACCTCCACGGTGCCGATTCCCAGACCCTCAATCAGCTCTCTGGTATCTCCCAGGGTGGCTGCCGGATAAACCTCCACCTTCACCCGGCCCTGGGTCTTTTCCGCCACCTTATCCGCAAAAAACAATGCCTGCTCATGGGTGGGATCGCTCTCCGAATTGATATGGCCCAGCCTTAAAACAATTTCCGCCTCCTTGCTCCCCACCGCCTTCTCTTCATCGGTCTCTCCACTTGCCTCTGTCTTTGCCTCGTCTCCAGCGCTTTCCACTGTATCGGACGTCTGACTTTTTCCACAGGCAGTAAGGGAAACTGCCAGCATGATAGACACAACCATACACCATATTCTTTTTCTCATATGCATTCTTCCTTTCTCCCAACTTGTATACAAGTTGGATCAAAAAAAATTAAGTGGCCGCGCGCGCATCTCTTCTCTCAACTTGTATACAAGTTGGATTGTCCTCATTATAGCAAACTTCTTTTTTCCTGTCAATAAAAAAAACATACCTATAAGCCCCTGCAAAATATGCTTACAGATATGTTTTTTCTATCTTGTGTGCCTTCCTCTCCTGCATCCCCTATGTGGGATTACCCCAGATACTTCTCATACTCTCCTATGACCTGCTCCATGGCCTCCCGCCCGGGAGCGCCATAGGTCAGCCGTTTATCCACACAGGTTTTCATGGAAATCGCCGCAAACACATCCTCCTCAAACACCGGACTAAAGCTTTTGAGCTCCGAAAGGCTCATATCATCCAGGGCCATATCCCGCTCCACGCAGTACAGTACCAGCTGCCCCACAATTCCATGGGCATCCCGGAAGGGCACCCCGTGATTCACCAGGTAATCCGCCGCATCCGTGGCATTGGTAAAGCCCTTCCGGGCGCTATCCTCCATGACCTGTCTATTGAATTTCATGGTGGACAGCATTCCCGCAAACAGGGTGAGACAGCCCTTTACCGTGTCAATGGCGTCAAAGGTCTGCTCCTTGTCCTCCTGCATATCCTTATTATAGGCCAGGGGAATGCCCTTCATGGTAGACAGAAGCGCCATCAGAGCTCCATAGACCCGCCCGGTCTTGCCCCGGACCAGCTCCGCGATATCCGGATTCTTTTTCTGGGGCATAATGCTGCTGCCCGTGCTGTAGGCGTCGTCAATCTCCACAAACCGGTATTCATTGCTGTTCCAGATAATTACCTCCTCAGAAAACCGGCTTAAATGCATCATAATGGTGGACAGGGCAGACAAAAGCTCAATCAGATAATCCCGGTCAGACACAGAATCCATGCTGTTCCGGGTGGGCTCGTCAAACTCCAGAAGCTCTGCCGTATATTCCCGGTCCAGAGGATAGGTGGTGCCGGCCAGGGCTCCGGCCCCCAGAGGACAGGTATTCATCCGCCGCAAAATATCAGAAAGCCGGCTTCTGTCTCTTCGAAACATCTCAAAATAGGCCCCCATATGATGGGCCAGTGTCACCGGCTGGGCCTTCTGGAGATGGGTAAAGCCCGGCATAAAGGTTTCCGTATGCTCCCTCATAATCCCCAGAAGCGTTCTCAAAAGCTTCTTTAGGAGAACATCTGTTTCCCCTATCTCATCCCGAATATAAAGCTTCATGTCCAGAGCCACCTGATCATTCCGGCTCCGGCCTGTGTGAAGCTTCTTCCCCGCATCCCCAATGCGCTGAATGAGATTGGCCTCCACAAAGCTGTGGATATCCTCATAGGCCGGGGAGATGGAAAGCTTCCCCTGCTCCACATCCTCCAGAATCCCCGTAAGTCCGGCGAGAATCTCATCCCTTTCCTCCTGAGAGAGAATCCCCTGCTTGGCCAGCATCCGCACATGGGCCATGCTGCCCCGAATATCCTGGCGGTAAAGCCGCTGGTCAAAGGAAATGGATGCGTTAAAATCATAAACCAATTCATCGGTCTTTTTGGTAAAGCGACCGCCCCAAAGCTGTGCCATTGTTTCTTCCTCTTTTCCTGCAAAAATTCCTGGAAAGTATACCATACTTTCCCTCTTTGGACAAGTATGCAAAATTCTGTTTCCCGGCGCTTCCCCTGCCCCTCACAGACTCTCAGTCTCTATCCCGGGTACGCTTTTGCCCAAAAATCCAAAAGCCTATGATAAGCGTCACCAAAACCAACAGCTGCAGCCCGTCCGCTGCCCGGTAAAGCCCTGGCTCTTTAAATTTTACCTTTACATGTCCATTTCCCGCCTCCAGGTATAGCCCCAGACGCCCGGAGCCTCCCACATAGGTAAGGAGCTGTTCCCCGCTGTCCAGAAAGGCTTCGTAATGCTTATCGTACACAAAGGGCAGGTTAAGCTTTTGACTTTCCCCCGCCTCATAGTTAAACTCCACATACAAGGGCCCATTCTCATAGTTGGTGATGGAGATGGGAAGATTTTCATTTTCCGGCTCAATGGTATTATCCCGCCGGTAATAGCTGCCCCTTCCCACATTTCCTATAAGATACAGCTCGTCCACCTGCTTGTGCTCCAGAAAGGGCGCGGAGCTCTTAAAAATCATGGCCTCTGCCTGCCCATAATAACAGTCCAGATACACCACAGCGCACAGGGCGGAAAAGCCTAGCCCCACAACCAGGAATAGCCTTCGTATCTGAGGCTCCTGAAACAGCTGCTCCAGCCCATAGGCCGCCCCAATGGCCAAAAACAGCGTGGCAAAGGCCAGAAGCCTCCAGGGGAACTGTAAAATAGAGGTCAGATTCCGCAGCCAGTCTGCCTGAAATACCAGGCTCCAGGGAAACCATTTGGTGGAGGCATACACGAACAGAGTACCCAAAAGCAGGGCTTTCCTGGCCCTTTTGTAGCCGGGAAGCTTCTCCTTTCCGTGGAGGATCCCCGCCGCTACCAAACACAGGCACCCGGCCACCAGCCCGAGCCCTAAATTCCAGGAAAAGTTCTGCTTCGTTTCAAAATAGTACAGGTGACTGGACATACTGTCTGCAATGTAAAAGGAAAACAAATTTGGCCCCTGAAGAGTAGAGCTGCTTAAGGATCCTGCTGTCTCCAGAAACACGTTGTAATCATAGCCCAAGTGATCCACAAAAGGCACCAAAAAGCCCAGATTTAACCCCAGGGTACAGGCCCCGGCCAGCAAAACGGTGAGAAACCGCTTTTTATCCAGAAGCTTGCGAAGGCTGAAAACCGCCAGAACCACGGTAAACAGAACAGCCAGCTCCGTGGTCAAAAGATGGGACCTGAGAAGGCAGGTAAAGCTTATCACCGCCCAGATCCATTTTTTATAATTTCCCCGCAGCAGCTCGTAGACCCCGTACAGCCACAGAGGCAGAAAAGCCATGGCCAGGCTTTCGCCCAGGGCGGCCCGCACGTAGGTATCCATGAGGCGGTAGGGAGCCAGGGTATAGAGTACTGCCGCAAGAAGGCCCCAGCGCCGGGAGCCGGTGAGCCGGGAAAAGGCAAAGTAGCCAACATAGGCTGTGACCAGATGCATGAGAAAAATAAGCAATTTATATCCCAAAAAGGTGGAAACCCCCAAAACCCGCAGCATAGCGGGCAGATATAAAAACAGATCCGGATAGAAAATGGGAAAGGCATACCCGTGATCATTCATAAGATTGGGATAAATGCGCACGGGAAAATAGCCGGCCTTCATTCCGTTGGCCAGCCCCTCAATGCGGTTATAGTGAATCATCAAATCATGGGCCTCGGGAAGATATTCCGAGGTGAAAATCCAGGACACCAGGACCGCGCTTCCCAGAAGGAGCAAATGGGTAAGCTTTTCCTCCCTGGAAAAGGTGCGCCGGCTTAAATACCAGAGAAGCAAAAGTCCCACAAGAAACGTGGCTGCCACCAGAAACTCCTTGTCCCGGTAAATCCGCCCGGCAGACTCCAGATGAAGCTTATAGCTCACAAAGGACTTTCTCTGTATTTCATCAGAATACAAATGCAGCCCTGTGGTCCCGCTTTCCGCTGTAAAGGAAATGACCTCTTTTCCATCCTCCGAGGCCGGAAGCGTGAGTGAAAAAAGCTCCTTTCCCTGGGTGTTATCCCCATGAATATATTTGGCGTCCCTTCCCCGAATTTCCACAGGCGTCTTGGACGCATACTCTAGGGTCAGCTTGTATTCTCCCGGGTACAGATAGATGCCCTCCTCCCCGGAAAAGCTTTCCGGCAGAAGCTTTCTCTGATAGGTGTCATCCACCGGCATCAAAAGCACAAAGAGCACGGCTAACAGCCAGATAACTACTCCCTTTTGCGTTCTCTTTTTCTCTCTGCCCTTTTGTGGCTGTCCGTCCATACTGCCATTCCTCCGCCAAGCATATCCTGATCCCATCAACCTACAATATCCGAGTGAAACACTCGGATATTATAATGATAATAGCACTCTGTCCCGGATCTGTCAAGCCTCTTTTGATGCCTCCTCCGGTTGCTCTTTTGGCAGCGCCTCCAGCCGTTCTCTCTGGGAATATACGCAGCCGCAGTAATTCTGGCGGTACAGCTCATACTCCGCCGACAGCTCTATGGAACGCTTATAGCCCTCCTTCTTTTTAAAGTCCCCGGGAAGCCATTTCACACCCTGGCCCCGGGTCAGCCGCTCCCCGATTTCATTTAGCTTCTGGGCATTTTTTAGGGGACTGATGCTGAGCGTGGTGGTCACATAGTCAAAGCCCCCGCTTCTGGCCATTTCCACTGCCTCCAAAAGCCGCAGCTCATAGCAGCGAAAGCAGCGCTCCCCGCCCTCCGGCTCTCTCTCCAGCCCCTTTGCCGCCTCGTAAAACCGCTCCGGCTCATAGGGACCGTCCACAAACTCCACCGGATGAGCCGCCGGAAAGCGCTGAATAAAGTCCTCCTGCTCCAGGACCCGCTTCCGGTATTCCTTTTCCGGGTAGATATTGGGATTGTAGTAAAACACTGTGATCAAAAAGTATTGGGACAGATATTCCAGCACATAGCTGCTGCAGGGGGCGCAACAGCTGTGAAGCAGCAGCCGTGGCAGGCTTCCCTGCTCCCCCTCAATCACCTGCTCCAGCTCCTTTTGGTAATTCCGTTTATTCATTCCTCACACTCTCCTTTATACCAACGAGGAGTAAGTTTTCTCCCCCACCCTACGCTTATCTGGCCTTTTGCTCCAGGTACTCCTCCAGGCAGATTCCCTGATCCATAATCTCCCGGGCAGCCTCCACTCCCACATACCGGAAATGCCAGGGCTCATAGATAATTCCCGTCATCTCTGTCTTGTCATTGGGGTATCGGAGGATAAAGCCGTATTCCGCGCAATGCCTGACCAGCCATTGATAGCTTCCGGTCTTTTCCTGGCGCTCATCAAGCCCTGTGTACTCCGAGGAGACCAGATCCACTGCCAGCCCCAGCTGATGCTCGCTGGTACCCGGCACAGCCACCATGGTCCCTGCCTGGCGTCTGGCCTCCTCCAGGGAATACCCTTGCTTCTGAAATTGGGCCACCTTCCTCTCATAGAGGCTCACCTGCTTTTCCATGGTCCGGTAGGAGGATACGATCCAAATGCCATAGCCCTCCGCCTTGCCGGCCGCAATCATCTCCTTAAGGGCTCCGGCTATCCGGCTGTCCACCTGATGCCCGTCTCCCACCTCCGTAAGATCCACGGAAAAATCCTCCGGAAGGGAATGAGAAAAGTTTACCAGACGCAGATTCCAGGGCTCCTCTTTGCCCGAAGCATAACCGGAAATATTTTCCATTTCTTCCTCCTCAGAAATCATGCCGGAGAATGTTTCCTGCTCCTCACGGGAGCTGTCCTCCCGGGGATTTCCTTCCTCTTTGGCTTCCCGTACATCCGCCACAAAGGAAAGATTCTCCCACTCTATAAGCTGCTCTGCGGCCAGCACCACCCGGCCAAAGAGAAATCCCAGTACAAATACCAGAAAGCATAAGCCTCCGATCTTTTTCCCCAGTCCGTGAGACCCTCTTCTCCTACCATATTCCCTTTCATACCGTTTCTGTTTTGCACGCAATTCTCTTGCACGATACATATTCATCACCTCTTAGCCCTTATTCTAAGAGGCAGTTGCATCAAAAACGTATCATGAAAGCGCTTTTTTCTGCTATTCCACAAATAAAAACATGGCGCCAGTGAATATATTTCCCTGCAGGGCATAGGTGACGCTCCCCCCTGCATCCCGAAAAACTCCCACGTATTTCAGCTCCTGCACCTCTCTATATTCCTCCTCATTTATAACCATATAAAAGGCCTCCTGGCTGCTATAGCCCTTGGCCTCAAGCTCTGCCATTCTGCTTCTCAGCCTCCTTAAAAACTCCTCCCCTAAAATTTCTCCCTCCACACGGACCTGAAAAGCGGCATCCTCAAGCTCACATCCCAAATAGGTTCCCCAGGTCTGCATTATCTCCCAAAGATGTTTCTCCGTCATTTCCGAAAGCTCCTCCCCGAAAGCCCAGGAGTACATCTCATAGGTATCCCCGGTTCGGGAATCATAGACCACAGCGCTGGTGTTTGAAAGCTCCTGCCCCACTCTCACCAGCTTTCCGCTCTCATCATCCATGGCCCAGGAAAAGTAAATTTCCTCCCCTACGGCCTCCCCGGTCCACAGCATCACGGATTTCTCGCTGTCCTCCGTATTAATATAAAAATTCACCTCGCCCCTTACCCGCAGCTCCTCCCAGTGGCATTCTGTGAGAATTCCCAGCTCCCCAAGCTTTTTTAGCTCTGCCCTCACCCGCTCTCCAATGGTTTCCTGGGTGTAATGCCGGCCGTTTTCCAGGAGCAGGAAGTTTGCGGAAGGATGAAAGGGAATCTCAAGCTTTTCCGTAAGGCTTAAGCTTTCCTGAGCCGTCAAGGTCACCTCCTTCACCTGCCACGTCTCCTTTCTTCCCAGCTGCTGTTCATCCTGCCAGCTTAGGAAATAGGCCGGCAGACGCCGGCTGGCTCCTATGAGAAGCACAAGCAGAGCACCGGCCAGCACATAGCCTCCGGGAGCGCCCCTTCCCCTTTGCTTTCTCAAGCAGGTCTCATTCCACCTTCTCATCCATACCTCCCATGGGCAAAAGCAGCCGCACCACTGTTCCCTTGCCCTCTGTGCTCCGAAACTCCATCCGGCCCTCATGCTGCTTCATAATTTCCTGACAGATAGAAAGCCCCAGGCCCGCGCCCCCCTGCTGTCGGGAACGGGATTTGTCCACCATATAAAAGGCCTCCGTGATACGGGAAAGCTCCTCTTTTGGAATCCCCTTTCCCATGTCCCGCACATAAAAGACATAGCTGTCTTTTTCCCGGCGTCCCAGAAGATACAGGACGCCTTTCCTTCCCTCCATGGCCTTTCGCCCATTGTCCAGCAGGTTTAAAAGCACGGTTTTCATAAGATCCGGCTCCAAAAGCAGCAGAACCTCCTCCACCACAACCTTTAGGGAGAGGCCGGCCTTTTTAAGGGAGGGCTGTAAAAGTCCCTGTATATCCCCGGCCAGCCACCGGGTATTTACCGGCCGAAGGGTTAGCTCTTGATTTTTTACCACCATCAGATCCAGAAGCTTTAAGGAGAGGGCCTCCAGTCGTTTCCCCTCCTTGAAAATATAGTTGGCTGCCTGAAATTGCTCCTCCTGGGTCATCTCCTGGGTCCGGAGCATGTCCGCATAGCCAATCATGGAGGTGAGCGGGGTTTTCAGCTCATGGGCAAAGCTTCCGATAAAGTCCTCCTGTCGCCGGGCCGCATCCTCCAGCTCCTGAAACTGCTGCTCCAGGCTGTCTGCCATATGGTTAAAATCCGCCGCCAGATCCCCGAATTCATCCCGGCTCTCCACCCGGGCCCGCACGCTTAGGTTTCCCCCGGCGATTCTTCGGGTTACCCTGGAAAGCCGGCGCAGGGGCCGCAAAAGCCAGGCTGCCAGGGCACAGCTGCTTAGGCTTTGCACTGCCAAAAGCCCTGTCATCCACTGCTTATAGATCCCATACTGGGTCTCCCGCTCCTCAAAAAGATCCGTAATATCCCGAATGCTCTCCAGATAGAGAATCCCCTCCTGCCCCACCTGAATCCTGCTGGCTGTCTGAAGCTCATACCCCTCCTGGCTTTTGCGCAGCATCTGTGCCCGCTGATCCGCTCCCAGCCCCTCCAAAAGCCCAAAGTCCGGCTCTGCCCCCGTACTGTCAAAGAGAATTCTCTTTTCCGGCGCGGAAAACCGAATGCGCGGCCTGCTGTCTGCCATTCCCTCCGTCATGGCCCGAGCCGTCCGCTCCACATTTTCTCTGGTCAGCTCCGTATCCTGGACAGTGGTATTCCAGTATGCCACAAAGGAATACTGGAGCATCTGATTCTCCTCCAGAGCAGTGGCCCGCTCCCGGTCATAGGTGGATTGAAACAAAGCCTGTATCAGCACATAGCCTCCCACACTGAAAATCACCAGGGTGATCACCACAGTGGAAAAAAAGATTTTCCAGGAAAATTTCATGCAGCCTACACCTCCAGCCGGTAGCCCACCTTATAGACGGTCACTATTTTTTGCTCCCAGCCGATTTTTTTCCGCATCCGCTGCACATGCAGGTCAACGGTCCGGCTGTCCCCCATATACTCACCCCCCCAGATGCGCTCATAGATGGTCTCCCGGTATAGAGCAATATTTTTGTTCCGCACAAACAGCAGCAAAAGCTCATATTCCTTTTTTGTCAGATTAATGGCCTTCTCTCCCCTCCTGACGGTTCGGGAGCCTGTATCTATGGTCAAATCCTCCACGGTAAGAATGCTCTCTGTCTTATGGTAGCGCCGCAGCACCGTTTCCACCCGGGCCAGCAGCTCAATAATCTCAAAGGGCTTGGTCAGATAATCATCCGCCCCAAGCCGTAGCCCCTTGACCCTATCGCTGACCGAGGCCTTGGCTGTGAGAAATATCACCGGAATTTCCAGCGGCGTAATGTAGCTCATCAGCTCATACCCGTCCACCCTGGGCAGCATCACATCCAGGAGAATCAGATCATATAGGGCTTCGTCCAGAGCATCCGCCGCAGCCATACCGTCATATACACAGGTCACCTGATAGCCGGCCTTTCTTAAATTCACTGCGATTAAATTGGAGATGGCAGTCTCATCCTCCACCACTAATATCTTTGTCATACTTTTCCAAAGCCTCCCATATTCTCCCTATTATAACCACAGTTTGGCATCATATTTGTATCATAATGCCCATTATACCACCCAGTTCTTTAAAAGACTTAAAAAACACCATTTTTTTTCCTTTTCATATAGTAATATAGATTACAAATGGAGGGATGGATATGAATCCACTTCTGACGCTTTCACACATCAGCTATTCCTATCACGACGTAAACGGGGAAACCCTGGCCTTGTCGGACATCTCTTTCTCCCTGGAAGAAGGCAGGTTCTTAGCCATTGTTGGCCCCAGTGGCTGTGGTAATGCGCTGGTACGGGAATGGAAACATATCCGGGCCGTATTTCCGTCCCAAACCACCTCCTTAATAAGGCGTTGCAAATATTCCCGTTTTTCAGGGACGGTAAGTTTCTGGAAAAATTTAGAAAAATCCAGGTATGAACTTTCCATCTCCTCCCACTGCTCCTCCTTCCTTCCCTTTTCACACACGCTCTGTGCTTCCTCCATTTTTTCCAAAAGCTCCTTACACTCTCTGTCCAGCTTTTCGATCTCTCTGTGAATATACTGCCCGGACACCTGGTTTTTTTCTTCCCTTTTGATGGAATCAATGAGTTTCCCAATCTGTTCCTTTTTCCGCTCATACTCTCTTATCAGCAATTCCCCTTCTGTAGATGGCTTCCGAACACTGCCTTTGATTTTTCTTTGCAGCTCCTCAAGCAGAGGAATCATCTCTTTGCTCCAGGCCACCAGAGGGAAAAGCTCTCTGCACACCGCCTCATCCAGCGTGTTTCCATGGACATTTTTCACCTGGCAGCCCCTCCCATGGGTCCTTTCCTTATGAGAGCAGAGGTAGGCAAAGGTCTGCTCCCCCCTTTGGTTTACCCGGCCGACGGGATAATTCTTGGGGCGCATCCGGTGTCCGCAGGTACACCGGATCAAACCGGTTAAAAGGGCCGTGTTATTACCGGTGCTTCGAAAGCCCTCCCCCTTTTCCCGGTTGCCCCTCAAGATCTCCTGAATCCGCACATAGTCCCTTCCTGAAACCATGCCCTTATGCCGCCCCCGGGAAATAATCCAATCTCCATAATCCGCCGCCTTATTTTTATAGATGCCGGAGGAGGTTTTTCCATAGCTCATAAGCCCGGTCTCCCCGTCCAGCTCCTCCTCCTCCACGCAAATCTGACATCCCAGCTCATAAAAATAGGCGTAAGCCTCCCGATCTGCCGTACAGTAGACAGGATTTGTGAGAATATCCCGGACCCCGGAAATATAAAACTCCCTTCCGTTTCTGGTTTTTATGTGATGCTCGGCAAGATACTCCACGACCTTGGTCAGGGATTGCCTTTCCATAAAATAGGAGTAAATAAATTTTACCAGCTCCAGCTCCCCGGGATTTTCCACCAGATAGCAGGAAACCCGCTTCTTTCCTGCGCCTGCCTCCCTCTGTCTTTTTTCCGCAATAAACCCCAGGGGGGTATTTCCTCCCAGCCATCTGCCCGTCCTGGCCAGCAACAGCATATTGTCCCGCACCCGCTCCGCAATCTGCTCCCGCTCCATCTGGGCCAACACTCCGGAAAAATACAACATGGCCTTCCCAATAGGTGTGGTGGTGTCAAACCGCTCCTTGATGCTCACAAAGGAGGTTCCCTCCCTCTCCAGGCTTTCCATGAGTGAGGCAAGATCTGCCAGATTTCTCCCCAGACGATCAAGCTTATAGCACACCAGATAATCAAAATGGCGTTCCCGCATGTCCCTTAGCATCTGCTGGAAACGGGGGCGCTTTCCGTTTTTGCCGGAAAATCCCTCATCCTCGTACTCCAAAATTTCCGCTCCTTCCCCTCCCTCTATCCATTTTTCAATATATTCCCGGCACATAATTCCCTGGTTTTCCACGCTGTCCCCTTTTCCGGTCCACTTGGATTTTCTGCTGTAAATGGCTATCAGCACGGCACATTCCTCCTTCATAGCAAAAGCCGCAGGATATCTTTCCTATATCCTACGGCTTCCCGTACCGTTCTATTCCTTTTTCCCAGGCGCTCCCCGGATTCGGTCCAGCATCCGGCCTATAAGCTTCTGCTGCGCCTCTTTTGACCAGCCCTCCCTTACCAGGATCCGCTCCAGCATCTCTGCAAAAAAACGTTCCGTGGACAGGCAGACCAAGCTTTGGATTTGGGATATGTCTCCCTCCAACCGACATGAAACGTGGTGCTCCCGCATTCCCAGGCCTTCCCCTTGCCCTTTTTCATATCCTATGCAAAGGGGGCCTGTACTCTTTCCGGAGGATTTCTTTTTATTCCTGCATCTCCTCCGGCTCCCGAATGCCCTCCGGCTCATAGGTATCCAGATCCGGCATTCTCTTGGATTCCTGGAGCTTCTTCCCAGCCTTCTCCTCCTGTATCTCCATCATATGGGAGAGGGCTGACAATACCTCCTTCTCTGTGGCATAGGTGCGGCCTCCCATGGTGGCATTCATATCCGCAGACACCTCCTCCACCCGAAGCTCCATCTCCGCCACCTGCTCCTCCGAAATCCCGCACTCCGGATCTGCCGTTTTCATCATCTGCAGCTCGCTCTGAAACAGCCGGCGCTTAAGCTGTAAATTTTTTACATATTCTAGCCGGTCTCCCTGGCTTGCCGGCCGAAAGCTTCCATACCATCCCGCTCCTAGTCTCATGGGTCCTCCCCCTCCCTGTTCTCAGATTTGATTATACCACAGAAGCAGCAAAGAGAAAAGAAAAAAACACATTTTTCCCCAAAGGAACATTGCCCGGCCTTTGCTAACAAATCCTGGGAAGGCTTTCAAAGCGCTTTTCCCCAGACCCTTTTCCGGTATTCCCTTGGGGTCATATGAAACTGCTCCCGAAATACCCGGTTAAAGGTTCGCTGGCTCTCAAATCCCGCCTCCAGGGAAAGCTCCGTAATAGACTGATCTGTATGCTCCAGAAGCTCACAGGCATAGTTGAGCCGCAGCCCGTTCACATACTGACTAAAATTCCGGTGAAAGGTGCGGGAAAACACCCGGGACAGAAGGTACCGGCTGACCCCAAGCTCCCGGGCCATCTTTGGCAGACACACCTGCTCCCGGAAATGCTCGGCCAAATAGACCACCACCTGATAGACCAAATCTCCCTCTCCCTGGCTTTTTTTCTCCACCATTTTTAAATGGGGCATGCTCCTGGCCAAAAGAATCTGCACATAGGCCTGACCGGCCACCGAATCCTTTCCCGCCCCTCTCTCCAAATACTCCAGGGCATTCCTCATCTCCACCGATACCCGTTCCCTGGGAAGCTTAGGGGTCCCGGGACAATATTTCAAAAGCTTCTCTCCAAAGGCCCCGCAAAGGCCGGGCTCTGCCAGAATATAGCACCCTTGGCTCTCTCTCTGGGAAAATACCTGATAATGATGAATCATATCCGGAAACACAATTCCAAGCTCCCCCTCCTCCAGAGGGAATAGCTCCCTTCCCACTCCCAGGACCAGGCTCCCCTTTGTCACATAGACCAGCTCCAGGGCCCGGTGCAGATGGGGGCCCACATGCACCGAATCCTTGCTGAACACACAGAGCCCCGCCCCGGTCTCCTCATACAGCGGATACACCGTCTCTCTCCTCCTCTTGCATCGCGCCCTCCTGCAAAAATTGTCTCCTTTTTGCTCTCTTTTGGCACGATATCTCCCGCTCTGTCTGCTATACTGTCTCCTGTAAATCAAAGAAAGGAGCTTCACAAACATGAACAAAATCAAAGTGTTTTTTAATAGTCTCTTGGATTTCTATGCGGAATATTTTGCCCATGTATATCATGGGTAAAGCCGCCGGAGCCGAATATCAGCACAGCTCCTGAGAAATCTGCTGCCGCAGCCTTTCATTGGTTTCCTCCACATTCATCTTGGAGAGAATCCACGTAATCACCAGATTGATGGCCATGGGCAGCCACAGATACATGAAATACAGCATGCGCATACAGGATTCCGGCTGCACGGCCAAAGCTCCGTCAAAGCCGCTTGCGGCAAGCATCCAGCCTGCAATGGCCGTTCCCAGTCCGCCCCCAAGCTTCACACCCAGGGAGGTGCAGGAATACATGGTTCCGTCCACCCGTTTGTGCTTTGTGAGATAGGTATACTCCGAGCAGGAGGCGATCACCGCATTCATGTCCCCCTGCCAGGGCCCCTGTCCCAGGGCCGCAATCCCCGTAAACAGCAGCATCAAAGGCACGCTTCCCAGATAGCCGGCCACTACCACCAGAGCCCGGCCAAGGGTTCCCAGCATATACCCCCGAAGATTTAGCTTGTACATTCCCTTCCACCGGGCCACCAGGGTGGGCGTCATGACCAGAGCCAAAATAAGGGGAATATTAATGGCCCAGGAAAACACGCCGTAGAGATTTTCGTTTTTCAGCACATAGGTCATATAGTAAATGCCCATATTCAGCATGGCGCCATAGACCTGCTGCAGAATATATACTCCGCAGATCATAAGATAAAATTTATTGGAGATGAGAAGCTTCCCTGCTGCCAGGAGGCCGTACTGTTCCTGGGGGGACCCATCTCCCGCTCTCCCTTTTCCGCTTTCCAGCTCCTTGATCCTGCCGGCGCTTTCCCAGCCGTCTGTTTCCTTTTCAGTTTCCGAAAGCTCCTCCTCCGGAAGCTCCTTTACGGAGAGCACGGAGAGGGTATTGACCAAAAGCCCTGCCAGGGCATAGAGAATGGCCACGGTTCTCCACCCTGCCGCGCCTCCGCCAAAGAAGGCCACGGCTCCTATGGTAACAGACTGAATGAGAAGGCTTGTGGCAAAGGCAAAGATAAACCGGTAGGAGCCCATCTGCACCCGCTCCTTGCTGTTTTTCGTCACCAGGGCGGTGAGTGCGGAATAGGCAATATTGTTGGCCGTATAAAACACGGCGTTTAACAGGGTGTAGGCAATAAAGAACCAGGCATACTGGGCACTTCTTCCCAGATCCACCGGAATGGCAAAGATAGCCGCCAGGGTCACCGCACAGCCAATGTAGGCATAGAGCATCCAGGGCCTGGCCTTTCCCAGCCGGCTCTTGGTCTTGTCAATCATGGCCCCAAAGAAAATGTCCGTGATCCCGTCAAAAAATTTGGACACCGCTATCAGCGTCCCCACCACCCCGGGATTCAGCCCCACGGTGTTGGTAAGATAAATCATTACAAAGGAGGATAGGAATGCATATACCACATTGCCTGCAATATCTCCGGAACCATATCCCACCTTGTTGTACCACTTCAGATACCTCTTTTCCTGCATAAGAATGTTCTCCTTTCATGCCCCTTCCCGGCCGAGAGATATCCGTCCCGGCCCCCAAGGGGTTTATCACATTCCCCCTGTTCCCGGGCATCTGTTTCCGGATTTATGCATGCTGGATGCCCGTTCCTGTGGGGATTGCTCTCCTGAATCTACGCCTGGCCCTCCATATCCTCCGCAAAGGGCACAAGCTTTATGCAAAATGTAAACATCTCCTCCTGTAATTGATAGATAGGCAGCACCTCGGGGCCGCAGCTGTTGGAGCCAATGCCATTTTGGGCATAGTCCAGACAAAGCACCGTACTGCCACAGGGCTCCAGTTCATAGTTGTGGGCCTTTTTCTCCAGCTCCTCCTGGGTATAGACCGAGGCATTGAAGGAAAAGGATTTCCCGGATACGGCCATAAGGCCCCGGCTTCCCTGGGACAGGGTCACATATGCACAGCCCGTATGACTTCCGTTTTCCTGGGGCCGGATATAATCCTCGTGAAGCTCCCGTACCCGGGCTCGGTAGATCCCATGGCTGGATGCCCGGCATTTATCCGGGTAGCTCTCACAGGGTCCCAGGCCATAATAGGATACCTGGTCAAGCTCCTTTGCCAAAAACAGGCGAAGCCCAAATCTGGGAAGAACCGGAAATTCCGGATTTCTCTTTACCCGGAAGCTTCCCTCTATTCCCCCGCAGCCGTCTATCAGCCAGACCGCCTCTATCTCCAGGATCCGCTGCACCGAAGGTGCGATCACCGCCATGGTGCTTAAGATTTTTACGGCAGCTCCCTCCTGGCAGATCTGGGTCTCATAAGCCCTTGCATAGGCCCGATCATACTGAGCCCGCTTCCAGGTCTCTTTGATATACTGGTCGTTGTCTGTGGGAGCCCGCCAGAGATTCAGCTCCATGGGCCTTGTAAGATACTCCCGGCCTCTGTAAGATATCCGGGAGAACAACCCCTTTCGCCGGTCATAGGTGTAGGTAAAATCCGCTCCCTTTAAAACCAGAAATGCCCCGGATTCCACCCGTTCTATGAGAAGAGGCCCCTCCCCGGCAGGCGCAAGCAGTCTTACGGCTGTCTGGTTTCTGTTATCCTCTGTCACAAGGGGAATCTCCTCAAATCCCAAAGGATATCCCGCCGGCACCAGAGCCTCTTCCTGCTTTCCATAATAGAAAAGCTTAAGATATGCCTGCCCCTCCTTTGGGATCTCTATGGAAATTTTTCCCCGTCCCTCCTGTCCCGGCTCTGCAGCAAACTCCAAAAGCTGTCCTGTCTCCTGAATCTTCCCGTCACAGCTTACCTCATAGCGAATATTCACATAATCCTTTAAATCCGTAAACTCCATATGGTTTTTCAGGGTAAGCTCTCCCGTCTCCTGGTCAAAAGCAGTCACCCTGGCCGGACGATAGACGTTTTTGTATTCCAGAAGCCCTGTGTGGGGCCGTCTGTCCGGATACACCAGACCGTCCATACAGAAGTTCCCGTCATGAAGCTCCTCCCCGTGATCTCCTCCATAGAAATACCGGGTCCTTCCGTCCAAAGCCTCTCCGTGGGCAATGGCATGATCGCACCACTCCCACACAAAGCCCCCGCACATCCACTCGCTTTTCTGAAACCAGGCAAAGTAATCCTCCAGATCCCCCGGCCCGTTTCCCATGGAGTGACAGTACTCACAGAGAAGCATGGGCTTTTGGGGATCTCCCTCCAGATACTCCCGTATCTCCTCAAAAGAAGGGTACATCCGGCTATACAGATCCAGGCAGGAATCATCATAGGCCTTCCCCGCCTTTCTGTACCGGGCGCTCTCGTAGTGGGTGAGCCGGGAAGGGTCATACCCCTTGGTCCACCGCAGCGCCTTCTCAAAATTGCAGCCGTAGGCGCTCTCATTTCCCATGGACCAGACTACAATGCAGGGCCGGTTCTTATCCCGCTCCACCAGAAGCCGCACCCGATCCAGAATGGCCTCCTCCCAGGCAGGATGATCCGCAATGGGCTCATTCCAGCAATCGAACTTATGTTCATCTGTATTTTCCTTATAGAAAAGCTCCACCGGTCCATGACTCTCTATATCCGCCTCATCCACCACCAGAAAGCCGTACTTGTCACACAGCTCATAGAAATAGGGCACATTGGGATAATGGCTGGTGCGAATGGCATTGATATTGTGGCGCTTCATAAGCTTCAGGTCCTCTCTTATCTGCTCTGCCGTGAGGGCCGGGCCGGTGACCGGATCAAACTCGTGGCGATTCACGCCCCGGAAAATGATTTTTTTCCCGTTGAGGCAGACAGACTTGCCCCGTATCTCAATTTCCCGCAGCCCCACATGATCTACAAGGACCTCCGCCCCCGTATCAATCACCAAGGTATAAAGGTACGGTTCCTCTGTATTCCAGAGAATCCGGCCCGGAATCTTTAGAGATGCCGCTCCCTCCTCTGTGGCCCGGGTAATCCCCACCATCTCCTTCTCCCTGTTATAGAGGGAAACCACTGTGGGGACCATTTTTCCGAAATATTGAAGCTCTACCCGTATCTCTGCCTCTCTTTCCCCAAACGCCGTCTTTACAAAATAATCCCGCACTGCCTCCCGGGGACGCTTCAGGAGGTACACCTCCCGGAAAATGCCGCTGGTACGAAATTTGTCCTGATCCTCCAGATAGCTCCCGTCACACCATTTCAGCACCAGCACTGTCAGACGGTTCTTTCCCTCCCGAAGCATGGGACTAACCAAAAACTCACTGGTGCAGTGGGACACCTGGCTATAGCCCACATAGGCTCCGTTGAGCCATACATAGAAGCAGGAATCCACACCCTCAAAATTCAGATAAGCCTGGGGGGCCTCCTCCTCCCTTTGGTATGTAAAATCATGTACATAGATCCCGCAGGGATTGTCCTGGGGCACATAGGGGGGATCAAAGGGGAAGGGATAGCGAATATTGGTATACTGGTGGCAATCGTATCCATCCATCTGCCACACCCCGGGAACCCTTACGGAATCGTATGCCGAAGGATCCGCCTCCTCCCTGTAGAATCCCTCCTCCAGCTCATAGACGCTGCTGTAATAGCGAAATTTCCACTCCCCCTTAAGGATCTGCAGCCGATCCGAGGCCTCCCGATGCTCCACAAGGGTGTCCATCCGCACAGACGCCGGGATGTAATAGGCTCTGGCCGGCATGGCATTCTCGTGGAGCACCTTTAAATTTTCAAAATGTCTTGGTATCATTGTACTCCCCCTTTGATTTTTCCTTTTCTTTTCCGTCCGTTTCATTTTGTAGCCTTATTATAATAATATCCCCCTATAAAGTCCATAAACTCCATTAGACAAAACATACACAAAATGATACAATCAAAAGAAAGGGGGCTTTTATGTACATTAATTCTGCGTATCTCAACCATTCTCTGGTGGATTTTAAGGACAAAAGCCGGCCTCTCATTGTGGGAAGCTGCGGCACCTACCATCTGTATACCCATCCCCGTCTCCCCACCCACCGGCCCAGGGGACGGCGGGATTTTCAGCTGCTCTACATTGCTGCTGGCAAGGCCCACTTTTATTTTGACGGCAGCGACAAGGACACCGTGGTGCCAGCCGGCCATATGGTGGTCTATCGCCCAAGAGAGCCTCAGAGATACGTGTACTATGGAACCGATCAGACAGAGGTTTATTGGGTTCATTTTACAGGAAACAATGTGAAAAATATCCTTCGACACTATGGCATTGCCAATGATATGCGGGTGGTTCCCGCAGGGACTTCCCTGGAATATGCCAGACTTTTTAAGCAGATGATACAGGAGCTCCAAAAATGCCCCACCCATTACCCGGAGCTTCTGACCCTGCTGCTTTTACAGCTTCTCATTCAGATTCACAGGCAGATTACCCGAAAGCACGGACGTAAGGATGCCTATCTGGACACGGAGATGGAACTTGCCATGGAATTTTTCAATGAAAACTATCACAGAGAGATCCATATTGAGGAATACGCAGCCTCCCGGGGGATGAGCGTCAGTTGGTTCATCCGAAATTTTAAGCAATATGTACACACCACGCCTATGCAATATATTGTGGAGCGGCGCATGGCCAATGCCCAGGTGCTTCTGGAGACCACAAATTATAATGTCACGGAGATCGGGACTCTGGTGGGCTATGACAATCCTCTGTATTTCAGCCGGATTTTCCGAAAGCAAAAGGGCATGTCCCCTTCCGAATACCGGAAACAGGGGAAAGAGCTCTAACGTGTGGCCATCTCAAAAGTTTCCATGATCATACCATGGGGAAATCCACCCTGCTGTCTCTGATCTGCGGCCTGCTGGAGCCCTCGGATGGAGAAATCACCCTAAACGGCCTCCCCTTAAAAAAGGCCGGAGCCAATATCGGTTACATGCTGCAAAAGGATCACCTGTTTGAATGGCGCACCGTGTACAGCAATGTGACCCTGGGCCTGGAAATCCAGCATCGCCTGAATCCAAAAACCCGGGAAAACGTAGACTCTATGCTGGAAACCTACGGCCTGTCCGGCTTTCGGGACTCCCGGCCCTCTCAGCTCTCCGGCGGCATGCGGCAAAGGGCAGCCCTGATTCGCACCCTGGCTCTGGAGCCGGATTTACTTCTGTTGGATGAGCCCTTCTCCGCTCTGGACTATCAGACACGTCTCTCCGTCTGCGATGATATTGCAGGAATCATCAAAAAAGAACAAAAGACTGCCATCCTGGTAACCCACGATCTCTCTGAGGCTATCAGCATGGCGGATGAGGTACTGGTGCTTTCCCGCCGCCCGGGACGCATTCGCAAACAGGTGCCCATTCACTTTGACATGGAAAACCGGACACCCATGGGCTCCCGGAACGCGCCGGAATTTAAAGATTATTTCAATCTCATATGGAAGGAGTTGAATACCAATGCCTGAAAAGCCGTCACAACCGGAAATGTCTCTTGCCCAGCAAAGCTTTCTGGAGGAACGGAGGCGAAGGCGCCATTGGATTATGGCTGCCCGGGTTCTGCTTTTTCTCCTGTTTCTGGCCCTGTGGGAAACGGCAGCCAGAGCCCATTGGATTGACGCCTTTATTTTCAGCAGTCCCTCCCGGGTGTGCACCACCTTTTACGGAATGCTGCTGGATAAGAGCATCTTTCTCCATGTGGGCACCACCCTGCTGGAAACCCTGGTAAGCTTCGCCCTGGTCATTCTGTGCAGCCTGATCATTGCCGTCCTTCTCTGGTTAAGCTCCACCTTAGCCCAGGTGCTGGACCCCTACCTGGTCATCTTAAACAGCCTGCCAAAATCTGCCCTGGCTCCCCTGCTCATTGTATGGCTGGGAGCAAATCAGCGGACCATTGTGGTAGCCGGAATGTCCGTGGCCATCTTCGGCAGCATTCTAACTATTTTTACCGGATTTTCCCAGGTAGACCCGGCAAAAATCAAGCTTATCTATACCCTTCGGGGAACCCGCTGGGATGTACTGCTAAAGGTGGTTCTCCCAAGCTCCGTCCCCACCTTTATCAACACCATGAAGGTGAATATCGGCCTCTGCCTGGTGGGCGTGGTCATCGGAGAATTTATCGGCAGCCGCCAGGGGCTGGGCTACCTGATTATCTATGGAAGTCAGGTGTTTAAGCTTGACTGGGTGATTATGAGCATCCTGCTTTTATGCATTATGGCTCTGCTCCTATATTCCCTCATCCATGTGCTGGAAAAGTGCTGCCTCAAGGGGCTGTAAAAAACACAGGAGATGCCGAGGCACCTCCTGGATACATATCTTATGAAAAATCACACCTTCCAAGTCTTTGCGCTTTCATCACCTGCGCTTCTTTTCACGCCATTTGGCAAAACCATTCCCTGACAGTTTCCCCAGAATCAAGAATAACATTCCTATCCCAGATAAAAGAAACACAGCCAACAGACTCCCTAAAGGAGCAGGATCCCCGCTGTCTGCCGCATGTATGCGCACTCCCGGCTGACCTGGGCTCGAGGAAGAGCCTGGCTCCTGGCCGGAACCCGGATCTTCGGGAAGCTCTTCCTCCTTCCTGTTAATGAAAACCGCTGTGTAAACCTCCTTGTCCTCAATGGTCCCCTTCTCTCCCCGGGCCGTGAAGGTATAGCCATCCTGATTTGCTTCCTTCTCCACAATGGAATACTGGGTACCCACTGGTACAAAAATCAAAATGTGCTGATCATGGTGCAGGGTCACGCTGTCTCCGCTGGAAATATCCCCGGATTTATCTCCTGTATAATGGAACAAATCCTCCAGTTCCTCTCCGTCTGCATCCTGAAAGGTCACGGTAAACGTAAAGTCTCTTGTCCTGTCTCCGCTACCGGCTACCGCCTTATGGATAATCAAAACCCCCATGTCTCCCCAGGGCTGCTTGCTGTTGAAGAAGGGCGCAAAGGAAGAGGCATCCTTAATAATTTCCTCGCTGACAGACCCATCCTCGGGAAGCACATACCATCCCTCTCCGGAATCGTCCTCCTCTGTGACTGTAAATTTCGTACCTGCCGGCAATCCGAGAATATTGATCTGCTCATCGTGGTGGAGGGGGAATTTCTGTCCGCTGGAAAGATAGCCCGCCTTATTGGTTCCGTAAAAATAATAATTTCCCGAAAGAGGATGCCCCTCTTCGTCTGTCAATTCAATGGTAAAGGTAAAATTCCGTGTATAATCCGCCTCTGTAAGATCCTCCCCGCTGAGCATTTTCTGTAGCACCAGGCGGCCGGTGTTGGTATCCTGGGTTGTCTGATCCGTCACCACTACCACATTCAGCAAGCTAAACAAATTGGTGATATCCACCCCTTCCAGGTTATCCTTATTGGCATCGTTGACCGCTCCTTCATATTGTCCGTTCAGACCTGCCCAGTTTTGCTGTATTCGCGCCCGGATAAAGCCGGTATCCGCCACAAAATAAGGCTTGTACAGCATTCCGCCGTCCTCGTTATGGAGACCGTAGTCCACAATGGTATTCCTTCCAAAGTGGAGATTCATGGAGCGCTGCACATTTGTGGTTCCTGCAAGCATCACATCTGTCCAGTCTCCAGGCAAAACCTCTGTATTTTCCGAGGGCTGACGCTGCTCAAAGGCTGTGATGTCCCGAAGGGTAATGTCCACGTCATCGCTCATGGCAAACTGGCGCATGGTCTGCGTCAGCCGGCCCACCCCGGCCATGACCGACACGCCGTCTGCCTCTGTCCCCGCGTCAGCATACACCGAGTAGGTGCCCACTACCACAGGAATGACGGTATTGTTCATGGTACAGCCCTCGGGGACAGCCATCTCCCGCAGATAATAACGGCTCCTTCTCTCCGTAGCCCACCCGATTTGCGCATGTCCCGGGCTATTGTCATTGGCCGGAGAAAAGATAAGCGTCCCCTCCTGTCCATTCACCGTGGCTGTCGTTCCCTGAGCCACAGGAGTGCCGCTACAGGATGCATCGGTGTACAGACCAAATTGGGCCCCATTGCAAAGCTTACCATCCTGATCAATTTTCATAACCCAAAGCTCCCGCTGTTCATTGGGAACATAAATCAGAGAGCGGAAATCCCGGCTGAACTGTTGTGGATTCAGGAAACTAAAGCCATTGCCGCTTTCCGTGCCGGTTACGCTTGTCCCCAAAATTCTCTGAAGGGTGGCTTGCGTACCGTGCTCCTTCACATAGCGTCCAAGAGCTCCATAACGTGCCTGGGCATCTCCCTCATGGATCCCCAGAGCCTCCAAAGCCTCCGGCTCAATGATCCCATAGAGCATTTGCAAATCACCGGCAGCATTGTTAAGCAGATATCGATTGGCCAGTCCCGGCAGATCACTGAGGGTTCCCGTTAGGCGAAGATTATCCTCGTCCCAAATAAGCTGCCAGTTGGGATATTTATCGTCAGCAGCCTGCTCCAGCGCGGCTCCCAATACAGAGCTCTGCCATTCCAGAGCATTGGGATTTTGGGGAGCCTGGGAAACCGTAAATCCACCGAGATTGCTGCCATACAATGGCTCCCAGGTATTGTCCGACTTCTGCAGCAGAAGCGGAACAGCCACAATCAGGCCGTCACGCTGCTTATCCCGGCTCACGGCCTGGCTTACGGGCGTAACATCTCCACTGGTAAGGTCAAAGCTTCCATAGTTCAGACTTCCCGTTCCGGCCACATGGACCAGGGAACAGGCGTAAGCCCCGGTGGTCCATCGATTGGCTACGGAGAGCATAGCCGTATTGGGATCGTAGTGCAGCACAAGCTCCACCGGCAGAGTACGGTACCCGGGGGGTGTCCGGGTCTCCTTTAAAATATAATAGGCGTCTCCCCGATCCGCAAAGTTAAAATAATTTCCGTTTTCATCAAGAAACCGGGCGCTTCCGTCAGAGGCCGTGGTAAGATGGACAAAGGCGCTTCCCTCCGCCTGCTTTACATAAAATTCCTGGGTTCCCTGGGCGGCGTTATCCGTATAAAGGCAGCGAATTGCCCCGGCAGGATCCGTGGTTCTCTCCGCCGGACAGAGATCAAACTCCACGCCCTCCAGAGGATTTCCCTCCTGATCCACCTTTTTCACCTGCTGGTACAGTGGAGACTGGAGGTTAAAGCGAAGGGCCAGGCTGGAATCATAGTTTCCCCGCTCCAGATAGAACATTTTCAGGGTGTGGCTGGTGTTGCTGGCAAAGGTATTCCCCTTCCAGAGAGTCGTATCCGCCCTCTTCGCGTTTTCAAACTGCTGTTTCAGATTTGTACTTTGCGTTGGCGGCGCATCCTGATATAGCTTTTCCAAATCTACGGTACCGTCAGCCTTATAGGGGAAGCCATTGGTTTTCCAACTCTGTCCCACAAAGACCTCCCCGGTAGAAAAATCAATGGTGCCATAGATCTCGCTGTGGATCCCGCCCAGGTCCAGCACTAACACATCATCAATGAAAATCCAGACATCATCGTCTCCGGAAAACTGGAAGGTCATGGGATCGTTGTTGGCTGCCCCCGTATTGATCTGACCATTTAAGGGCTGCCGAAAGTCGATGGTTACGGTCATGCCCAGGTGATGGTTCATATATCCTGCGGTGGTCTTTAGATTGTTGCTGCTGATGTTCTCGTTGCCATCAAGCCTTCCGTCTTTTACCAGATCGAAAACCTCTTCACCTGTATTAAAAGGAAAGAAATTGCCTACGCTCCGCTTATCTTCTGTAAAACCGCCATTTTCATAGCTTCCATCTGTGCGATCTACAGCAGGCGCATCATAAAGAATAAATTTTTCCTTCTCTTCATTATACTCCGCAAAGTTTTGACGCATGTCATAATAATAGTAACCATTGTTATCAATCTGGAATAATCCCGTTACATCTTTATAGGAACTTTTAGAACCATGTGCCACATCAGGATCAAACAGGTAAGCTAGTGAGGGATTCTCTCCTTGGTTTCGCCAATTATTAATAACCGGTTTACTGACATTTTGAAGATCATCACTTTTGCGTAAATTGCCATACGCATCATTATGTGTTCCACAAAGCTCATAATCACTTATTTTACCATACTTATCTATCTGCTTATCTATTTTCCCTGTATCAATGACCGGGTAACCATCCTCCAGAAGAGACTTGACAATTCCGGTCATTCCGGCCTCTTCTTTGCCATAATCCGAACTAGCTCCGGCTCCTTTATTCCAAAATCCAGCATGAATATTCCCATCACCAAAAAGTAATAGCTTTCCCTCGTTAATTCCATTATTCCAATCCTCCATGCCAGTACGTTCTACTGGATCACCCTTTAGATTTATATGAATATCATTCTTCTCTAAAAGGTCGCCCTTGGTATTTTCACTATCATCTACCCAATAATCAAACAGGTTTACTGTCGTATTCGCAGGATTCACGCTGGGGACCATATGCTCCTCCAGATGTAGGTCATGGAGAGTAACCGTAAGATTAATGACTCTTTTATCCTCTGCTGTGTCAACTGCATTGTTTTCATCACCTTCATATACCCAATCTGGATCATTTGTATTGACACGAATTCGATATCCTGTATTATAAACAGGCATAGCATAAAAAGTGAATGATGTTCCATCTTGTATAGATTCCTGATTCACAACCTCATCAATATTCCATTCTATTTCCACATATCCTTCTATGATTCCTGTACCAGGATTCTCCTCTTTAGGAATTAAGCCAGCATCAACCAACTGATTATTCGTGTTATATCCTTTACAGCTAATTCTATCCGGAAGAACATTTGATATCTTTTTAATTAACGCATCCCTATCTGAGGTAATGGCTAAATAATAATCCATGGAATACGTATAACTGCTTGCATCTTTTGTGATCTCAGAACCACCGCGGGATACATATTCCCAATCACTAACATATTTATCTGTCACGCTGCCAGGATATACCTCTCCCCCACCTAATTCCACCAACACCTCCACCTTGGGCGCTTCTTCCCCCAAGGCATACCCCTCCGGCAAAGCAGCCGTCAGGACATAGCTTCCCTCCCAGGCTCCCTCCTCCGGAAAGACAGTAAAATCCCAGGCCAGCTTCAGAACCTCCTCCCGTTCCTCTGCCAGCCTGGCTGTAATTTCTGCAGGCAGTAGCTCCGCCAACAGCTCCGCAGTCACCGTATTCTCTTCACTGGCGCCGGGAAGGCCCAGGCCCCACTGTCCCAGCTCCTCGCTCCATACCAGCATTTCCTCCTGGTCCACCCACTCCCAGGAATACACCCTTGCAGCTACTTCTCCCTCTTCCTCCGGATCCGAAACTTCCCCGTCCTCCGGCTTCTTGTTCTCCTCACCATTCGCTCCGTCCCCGGCTTCCGACCCAACACTCGTCTCCGGTTTGCCCTCAGCCTCCGACTCGTCCCCGGTTCCCGGCTGTTCTCCGATCTCTGCCCCAACTTCGGTCCCCGGCTTGTCCCCACCTTCTGCCTCCGGATTATCACTGTTCTCTGGCTGATCCCCGACTTCCGGTTTTTGTTCTCCGGCCTCCGGCCCCTCATATGCGTAGGGGCAATCCAGTACCCGGGTCACACAGCCACTCTCCTCCGTACAGGTATGCCCCTCTGTTTCGGACAGATCTTCCTCCTGACTTTCCTTGTTATGTACACATACCGTCTCCAGCTTGTAGCATTCATCATTATGTTCATGTTCTTCATAACTACAGGCACTTCCTGATTTCTCCTCTGCCTTTCCGACCAACTGCATTCCAGAAAATGCAGAACCAAAAACCGTACAGCAAAGTAACAGGCTCAACATCCTCCGCTTTACCCTCATGACAATCCCTCCAAGTCAGCTAAATTCTCCCGTCGATGGAATTAAATCAGGAACCTTATCCTTTGTTCAACCCCCCGGCAACCTTCCTCACTTAACCATTTCCTCATAATTATAACAACATGTAAAAAAAAGTACAAGAACCAATTTTGCTCTCCGGAAAAGCTTCTTGGGATAGCTTCTTGGGATTCAGGGATGCGCTGGTTCCCGGCTTGTAAAACCAAAATGTTTATGGTAGTATGGAGATACGAAAACAGAAGGAAAAACAAGTCTTTTTAAAGACAATACTCCTCTGGCTGAATTTGTGTTGTGCATTATCACCGAAAAACCAGATAGAATGATTACTGATTGTGAAACACATAAAAGATATGAAAAGACTGTCTGGGGCGCGTTCTGTCTGCCTGGACGCATATGGAACGGATTCAGCCGGAAAAGTATACGTGTACATGTTTCCATGTAAATGGGTAAAATGGAAGGCCCATACATGGAAACAATTATTTTAGAGAACACATGGATTCGGTGATTTAGTTTTTCCTCCGGAAATGCAGGCAACGCCCAAGCCAGGTACTCGCACGGTCAGGAAGTCTGGTTGAAAAATAATCTATCCTTTTAATATGTGCAGGAAAACAAGGCGGAATATGCCGCAAAGCTGTTAGAAATTTGATTCGTGATCTCAAAAGCAGGTGAAGGAGAACCGGCATTATGTTTTGGAAAAAGGAAAAACCCAAATTTGAAGTACGCCCATTGTACTTCATCCGTGAGGAGCTGGAACTGATCAGGGAGTTTTGCTGGCAACCCAAACTGGCAGCAGGCAAAATCTACACAGAGGAAGAAATAGACGCGGTAGAAAAACGGCTGAACTTTCAGCTGCCACAGCCTCTCCGGGAACTTTATCTGGTGCTGGGCGACTATATGTGCGATAAGAAAGATACCTGGTTCTGCCGCCCGGAGGAGCTCCATTGGAGCGATAAGTATCTGTTGGTGACAGCTATGGAGAGAACCAATCGGGGATGGGGGATTTACCGAAAAGATCCCTATCTTTCCGTATATAACTGGCAGCGAAGCGGGGTCAACAGTTACGGCGAAGAGAAGGATAAAAAACCGAAATCAGAGGTCATAAGAGGAACCGGTCTGCTTTATGCTGCTGACAAAGACGGCTGCAGGGAGCGGCTTGCTTGAAAAGGTTCAGAAACAGACCGGTCTGGCTTTTCATGTGGGATTTTAGGGACAAGCAAGACTTGGACAGGCTTGTCATATGGAATTTTAAAAACAGGCCGGCCGGATAGGAAAATGAGAAGGCTGGCAGAGGGAGCAGATGATGACAAAAAAGAACAGAACAGGAAAGCGGCTGCGGCTGACACCTCTTATATTGGGAGGCTATGCTGCATTTCTGGGTTTTGGTCTGGTAGTGATCGGACTTGCTGAAATAAAGGAAGGGATTGGCATTGTCCGGCTCCTGATCGGGATTGGCATGGCGGGCTTTGGT